>NZ_CP077080.1:2402920-2703285 GCF_019141525.1 Pseudomonas alvandae
AGCTTGCTCCCGCTGGGCCCTGTAGGAGCTGGCGAAGCCTGCGATCTTTTGATCTTTGATCTTTTGAAAAGATCGCAGCCTCGTTTCACTCGGCAGCTCTACGCAGCTCCCAGGCAGTATTTCTATAACTATTTGTCGCTTCGACGTAATTTCCCTCCTGGGTGCATCTCTAGACTCCGGGCCACTTCGGTTTTCATCGACCGAACGCTGTTTCCGATTCTGCCTATAACGATCAATAAATACCTGCGCACTCAGGAGCAAAAATGAAGAAGCTAGCCATGTTCGGTGCCCTCGCACTGTCCGTATTGTCATTCTCGGCCGTGGCCGAAGACGCCAAGCCGATCCGTCTCGGGATCGAGGCGGGTTATCCGCCGTTTTCGATGAAAACCCCTGATGGCAAGTTGGCCGGTTTCGATGTGGACATCGGCGACGCGCTGTGCGCACAGATGAAGGTCAAGTGCACGTGGGTCGAGCAGGAATTCGACGGCCTGATCCCGGCGCTGAAGGTCAAGAAAATCGACGCGATCCTGTCGTCCATGACCATCACCGACGATCGCAAGAAAAACGTCGACTTCACCATCAAGTACTACCACACCCCGGCGCGTTTCGTGATGAAGCAAGGCTCCGACGTCAAGGACCCGCTGACCGAGCTCAAGGGCAAGAAAGTCGGTGTGCTGCGCGCCAGCACCCATGATCGCTTCGCAACCGAGGTGCTGGTGCCAGCGGGGATCGACCTGGTGCGCTACGGCTCCCAGCAGGAGGCCAACCTGGACATGGTTTCCGGTCGCCTCGACGCGACGCTGGCCGACTCCGTCACCCTTGACGAAGGCTTCCTGAAGACCGACGCCGGCAAAGGCTTTGCCTTCGTGGGGCCGACCTATGAAGACGCGAAATACTTCGGCGGCGGCGCCGGTATCGCGGTGCGCAAGGGCGACCAGGCGCTTGCCGAGAAATTCAACGCTGCCATCACCGAAATCCGCGCCAATGGCACGTACAAGAAAGTCCAAGACAAATACTTTGCCTTTGACGTCTACGGGCATTAATCGCTGACGTCACCAGGTGGCCCGCCGCTGACCCGGCCGGCCACCTTTTTCATGGGCGATTGTCTTACCCTGCACCTGTCGAGAAACCGATATCTGGAGAGCCTATGCAACGCATCGACCATACCTTGCCCTGGAGCCACCTGGGCACGGAACGTTCGCTCAGCGTGTTTCGTTACGGCCACGGCCCGCGCAAGGCGTATATCCAGGCCAGCCTGCACGCCGATGAATTACCCGGCATGCGCACGGCATGGGAATTGAAACAACGCCTCAACACGCTTGAAGCCCAAGGCCTGCTCAAGGGCGTGATCGAACTCGTGCCGGTGGCCAATCCGATCGGCCTGGACCAGCACCTGCAAAGCGCCCACATGGGGCGTTTCGAACTGGGCAGTGGCAAGAACTTCAACCGATCCTTCGTTGAACTCAGTGCCCCGGTGGCGCAGCGCGTCGGTGAACGCCTCGGGGATGACCCGGCCGCGAATATCACCTTGATTCGCCAGACCATGATCGAGGTGCTGGATGATCTCCCGCCGCCCCCGTCTCAGCTCGAAGCCTTGCATCGGCTGTTACTGCGCCACGCTTGCGACGCCGATGTCACCCTGGACCTGCACTGTGATTTCGAGGCTGCGATCCACTTGTACGCCTTGCCGCAACAGTGGCCGCAATGGCGCTCATTGGCCGCGCGGTTGAAGGCTGGCGTGGCGTTGCTGTGTGAAGATTCCGGCGGCAGTTCGTTCGATGAGTCTTGCTCGACGCCGTGGTTGCGCCTGGCGAAGATTTTTCCGCAAGCAGCGATTCCACCGGCCAACCTGGCGACGACGCTGGAACTCGGCAGCATGGGCGACACCCGGGTGGAGCAGGCCCAAGCCAATTGCGAAGCCATCCTCGGGTTCCTGGCGGAACAGGGCTTTATCGGCGGTGACTGGCCGGCCGCGCCGCAAGCGTGCTGCGAAGGTTTTCCATTCGAAGGCACCGAGTACCTGTTCGCGCCGCACCATGGCGTGGTCAGCTTTTTGCGCGAAGCGGGCGAATGGGTGGAGCGGGGCGATCCACTGTTCGAAGTGGTCGATCCGTTGAATGACCGGGTCACCGTTGTTCCTGCCGGCACGTGCGGGGTATTGTTCGCACTGGATCGCGGACGCTACACCCAGCCGGGCATCTGGCAGGCGAAAGTCGCCGGGCGCGAGCCGATTCGGGCGGGGAAATTGATCAACGACTGATGAGTGCGGTCTACCTCACCGCACGGTCGTTGCCGTGCGGCTATCCAATGATGGAGGAAGACTGATGCTCAAAGCGTTCGCCCTGTTTCTGCTGCTGGTATCCGTCGGCGTGCAGGCTCAACCTTCGCTGCATACCGACTTGCCACTCAACTACCTGGCCCGCGCTGACGAAAAGGCCGGGAACCGACCGCTGGTGATTTTCCTGCACGGGTCGGGCAGCAACGAAGAGGACCTGCTCAGGCTTGCGGACGAACTGCCCGAGCACTACAACTACCTATCGGTGCGGGCGCCCAAGGCTATGGAGCCGGGGCACTACCAGTGGTTTGCGAAAAAGGGCGAGGGTGCGTACGACGGTGACACATCCGACCTGAAGGCCAGCGGCCAGATGCTCCTGGAGTTCATCGACAAGGCCCGGGCCAAATACCCGACTGATGCGAGCAACGTCTACCTGGTGGGGTTCAGCCAGGGGGCGATGATGAGCTACGAAGTCGCCTTGCGACACCCCGAAGCCGTTGGCGGTATTGCCGCGATGGGCGGGCGGGTCCTGCCGGTGCTGCGGGCCGAACTGACCCCCGATGAATCGCGGCGGGCGCTCGCGGTGTTCATCGGTCACGGAACAGTGGATCCGATCATTCCCTACCGTGACGGCACCGACGCCGACACATTCCTCAAGACCCTGGCCCTGGAGCCGGAATTCCATGCCTATCCAGGCCTCGGCCACAGCATCAGTGCGCAGGAAGTGAAGGATCTGCGGGCCTGGCTGGAGCGCCTCAATCCCTGATATGCACCCCGGATCCCTGTGGGAGCGGGCTTGCTCGCGAAAGCGGTGGTTCAGCCGGAGTCGATGCTGAATGTGCCGCCGCCTTCGCGAGCAGGCTCGCTCCCACAAAACCGCGGCAAATCATCACTTGCCGCTGGCGATCTGCTTCACCAGCGCTTCATGACCGGCCTGGTCGCTGGCCCTGGAAATGATCTGCACCACGGCCATGCGCGTGCCGGAAGCGCCGATCAACGTGGTATCCAACGTTGGCCCGCCACCCTGCGTGGCCTTGGTATCGAGCTGACGCAGGCCCAGGCCCGTGGTTTTCTGGGTCAGGCTCTGTTCGCCGAGGATCTTGGCATCCGGTAGGGCCTTGGTTTTCTGGACGGCGAAGTTGGCGAAGGTGGTATCCAGGAAGGCGGTGTCGTTGTCCTTCACATTCGCCCCGTCGACCAAGGTGTTTTCGGCCGTGATCACCACCGTTCTGGTGGTGGCATTGCTGTACATCGTACCGGCGGCCCCGGCGGTCCCCTGCGCCACATCCCCGGCGGACAAGGGCGTCGCCGTGAAGCCCTTGGGCAGGCTGAAGCTGAATTTGCCGCCCAACATCGAGATCTTCTGGACGGGCGCTTGCGCCACGGCCTTGGGCTGGGCAGCCAGCGCAGGCAATGCGACGAGGCTGGCGATGGCCGTCAGCAGCAGGGCGGCGGCGTTTTGACTCAGCGATGACATTCAAATGCTCCACGGGTGGTCGTGCTTGAGGACCGATCATCCCATGGTCGTCGCCCCGGACTCCACTGCGCTGATCAAATGCAAGCGCGAACGCACTCCGTGATGGCTAGGGACGCCGGCCGGGGCGGCTCAGTCCGGTTCGACGTCCAGTTGCAGGCTGTCGTCGGCCAGGCGCTCGGTACGCCGGACGATGCCGCTGATGCGCCGGCCTTCGGCGCGGAACACCACGATCTGGGCTTTCGCCAGGTCTTCGGGCAGCGGCGGGCGTACATGCAGGGCAAACCACGGCGGCTCGCCATCGTCGAGACGCTTGACCTCGAATTGGCAGTCGACGCTTTTGGTCTCGCGGCCGAACAGCGTGTCGAGACCGTAATCAAGATGATTGTTTGCGGCGGGTTTTGGGTCCATCGGCAATCTCCTGTGGGGGCTCGGCTATTGTTCAAGTGAGTCTTCCCACGGCGGAAAAATTCCGTCGGATGCGCTGCGAATGATCGCGACTGGCGGTGGACGGTGGGGGTTGCTGGTAGAATCACCCACCTTGACTTACGAGAGGTATGCCCATGAGCGAGCCGATTCGCCTGACCCAGTACAGCCACGGTGCCGGTTGCGGCTGCAAGATTTCGCCCCAGGTGCTGGAAGTGATCCTGGCCGGCAGCGGCGCGCAGAATCTTGACCCCAAGCTTTGGGTGGGCAATGCCTCCCGGGACGATGCGGCGGTCTACGCCATCGACGAGGAGCGCGGGGTGGTCTCGACCACCGACTTCTTCATGCCGATCGTCGACGATCCGTTCGACTTCGGCCGCATCGCCGCCACCAACGCCATCAGCGATATCTACGCCATGGGCGGCGATCCGCTGATGGCGATTGCGATCCTCGGCTGGCCGGTCAACGTCCTGGCCCCGGAAGTCGCCCGGGAGGTGATCCGCGGTGGTCGCTCGGTGTGCGATGAGGCGGGCATTCCCTTGGCGGGTGGGCACTCGATCGATGCGCCAGAGCCGATTTTCGGCCTGGCAGTGACGGGGCTCGTGCAGAAGCGCCATATGAAACGCAACGATACCGCTGTCGCCGGGTGTCGCCTGTACCTGACCAAACCCCTGGGTATCGGCATCCTCACCACGGCGGAAAAGAAAGGCAAGCTGCGCGCCGCCGACGTGGGCCTGGCCCGCGATTGGATGTGCACGCTCAACAAGCCCGGCAGCCGTTTCGGCAAGCTCGACGGCGTGGCCGCGATGACCGATGTCACGGGCTTCGGCTTGCTCGGGCACTTGGTGGAGATGGCCGATGGCAGCCAGCTCACCGCGCGCATCCGTTATGACGCGGTGCCGCGCTTGCCGGGCGTCGAGTATTACCTGGACCTGGGCTGTGTACCGGGCGGCACGTTGCGCAACTATGACAGTTACGCGAGCAAGGTCGGCCGTGTCCAGGAGTTGCACAAGCGCGTGCTGTGCGACCCGCAGACCAGCGGCGGCCTGCTGATTGCCGTCACGCCAGAAGGTGAAGGCGAATTCCTGCAGGTCGCCGCCGAGCTGGGCCTTGCACTGGAACCGATTGGCGAATTGGTCGAGCGACAGACCCACGCGGTCGAGGTGTCTTGATGCCCAACGACATTACCGATTACCGCGATATCTTCCTTAACGATCGTCCGATGATGGATACCCGTGCGCCCGTCGAGTTCGTCAAGGGTGCATTCCCCGGTGTGGTCAACCTGCCGCTGATGACCGACATCGAACGGCAACGGGTTGGCACCTGTTACAAACAGCAAGGACAGCAGGCCGCCATTGTCCTGGGGCATCAGCTGGTCTCCGGTGAAACCAAGGCCCAGCGCATCCAGGCCTGGGCCGACTTCGCCCGGTCTCATCCGGACGGGTTGCTCTATTGCTTCCGTGGCGGCTTGCGCTCGCAAATTGTCCAGCAATGGCTCAAGGACGAAGCCGGTATCGACTACCCCCGTGTCGGCGGCGGCTACAAGGCCATGCGTACCTTTTTGCTCGAAACCGTCGAGCAGGCCGCAACCCAGTGCGACCTGGTCCTGCTGGGCGGCATGACTGGCACGGGCAAGACCGAAGTGCTGGCGCAACTGCCCAATGCGCTTGACCTGGAGGGTTGCGCCAACCATCGCGGTTCGAGCTTTGGCAAGCGCGCCACCGGACAGCCGTCCAACATCGATTTCGAGAACCTGCTGGCAGTGGATGTGCTGAAAAAGCGCGCCGCCGGCATCGAGCAGTTCGTGCTGGAAGACGAAAGTCGGATGGTGGGCAGCTGCGCCGTCCCGCTGCCGTTGTACCAGCGCATGCAGCAGGTGCCGATGGTCTGGCTGGAAGACAGCCTTGAGCGGCGGGTCGAGCGAATCCTGCAGGACTATGTGATCAACCTGTGCGCCGAATTCATCAACGTGCATGGCGACGAAGGTTTCGCTTTGTTTTCCGAGCGACTGCTGTCGAGTCTCGGCAACATTCACAGGCGCCTGGGTGGCGACCGTCATCGGCGATTGATGGACATCATGGAAGCGGCCCTGGGCGAGCAGGCCAGCACGGGTGCCGTCGATTTGCATCGCGGCTGGATCGAAGGCCTGCTGCGCGAATACTACGACCCGATGTACGTGTTCCAGCGGGAGAAGAAGGGCGGGCGAATCGAGTTCGCCGGGGAGCGGCTGGCGGTGTTGGAATATCTGACTGAGCGCGCCGCTCGAGGCGGATGAGGCAGTACTCTTTAGCAAGGGCACCGAAGCATTGTGGAAGCGGGCTTGCTCGCGAATAGGCCCGCATGTTCAACATCATCGCTGACTGTTACGCCGCCTTCGCGAGCAAGCCCGCTCCCACAGTCAGGGTTCGTCGACACATCGAGTTGGCGGTTTAGGTCGGGCACGTCTCCTGCCCGTTATCCAGCCCTTGCTTGTAGCTCTGGCTGGTCAGGCTGGCCTTGCCGTTGTGCCAGGTCAGTGTCAGCACGTACAGCGAATCGAAATCGCTCGACGCCCAGTCATCGGTGATCTTGAGCCGCTTGCCCACCGCTTCGCCCGCGACCTTGTTGATCAGTTCCGGCAAGTAGCCGTGGGACCAGGCGGTATAGATGGTGGCGTTGTGGTATTTGTCATGCAGTAATTCATCGGCCAGGTCGCTGGTGTCGTTGGCCGAATATTCGATGTTCACCGGCAGGCCCAGCTTGATGGCGCTGGGACTGATGGTCATCAGCGGGCGGATGTAGCTGTAGGAATTGTCCAGCTCACCTTCTTCGACATTCCGGGTAGGGTTGGCGGCGAATACGTAGTCGGCCTTGCCGAATTTTTCCGGCAGCAAGGTCGCCAGGTCGATGGCGCGATTGAGCCCTTGGCAATTGAGCTGGCCCAGGCCTCCGGCGGGTTTCTCGGCGTGGCGCAGGAACACCAGGGTCTGCACGCCATCGACTGGCTGGGCGCGGCTCACGCTGGATTCCAGCGACAACACCAGTCCACAGGACACCAGCAGCGTCGGCAGCATCAGCCACGAACGGCTTTTGAGGTAACGGGCGAATTTCTCTGGCTTGATCATTGAATGGCGTCTTCGGTTTCGATTCAGGCTGACAAACCCCGGCACCACGAAGCCTGAGGGCTTGGGTGTTTTCCTTGTCGTTACGCCGCTTCGATTCCTCGGGGCAGTTCTCTGAGTCCCTTTCCGCCCGTTGGTTCGATCCTGGCCGGTGCGCTGTGTTGTAACGGCATCCCGCCAGAGACTGAAGCGAATGTTAGCGACAGGATGTTGCGGATTTAAGAAGGGCGACGGCCAAAAGCCGATCAGCTGATTTATGCTTCAGCTTTCTGACTGATACTTGGAACCCATTTCATGCCCAACCTGACCCCGTTCCCCATCACTCAAAAATGGCCGGCCCAGTACCCTGAGTGGATTCAGCTCTACTCGTTGCCAACCCCCAATGGGGTTAAAGTCTCGATCATGCTCGAAGAGACCGGCCTGCCCTACGAGCCACATAAAGTCGACTTCGGTAACAATGACCAGTTGTCGCCTGAGTTCCTGTCGCTGAACCCCAACAACAAGATCCCGGCGATTCTCGACCCCCATGGGCCGGGGGATCAGCCGCTGGCGTTGTTCGAATCGGGGGCGATCCTGATTTACCTGGCGGACAAGAGCGGTCAACTGCTGGCCCAGGAATCGGCGGCGCGCTACGAAACGATCCAGTGGCTGATGTTCCAGATGGGCGGGATCGGGCCGATGTTCGGGCAGTTGGGGTTCTTCAACAAATTCGCCGGCAAGGATTACGAAGACAAGCGTCCGCGCGACCGTTATGTCGAAGAAAGCAAACGCCTGCTCAAGGTGCTCGACGGCCGACTCCAGGGCCGGGACTGGATCATGGGTGAGCGCTACACCATCGCTGATATCGCCACGTTCCCGTGGGTGCGCAATTTGATCGGGTTCTACGAGGCGGGTGATCTGGTGGGCATCCAGGACTTTCCCAACGTGACACGGGTGCTGGAGCGCTTCCTGGCGCGACCGGCAGTGGCTCGCGGCCTGAAGATTCCAGAATGACGACGACGCGTCGATTCGATTTCAAGCAGCTGGACGTGTTCAGCGAAGCGTCGCTCAAGGGGAATCCGCTGGCGGTGGTGCTGGGGGCCGATGGGATCAGCGAAGAACGCATGGCGACTTTCGCCAACTGGACCAACCTCAGTGAGACCACGTTCGTGCTGGCGCCGCAGCACCCGGAAGCCGATTACCGGGTGCGCATCTTCACCACCTCGACCGAATTGCCGTTTGCCGGGCATCCGACCCTGGGCAGTTGCCACGCGTGGCTGGAAGCCGGGGGCGTGCCGAAAGGGCAGGAAATCGTGCAGGAATGCGGTGTCGGGCTCGTCAGGATTCGCCGCAGCGACTATGGCCTGGCCTTTCTGGCGCCGCCCTTGCTCAAGTCCGGCCCGCTGGAAGTCGACGTGCTGGAGCGAGTGCGCAAGGGGTTGGGGCTTCCAGCCGAGGCGATAGTCGACGCACAGTGGGTCGACAACGGCGCCGGTTGGTTGGCCTTGCTGCTCAAGGATCGCCAACAAGTCTTGACGCTCAAGCCGGATTATTACCAATTGCGTGACCTGGCCGTAGGGGTTGTTGCGCCGTGGGATCCGGAGGTGGATGGCGATGCCGCTCAATTCGAAGTGCGTGGGTTCATCGCCGGCGATGGCATGCCGGAGGATCCCGCCACCGGTAGCCTGAATGCCGGGCTCGCCCAGTGGATGCTGAGCAAGGGCTTGGCGCCCAGCGCCTACGTGGTCAGCCAGGGCGTGACCATGGGGCGGGCCGGGCGGATTCATGTCGAGCGGATCGGCGATGAGGTCTGGATTGGTGGTGCCGTGGTGACCTGCATCAATGGCGTGTTGACGCTCTGAGCGGATTATTGCCTTGCCGGTAACACTCTGTTTTCCCGCCGATGTTTGTGCCCTGGCCGGCCAGGGCATAAGCTTTGCTCCCTGTGATCGAGCCCCATTTTTACCCCAGGAGTCCCATGTCCAGCCACTTCCCCGAAGCACGTCCACGTCGTCTGCGCCGCAACGCAAGCTTGCGCAGCCTGTTCCAGGAAACCGAGTTCACCCTGAACGACCTGGTACTGCCGATCTTCGTCGAAGAAGAAATCGACGATTTCGTGCCGATCAAGAGCATGCCCGGTGTGATGCGTATCCCCGAGTCGAAACTGGCTGGCGAAATCGAGCGCTATGCCCGCGCCGGCATCAAGTCGGTGATGACCTTTGGCGTGTCCCATCATCTGGACAGCGACGGTAGCGACACGTGGAGTGAGCGTGGCCTGGTGTCGCGCATGGCCGGGATCTGCAAGGACGCCGTGCCGGAAATGGTCGTGATGTCCGACACTTGCTTCTGTGAGTACACCGATCATGGCCACTGCGGCGTGCTGCACGGCCATGAAGTGGATAACGACCGGACCCTGATCAACCTGGGCAAGCAGGCCGTGGCGGCAGCGCGTGCCGGTGCCGATGTCATCGCGCCGTCAGCGGCCATGGACGGACAGGTCCAGGCCATTCGCAGGGCCCTGGACGAGGCGGGCTTCAGCCAGACGGCCATCATGGCGTATTCGACCAAATTCGCCTCGGCGCTCTACGGTCCGTTCCGCGAGGCGGGCGGCAGCGCCTTGAAGGGCGACCGCAAGAGCTACCAGATGAACCCGATGAACCGTCGCGAAGCGCTGCGCGAGTCGTTGCTCGACGAGCAGGAAGGCGCCGATGCGCTGATGGTCAAGCCGGCCGGGGCCTATCTCGACATCATCCGCGACATCCGCCAGGCGTCGAACCTGCCGTTGTCGGCCTATCAGGTCAGCGGCGAATACGCGATGATCAAATTTGCCGCCCAGGCGGGTGCCATCGACGAAGCTCGGGTGGTGCGTGAAAGCCTTGGCGCGATCAAGCGGGCAGGGGCGGACCTGATTTTCACTTACTTCGCCATGGACCTGGCGTTGAGCGGGATCTGATCAGGCATTCCACGCAGGGATGGACCGATGTGGGAGCAGGCTTGCTCGCGAAGCGGTATGCCAGTGCAGAAGGTAGTGACTGACACTCCGCATTCGCGAGCAAGCCCGCTCCCACAGGATCTTCCTTGTCATTCATCTGTTTCCCTTCAGTAGCCTCCCTGGGCTTTTGGTCGTATGGTTGCTCCCGAACAATGGATCTGATGGAGCACCATGCAATTCACTCGATTGACGATCAGTCTCGCCGCCTTGCTGGCCCTGGCCGGTTGCGGCACGCGCCAGGCCCAGGAGCCAGAGCGCCAGCCTGCCGAAGTCAAGGCGCAGATCGTTCGGTTATTGCCGGCCAAGACCGCTGACCGAGAAGGCTGGGCCAGCGATATCTACGTCGCCTTTTCGGCTCAACAGATCCCGCCGACCACCCAGAACATTTGTTCGGTACTGGCGGTGACCGAGCAGGAATCGACTTTCCAGGCCGATCCCACCGTACCGGGACTGGGCAAGATTGCCCGGCAGGAAATCGACCGACGCGCGGCGAAGGTTCATGTCCCGGGACTGCTGGTCAGCGCCGCGCTCCAGGTGCGCTCGCCGAATGGCAAAAGCTACAGTGATCGTCTCAGTGCGGCGCGAAGCGAGAAAGAACTCAGCGCGATTTTTGATGATTTCATCAGTATGGTGCCGCTGGGCAAGACGCTGTTCGATGGTTTCAATCCGGTGCACACGGGTGGCCCAATGCAGGTCAGCATCGCATTTGCCCAGGCCAATGCGCGGAATTATCCCTACACGGTGGATGGCTCGATTCGGCGGGAAGTGTTCAGCCGTCGTGGCGGCATGTATTTCGGCGTTGCCCATTTGTTGGGGTATCCGGTGAGCTACACCGAGCCGCTGTACCGGTTCGCCGATTTCAACGCCGGTTGGTACGCCAGTCGCAACGCGGCGTTCCAGCACGCGGTGAGCCGCGCTTCGGGCATCAGCCTGGCCCTGGACGGCGATCTGATCCTGCATGACTCAATCATGCCCGGCAGCACGGAGCTGGCGGTTCGCACGTTGGGCAAGTCGTTGGGGATGCGCAACCCGACCATCCGCGATCAGTTGGAGTTGGGGGACAGCCTGGCATTCGAGGACAGCAAGCTCTACAAGCGTGTGTTCGAACTGGCTGAAAAGGCCGAGGGCAAGCCGTTGCCTCGGGCGGTGCTGCCGGGGATCGTGCTCAAAAGTCCAAAAATCACTCGCAAGCTGACCACCGCATGGTTCGCCAAGCGCGTGGACGAACGTTACCAGCGGTGCATGGCGCGGGCTTCGGGACGCTAAACCGCTGGCCATGAAAAAGCCCGGCGGATAAGGCCGGGCTCTTGCCGGGGTAATGTTGTTCGCTTGGGGTAAGCGATGAACCTGTGGCGAGGGAGCTTGCTCCCGCTGGGGCGGTCCGACGCTTCGGGCGGCCCCTTTCTTGTGAGCGCTTCGCGCTCAAGCGGGAGCAAGCTCCCTCGCCACGGATTCCATTGACCACTATTCGAGACTGCTTCAGGCACCGCCGACAGGCCACTCATGCACGGTTCTGAGCCAGACGATCGGAACCACCTTCAGCAACGCGGCGTTCCAGCAGACGGTCTGCACCGCCTTCAGCGACGCGGTTTTCGATCAAGCGGTCGGAGCCACCTTCAGCGACGCGGCGTTCCAGCAGACGGTCGGAGCCACCTTCAGCGACGCGGTTTTCGATCAAGCGATCGGAACCACCTTCAGCGACGCGGCGTTCCAGCAGACGGTCGGCACCGCCTTCAGCGACGCGGTTTTCGATCAGGCGATCAGAGCCACCTTCGGCAATGACGGGTTGGGAGGAGGCGGCGAATACGTTGGCTGCCAGGACCGAGAAAGCGAAGCTGAGGATGATTTGGCGTTTCATGATGGTGTGCTCCGGGGGGTGTTTGTTTGTGTGGGGCCATTGTTGCGCCGGGCACCGGTCAGGAGAACTTCATTGAAATGATGGTGAACATCGATGGCGGTGATAGCTGCTCGGGCTGTTGTCAATGAGCTTGATGGAACGCTGATGGGGCTGCGGGTTCTACCGGCTGAATCCCTTTGCAGGAGGCACGCATATGTATCAACTGTTCGGCCACAGTCAGTCGGGTTCTTCTGCCGTGGAAATTGCCCTGTATCTGTGTGGGGTGCCTTACCGCCGGGTCGATACGTATTCGACCGAGGACAATGACGCGGCGAAAGAACTCGAGGCGTTGAATCCGCAGAAGCAGGTTCCGACCCTGCAACTGCCGGACGGCTCGGTCCTGACCGAGGCGGCAGCGATCCTGATCCACCTGGGGTTGTCTTTTCCGGAATCGAAGCTGCTGCCGGAAAACCCGGCCCAGCGCGGGCAGGTCATACGCGGCCTGGTCTATATTGCCGCCAATTGCTACACGCCCATCGGCATTATCGATTTTCCTGAACGCTGGTTGCCGGACGCGGACGAGGCTGTCCGGGAGCGACTGGTGGCAGGCACCAAGCAAAGGCTGTATCGCAATTGGGCATTGTTCGCCGATCAGTTTCCGGCGACACCGTTCCTCAGTGGTGCCGAGCCCGGGGCGCTGGATATCCTGGCGGCGGTGATCACGAAATGGGTCGAGACCCGTGAAGCGATGCTCAGCGCCCGTCCCGAGTTTTATGCCTTGCTCGAGCGCATCGACCGCCACCCCCGTGTCGCGCCGGTGCTTTCGCTCCACTGGCCTGGGTGAATCAAGGGCAGGCGTTGCGCGAGGCCGCTTGCCCGACGAGGTCGACAAACTGCCGGACGTTGTTCTGATGGCCCTTCACCAGGTCGTCGATATTGCCTGCGGCCGGCGTTTGCAAGCTGCTGCGACAGGTCAGGGTGCTGGCGGCGTTGCCAAGGCTGCGCAATCGCCATTGCACGTCCATGCGAGCGTACCGGCCGGGGATCGAGTCGAAGCGCTGCACGTCCACCCGTAGCAACCGCTTCGGCGCGCCGGGATTGCTCAGTTGTTCATCGAGGCTGCTGCGCAGTTCATCCGCCAGGCTTGAGCCCCACCATTCGGTCTCCAGGATCGCCAATCCGCTGTCGCCCTGGCGAATGACCATCTGGGTGCGATCCACCTGGGGCGGCACGCTGAGTTGCTCGATCTGGATATCCACCCCCGCGCGTGCCTGGCCGGCCGGTTGGGCCGGGCTCAGGGTGTGATAGTGAATGGGGTCGCTGCGGCAGGCACCGAGCAGCAGCGCCAGGGCGATCAACGAGCATCTCAGCGTCAGCGGCATCAGGCGTGCTCCAGGGGTCATTCTTTCACCGGGAAGGAAAGGTTTTGCGCCGGGGCGTCTTTCGGACGGCCGCGAAGCAACGATTCGGGGTGGCGGCTCAGGTAGTCGGACAGTTCGCGCAACGACCGCGACATGCGGCCCAGGTCGTCCAGGGTCTGGGTCAGTTGTTCGCGCTGTGGGGAATCCTCCGCCAGGGTCGAATTGGCCGACTGCAAGGTCTTGCTCACGTCCTGCAAGGTACTTTGCACGCCCGGAAGGGTCTTGCTGTTGAATTGCGACAGGCCTTTGCGCAGTTCTACGAGATTGCCGTCCAGATTGCTGGCAATGCTTTCCAGCGGCAGCTTGTTGATACGCTCGATCACCGTCTGCAGTTGTTCCTGCAATTGTTGGAGGCTGCCCGGAATCGTGGGGATCCGCAGGGGGCGGGCGGACGTGTCGAAGGCGACTCTTTCGGCCTTGGGGTAGAAATCCAGCGAAATGTACAACTGCCCGGTCAGCAGGTTGCCGCTGCGGGCCTGGGCACGCAGGCCCCGCTCGACGAAACTGCCGACCAGCCGAGCCGCGGCGGCTTCGTCTTCCGGGTCGTAATCCAGGGATTTGAGCAACTTCTCATGCGCCTTGCCCAGCAATTGGGGGTAGATCACGATGCCGACATTCACGGGGAACGTGCGCTGTTTTTCGTCGAAATCCAGGTTCATGGCCACCACCCGGCCGATCTCGATCCCGAGGAATTCCACCGGGGCCCCGACGCGCAACCCCCGCAATGCCTGGTCGAAGCGCAGCGCCAGGTACTGGGCCTTGCCACTGGGCGGGGCGAGGGCGCTCTGCTGGTCGGCGAACAGCTCGAAATTCTTGTCTTCGGCGGCTGGCGTGTCGTTGGGGCTGTATTCCGGTGCCCTGAAGGCAATGCCACCCACCAGCAAGGCGGACAGGGATTCGGTCTTGACCGCGAAGCCGTTGGCTCCGACGTTCACATCAACCCCGCTGACGTTCCAGAAACGGGTGTTCTCGGTAACGTAGGCGTCGTTTGGCGCATTGATGAATACTTCGATGTTGACGCCCTTGCCGTCGGCATCCAGCGCGTAGGACACCACTTGGCCCACCGGGATCTTGCGCAGGTAGACCGGCGAGCCGATGTCCAGCGAACCAAGGTCCTGTGAGTGCAGGGTGAAGCGCTTGCCCGGTTCGCCGTAGGTGATGGGCGGTGGCGCCTCCAGGCCGGTGAAGGACTTGGCGCGGACTTTCGAATGGCCGGCGTCGGCGCCGATGAAATCCCCCGACAGCAAGGTATCTATCCCGGAAATCCCGCCCGCGCCAATGCGTGGCCTGACCACCCAGAACACCGAGTCTTCGTGGGTGAACGTATCGGCGGTCTTGGCGAGCTTGACCGTGGCGGTGACATTTTTCTGATCCTCGCTCAGTTGCACGTCCGTCACCTGGCCGATCACCACGTTGCGGTATTTGACCGGGGTCTTGTTGGCCGTCAGGCCTTCGCCTGTCTTGAAGGTAATGGTGATGGTCGGGCCTTCCTGCAGCCAGTTATGCACCACCAGGGACACGCCCACCAACACCGCGATGATCGGCACGATCCACACCAGCGAGACCGTCCAGCGACGGCTGGTGACATGCGCGCGACCCGGTGCGGGTTGTCCGTCAGTGGCTTGCGACTTCATCCATGGTCTCCTCGGAGGGTTGGGTGTCCCAGATCAAGCGTGGGTCGAAACTCATGGCCGACAGCATGGTGAACAGCACCACGAGGCCAAAGAACAGGATCCCCGGTCGCGGTTCGATATCGCTCAACGCCTGGAATTTCACCAGGGCCGCCACCAACGCCACGACCAGCACGTCGAGCATCGACCAATAGCCGATGACTTCGACCAGCCGGTACAGCTTCGCGCGCTGGACCTGGGCCCAGGTGCTGCGCCGTTGCACGGTCACCAGCAGCAGCGTCAGCACGACGAACTTGATGCCGGGCACCGCGATGCTGGCGATGAAGATGATCAGAGCGATGTCCCAGGCACCGCTGTGCCAGAACTCGAGGACGCCACTGATGATGGTGCTGTCCGCGCCTTCGCCGAGCATCTGGGTGTTCATGACCGGCAGCAGGTTGGCAGGAATATAAAACACCAGGGCTGCCAGCATATACGCCCAGGTGCGCGTCAGGGTATCGGGTTTGCGCCGGTGCAGGCGGGCATCGCAGCGCGGGCAGGTCTCGGGTTCGTCGGCCATGTCGCACGCCAGGCCGCAACTGTGGCACAGGCACAGGTTCAGATCATCGGCCCGGGGCGGGTTGCCCAGCGGTGCGCCGTTCACAGGCGGTCCCACAGGTCACGGACGTCGCGGCCGGCGATGCGGATCATCAGCAGGCTCAAGGCTCCCAGGGCGAACAGGCCGATGCCTGGCAGCACGTCGAGCAGCCCGGCAAGCTTGATGACCGCGACCAGCGCCCCCAGCAGACACACTTCCAGCATGCTCCACGGGCGCAGTGTTTCCAGGCTGCGCATACACAGGTTGAACGCCGGAGCCCGGCGGTTTGAATAGGCGTAGCCCAGCACCCAGAGCAAGAGCGCCAACTGGAAGGCTGGGGCGATGATGATCGCCACCGCGGCGACCAGGGCGATGAACGTGATCGGTCCCTGGCTCAGCGCCACGACGGAATCCCACAGCGTCGCGCTGTTGCTCAGGCCCTGGAGCCGGATGCTCATCACCGGATAGACGTTGGCAAAGACCCACAACACCGCCGCGGTGATGGTCAGGGCCAGGCGCTGCTCGATGGTCAGGCCGTCGTGCCGCTGGATCACCGCATGGCATTGCACGCACAAGGCTCGTTGATGCGGGCCGAGCTCAATCGGCTCGTACACCGCATCGCAATGTTCACAAATGATCAGTCGGTCGGTGACGGCCATCGGAATGCTCGGGCAGGGACAACTCCTTCAATATAGAAGTGAGTCGCAAATGAGCAACCCGCCCGAGTCGATCATTCGCCGCGAATGTATTGCTCCAGTTGTCTGATCAGGTCCGCCTGCTCGGCAATGGCTTCCTTGACCAGGTCGCCGATTGACAACAGGCCGACCAGCTTGCCGTCCTCCACGACGGGCAAATGCCGCAAATGTTTTTCGGTCATGATGCTCAGGCAGGTTTCGACGTTCTGGTGAGGGTCGATGGTAATCACGGGCGAAACCATGATGTCGCTGACTTTCGTGCCCACCGAGGAGCGCCCGTGCAGGACCATTTTGCGCGCGTAGTCGCGCTCGCTGATGATGCCCAGCACTTCGTCGTTCTTCACCACCAGCAGGGCGCCGACGTTTTTCTCGGCCATGCGCATCAGGGCCTGCAAAACCATGTCGTCCGGTGAAATGGTGTGCACTTGCTGGTTCTTCTCGTCTTTTATCCGGAGCAACTGCGCGACGGTTTTCATGGTGAGGCCTCGGGTGTCGTTTTTTGCGGGTGATTAAAGAATCGTAGACCCAACGGCGCAGAGCAAGCGATAAAGCGGCAGTCAGTCGTCCAAAAGCGTCATGGCGGGTGAATTCACTCCTATCTAAAGTCATCCGCCGTTGTGGCGAGGGGATTTATCCCCGCTGGGCTGCGCAGCAGTCCCAAAAATGTCGACACGACATTCATCTAATGCAAGTTGCTGGGGCTGCGGTGCAGCCCAGCGGGGATAAATCCCCTCTCCACGGGTAGAATGCGTGACATCTGAGTTTCGAGGTTTCAGCGGTGAATCTACAGCAGGGCTTCGTCCTGACCCGGCATTGGCGCGACACCCCGGCGGGCACCGAAGTCGAGTTCTGGCTGGCAACCGATGCCGGCCCCCGGCGCGTGCGCCTGCCGGTGCAGCCCTCGGTGGCGTTCGTGCCGCAGGTCCAGCGCGGCCAGGTCGAGGCGTTGTTGCAAGGGGAAAAGGACGTCGAACTGCGTCCCCTGGACCTGCTGGATTTCGAACACCGCCCGGTGCTGGGCCTGTATTGCCGGCAGCATGCGCAACTGATGCGCCTGGACACCACGCTGCGGCGCGCCGGCGTGGAAGTATTCGAAGCCGACATCCGCCCGCCGGAGCGCTACCTGATGGAGCGCTTCATCACCGCCCCGGTCTGGTTCGGCGGCACGCCCTCGGCCGATGGCCTGCTGCTCGATGCCCAGATGAAACCGGCGCCCGAATACCGTCCGCCGCTGCGGCTGGTGTCTCTGGACATCGAGACCACCGCCCAGGGTGAGTTGTATTCCATTGCCCTGGAAGGTTGTGGCGAACGCCAGGTGTACATGCTCGGACCGCCGAATGGCGATGATCGCGAGGTGGATTTCCAGCTGGAATACTGTGAGTCCCGCACGCTGCTGTTGAAGAAGCTCAACGAGTGGTTCGCCCGTTTCGACCCTGACGCGATCATCGGCTGGAACCTGGTCCAGTTCGATTTGCGCGTGCTGCATGAACATGCCCGCCGGTTGGCCGTGCCGCTGCGCCTGGGACGCGGCGGGGAGGAAATGCAATGGCGCGAGCACGGCGCGCGCAACAACCATTTTTTCGCTTCGGCGGCGGGGCGGTTGATCATCGACGGGATCGAATCCCTGCGCTCGGCGACCTGGAGTTTCCCGTCGTTCAGCCTGGAAAACGTCGCGCAAACCTTGTTGGGCGAAGGCAAGTCCATCGACAACCCGTACCAGCGCATGGACGAGATCAACCGCATGTTCGCCGAGGACAAGCCGGCCCTGGCCCGCTACAACCTCAAGGACTGCGAGCTGGTGACGCGGATCTTCGCCAAGACCGACCTGCTCGAGTTCCTGTTGGAGCGCGCCAGCGTCACCGGCCTGCCGGCGGATCGCAGCGGGGGCTCGGTGGCGGCGTTCACGCACCTGTACATGCCGCTTATGCATCGCCAGGGTTTTGTCGCGCCGAACCTCGGCCAGCGTCCGCCCGAGGCCAGCCCTGGCGGGTTTGTCATGGATTCCCAGCCGGGGCTCTACGAGTCGGTTCTTGTGCTCGATTACAAGAGCCTGTATCCGTCGATCATCCGCACCTTCCTCATCGACCCGGTGGGACTGATCGAAGGCCTGCGCCATCCGGATGATCACGCGTCGGTGCCAGGCTTTCGCGGGGCGCGGTTCTCCCGTACTCGACATTGCCTGCCGGCCATCGTCGCGCGGGTCGCCGAAGGCCGGGAGACCGCCAAGCGCGAACACAATGCGCCGCTGTCCCAGGCGCTGAAAATCATCATGAACGCGTTTTATGGCGTGCTTGGCTCGAGTGGCTGTCGCTTCTTCGACCCGCGCCTCGCGTCGTCCATCACCCTGCGCGGTCATCAGATCATGCAACGCACCCGGCAGTTGATCGAAGCCCGCGGGCATGTGGTGATCTATGGCGACACCGATTCGACGTTTGTCTGGTTGCGCCGGGCCCATGGCCAGGAGGAGGCGGCGGGCATCGGCCGGGAACTGGTGGCGTACGTCAACCAGTGGTGGCGCGAGCAGGTGCGTGATGAGTTCGGGCTGGAAAGCGCGCTGGAGCTGCAATTCGAAACCCACTTCAAGCGCTTCCTGATGCCAACCATCCGCGGCGCGGAGGAGGGCAGCAAGAAGCGCTACGCCGGCCTGGTGACCCGTGCCGACGGCAGCGACGAGATCATCTACAAGGGCCTGGAAACCGTGCGCACCGACTGGTCGCCGCTGGCCCGGCAGTTCCAGCAGGAGCTGTACGGACGGATCTTTCATCGCCAGCCCTATCAGGACTACGTGCGCGATTATGTGCGCCAGACGCTGGCCGGCACGTTCGATGAACGCCTGGTCTACCGCAAGCGCCTGCGCCGCCCCCTTGACGATTACGAACGCAACGTGCCGCCCCACGTACGGGCCGCGCGGCTCGCCGACGAGTTCAACGAACGCCAGGGCCGTCCACGGCAGTATCAGAACGGCGGCTGGATCAGCTACGTGATCACCGTCGCCGGCCCCGAGCCGCTGGAAACCCGCAGCGCGCCCATCGATTACGACCATTACGTGACCAAGCAGCTACAGCCGGTGGCGGACGCGATCCTGCCGTTTGTGGGGGATGATTTTTCGACGCTGGTTGGGGGGCAGATGGGGTTGTTCTGACGCCGCTGAGTGATGGGCTGGAGGGGGAGGCTCTTGTGGCGAGATAGCTTGCTCTCGCTCGGTTGCGCAGCAGCCGCCTGAAAGCGAGGGCCGCTTCGCACCCCAGCGGGAGCAAGCTCCCTCGCCACGGAGCCTTCGATTCTCCAGGCTAAACCATCGCCAACCGCTGCTTCCCCTGAGGTTGCGGAAACACCAAGTCCAGCGCCGCCAGATCCTGGGGCTCTAGCCGCAGCTCCGCTGCTTCGGCATTCTGGCGCACGTGTTCGGGCTGCACGGCCTTTGGAATGGCGATGACGTTGTCCTGGCGCAACAGCCAGGCCAGGGCAATCTGGGCCGGCGTTGCGTGGTGGCGCTCGGCGATCTGCTGCACGGTGTGATCCTTGAGCAGATGCCCACCCTGGCCGACCGGGCAGTAGGCCATGATGGGCATGCGCTGCTGCTGGCTCCAGGGCAGCAGGTCGAATTCGATGCCGCGTTCTTGCAGGTTGTACAGCACCTGGTTGGTGGCGCAGGCCGGCGCGGCCAGTTCCTCCATATCGTCGACGTCAAAGTTCGACACGCCCCAGGACCCGATCTTGCCTTCTTCGCGCAGTCGCTCGAATGCTTCGACGGTTTCTTCCAAGGGGTATTGGCCGCGCCAGTGCAGCAAGTAGAGGTCGATGTAGTCGGTGTCGAGCCGCCGCAGGCTGCGTTCGCAGGCGAGCGGAATACCTTTTCGGCTGGCGTTGTGGGGGTAGACCTTGCTCACCAGGAACACTTGGTCGCGCAGCCCGGTAATCGCTTCGCCAACGACTTTTTCGGCGCCGCCCTCGGCGTACATTTCGGCCGTATCGATCAGGGTCATACCCAGTTCGATGCCCAGGCGCAGGGCCGCGACTTCCTTCTTGTGATGGGACGGTTCTTCACCCAGGCGCCAAGTGCCCTGGCCGATCACCGGAACGGATACGCCGGCCAATTCCAGAGTTTTCATTCACGTCTCCTGTCGTGCTGGTTGATTAAACCTGTGGCAGCAGGATAGACCAGGTGTTCAGGTTTGATTCGCGCGGGAAAGCAGCCAAGGATGCGCTGCGTCCCGAAAGCGTAACGCAGAGCGTCACAGGAGGCGTTCCCACGCAGAGCGCGGGAACGATCGGTCGATGGGATTATTCCGCCGAGAATTTCAGCACCATGGCCTGGGTGTAGGTCTGGCCCGGATTCAGTCGCGTGGTCGGGAAGTCCGGCTGGTTCGGCGAGTCGGGGAAGTGCTGGGTCTCCAGGGTGAACGCGCCCCAGTGCGGATAGACCTTGCCTTGCTTGCCCTTGACCGTACCGTCGAGGAAGTTGCTGGTGTAGAACTGCACGCCGGGTTCAGTGGTAAAGAGCTGCAGGCGCCGCCCGGACTTCGGATCCTGGACGTCGGCGGCGAGCTTGCCGACGTCACCCTTGGCGTCGAGCACCCAGTTGAAATCGAAGCCGCCCTGTTTAGGTTCGGCGAACTTCAACTGCGGATGGTCGGCCTTGATATGGGTGCCGATCGGGGTGGGCTTGGTGAAATCCATCGGCGTACCGGCCACGGGCGCGAGTTCGCCGGTGGGAATGAGCTTGGCGGTCACCGGCGTGTAGCGGGACGCATGCAGGGTGGCGACTTGCTTGAGAATGTCGCCATTGCCCGCACCTGCCAAGTTGAAATAGCTGTGGTTGGTCAGGTTCAGCACGGTCGGTTTGTCGGTGGTGGCCTTGTAATCGATGCGCAGCTCGTTTTGATCGTTGAGGCTGTAGGTGACGTCGGTCTTCAGGTTCCCTGGAAAGCCCATCTCACCGTCCGCCGACACATACGTCAGGGTCACGCCGACCGAATCCTTGCCATTGTGGGGTTCGGCTTTCCATACCCGCTTGTCGAAGCCTTGCGGTCCGCCGTGCAAGGCATTGTCCTTGTCATTCTGCGGCACTTGGTAGCGCTTGCCGTCCAGCTCGAAGGCGCCGCCCGCCAGGCGGTTGCCGAAGCGGCCGATGGTTGCGCCGAAGTAAACGGTGCCGTTCTTCTGGTAGCCCTGCACGTCGTCGAAGCCGAGCACGATGTCGTCGGTCATGCCGTTTTTGTCCGGCACGATCAGCGACTGGAGAATCCCGCCATAGGTGATGACGGTAGCTTCCATGCCGTTGCTGTTGCGCAGCACGTATTTTTCAACGGGCGTGCCGTCATTGGTCTTGCCGAAGGCAGCGCGTTCATTGGTCAGGCCGGCGGCCTGGGAAGACGTGGCAATCATCAGAGAAACTCCGAGGGCCGTGAGCAGATGTCTGGATTCCAGCATGGTGTGACCTTCCTTTCCTGTTGTTTTGTTGTTGTTTTTAACGTGGTCGAGTCCGTTACTTGGTCGGACAGCGATGAAGGTTTTTCTGTTCAGTAGTCTTTCTATTTGAGGGTGGAGAAGGGATTTATAGCTATAAATCGGGAATTATCAATTAAAAAGTAAGACTAATTGATCGATACGAAGCTCGCCCAAGCGTGAGCTTTTGCGTGGGGCGCCGCACTTTTACGGTTTTTGCCGCTCTATCCATGGCCAGAAAGCGGCAACCCCGACCGTTTTCCCCATGTCCAGACCGAGATTCGATGGCCGGTGTTTTAAATTCCGTGATGAGGTCGCCACGTCGCTGCGGCTTGCTGTTAGCAGGGCTGATACTGCTGCTTTGCGGCGGGTGCAGCCATCAGCAAGGCCAGGACATGGTCACGCAATTCAGCAACGCCAGGCCCCAGGAGTTCTTGCAGACCAGCGTCGACCGCATGGCCACCCTCTCGATGCATGACAACCTGCAGAGTCTGTACCTGTTGATGCATAAGCTTTACCTGCGTAACCCCGAAGAGTTGCGCAAGTCAGGCTTTCTCGACGCTCGCACGGCCGTGAAGCAGGTTCGCCAAGCCATCGAACAGCAGCAGCCCTTGCCGGCCCTGGGCAACAAAAAAGACCTGGCCGCCCTGAGCTATGCGATGAGCCCGGAGTTCCTCGGCGATCGCGTCGGCGCATTCATCTATGCCATTGGCAGCATGCTGGTGACGGCCCATGGCAACCGCCTCGAGTTCTACATGACCGACACCATCGATCCGCGCTTCGTCAGCAATGCCGCGCGCAATATCGAAAAAGCCACTTGGCTGCTCGGACAGCGCCAAAACAAGGACGGCACGCCGATGCTGTTTTCCAATGAAATTTCGGAGGAGGGCAGCAACCTGAGTTTCGCCGTCGAGTTCGGGAAAATCGTCGCCCGCCTGGACCTGTTGACGCAGATGCTCGATGAGCGCTACCGGCGCATCGGCCTGAACTACGCCCAGAGCCTGTTGTTCCTCAATTTCCTGCCAGTCCAGTAACGGCGCAAGAAATGGAATAAAGATAGATCACATCGATATAGGGGGTTATAAGAAAAATCGCTATGCTCGCGGCCAGATTTTTCATGCGGTTGCGCTGAGACGGGTTTGATGGATTTCGGTAATGTCGGTTTAGTCGTAGCGGGCCTGCTGGTCGGTTTCATCGTTGGGATGACCGGTGTCGGTGGCGGATCGCTGATGACCCCCATTCTGTTGTGGTTTGGTATCAACCCCGCGACGGCGGTGGGTACGGACCTGTTGTACGCGGCCATTACCAAGTCTGGCGGCGTGCTGGTTCATGCCAAGAACCGCAATATCGACTGGGCCATCACCGGTTGGCTGACCTTGGGCAGCGTGCCGGCGGTGGGGCTGACGCTGTGGTTTCTCAACAGCCTGCACAGCTCGCCCGACGCCATGAACGCGGTGATCAAGCAAGCCCTGGGTTTCGTGCTGTTTGCCACTGCCCTTGCGATTCTGTTCAAGAAACGCCTCCTGCAATTCGCCCACGATCGCGCCGGCGGCCACTACAACCCCAGCGGCTCGCGGCTCAACGTACTGACCGTCATCACTGGCCTGGTGCTGGGCACGATGGTCGCGTTGACCTCCATTGGTGCTGGTGCCCTGGGCACTGTCGCGTTGTTCATCCTCTATCCATTCCTGGTCACCAAGCGCCTGGTGGGCACTGAAATCGCCCATGCCGTGCCACTGACCCTGGTGGCGGGCCTGGGCCATGCGAGCATGGGCAACATGGACTGGCACATCCTGGGCTTCCTGCTGATCGGTTCGTTGCCGGGCATCTACCTGGGGAGCCATTTGTCGGGACGCATTTCCGATGAACTCCTGCGCCCCTGCCTGGCAGTGATGCTGGCGATGATCGGCTTCAAGCTCGCGTTCTGATTTGATCGGAGTCATGCGTCCGTAGCCACAGTCATACCTGTAAACCAGGTACTGATGAGGCCACGATTCATGAACAGCCCAGCCAGAGATCTGCTGCAACGCCTGCGCCGCCGTCGCGCCGAACCGCGCACCGACATCGCCGATATCCTGCGTCATCACGCCGAACCGCTGCCCGCCGAGGATAGCCCGGCCTTTGCCGAGATGTTCGATCGCTTCGCCGATGCCAAGGTCGTGTTGATCGGTGAAGCCAGCCACGGCACCCATGATTTCTATCGCACCCGCGCCGCCATCACCCGGCACCTGATCCAGCACCACGGCTTCGGCATTGTCGCCGTCGAAGCCGACTGGCCCGACGCGGGGCAAATCGACCGCTGTGTTCGCCACCTCGGCCCCTCGGCCTGGAAACAACAGGCCTTCGCGCGGTTTCCAAGCTGGATGTGGCGCAACACGGATGTCCAGTCCTTCGTCCGCTGGCTGCACGATTACAACCTTGGCCAGCCTGATGCCCGGCGCGTGGAGTTTCGCGGCCTGGATGTCTACAGCCTGCGGCACTCCATCGACGAGGTGCTCGGTTACCTCGACCAGGCACATCCTCACTTGGCCCGTGATGCCCGGCACCGTTATGGCTGCCTGACGCCCTGGCATGACGACCCGGCGCTGTATGGTCATTTCACCGAACGCGGCAACCTCGCGACCTGCGAGGATGCGGTGGTCGAGCAGCTCAACACGATGCTCGCCGAGCGCCTCGACCCGTTGATCAAGGATGATGAAGGCTTTTTCAGCGCCATCCAGAACGCCCGGGTGGTGCGTGCCGCCGAGCAGTACTATCGCGCCATGTATCGTGGCGGCAAGTCCTCCTGGAACCTGCGGGACCGGCATATGTTCGACACCTTGCAAAGCCTGCTGGAACATCGCGGGCCAGAGGCGAAAGCGGTGGTCTGGGCCCATAACTCCCACATCGGCAATGCCGCCGCGACACGCATGGGCTGGGAAGGCGAGTTCAACATTGGGCAACTGTGTCGCATGGCGTATGGCCGCGACGCGGTGTTGCTGGGCATGGGCACTGACCGTGGCAGCGTGGCGGCCGCTGATGACTGGGACGCGCCGATGAAAATCAAGCAAGTGGTTCCGGCGTTGACCGGCAGTTGGGAGCGGGAATTTTTGCAAGCAGGCGTGCGCGCGTCGCTGACCGACTGGCGGACGGCGCCTGACGAAGCACTGCTGGACGCGTTGTCCGAGCCGTTGCTCGAACGCGCCATCGGTGTGATCTACCGTCCTGAAACCGAACGCCAGAGCCATTATTTCGAAGCGGTGCTGGCCGAGCAGTTCGACGCCTGGCTCTGGTTCGAACAGACTGAAGCGGTTACGCCGTTGCCGACGCCGCACACGCAGGAGCATGAAGAGGACACGTTCCCGTTCGGCCTCTGAACGCGCTGTGTCGCGGTTGCGCTATGGGGCTGCTGGCCTAAGCTTCAAGACAGGCCAGCGCGGTAAAGGGCGACTCTCGCGGAACAATCGCCGCCATGTGCAATCAGTACAGCGTAAATATCTAAAGGAGAGGCGCATGCTTATTCGGTCGTTGACCTTCGCTACCTTGCTGGCCTTCGTTGGGCCCCTGTTCGCCGCCGATGGCGACTCACCCCTGGTGGCGGAGATGGGCAAGGCCCGCCCATTGATCGTCATCGCGCCCAGCACCGTCGACCCCGCCTGGGTCAGCCTGAAAAAATCCCTGGATGAACCGGCGGGCAAGCAGGGCTTCTCCGAGCGCAACATGGTGCTGTACACCGTACTCAACACCATCGGCCAACGGGATGGCAAAGACCTCGACCCGCAAAGCACCATGGCGCTGATCCGCTCCCTCAAGCTGGGAGCCGGTGCGC
The DNA here is from genome assembly GCF_019141525.1 of Pseudomonas alvandae. Taxonomy (GTDB): domain Bacteria; phylum Pseudomonadota; class Gammaproteobacteria; order Pseudomonadales; family Pseudomonadaceae; genus Aquipseudomonas; species Aquipseudomonas alvandae. The sequence goes on from NZ_CP077080.1 coordinate 2,428,585, forward strand.
AGACCAAGATCATCCTGGTGGGCAAGGACGGGGAGAAGAAGCTGGAGCATTCAGGCGCGATCGAGCTGAAGGAGCTGTTCGACACGGTCGACAAACTGCCTGCGGCTGAAAAAGAAGCGGCAGCGCCAACTCCGCCACCCGCGCCAGAACCGGCACCGGCCAAGGACACGAAAGGTGCCAAGTCGGGCAAGACGGCCAAGCCGGCGGCTGCGCCGCAGCCATTGGATGATTGAATTCCAACAGCAGCGATGTTCCTGTGGCGAGGGAGCAAGCTCCCTAGCCACAAAAAGCGGACCTCATTGCTGTTCCAATACCATCAGGATTTTGTGCGCGGCCTTCACCCGCTCTTCATTCGGATAGTTTTTGTTCGCCAACATCACGATCCCCAAATCCTTTCCCGAGACGAACACCGCATACGCGCCGAAGCCGTTGGTAGACCCAGTCTTGTTGACCCAGGCGCCGTCCGGGGCTGGCCGCGGTGGGTCGAGTGGTTCGGCCTTTTGTGGGGTCAGGGCCATATGCGGCGTGTTACCGGCGAGCAGGCCATCCAGGCTGAACGGAGCGGGGTAATACTCCCAGCCCAACCCCTGGTGCATCCCGCCAACCCGGTAGAAACCGGTGTGTGTGGTGGCAATGGCCTGTTTCAGGTCAGCGTCCAGTTGCTCAGGCCGCAGGTTGGCCTCGACGAAACGAATCAGGTCCGCTGAACTGGTCTTTACCCCATATGCCTCGGAATCCAAGGCGCCAGGTCCGACTCGCACGGGCTTGCCATCCTTCGCATACCCCTGGGCGTATCGGCCCAATTGGTCTTGCGGTACCCGTACGTAACTGTGCTTGAGGCCCAGCCCCGGCATCAGCGTCTGTTCCATCACGTCATCAAACGGTTGGCCCAGGGCGCGCGCCGCCAGATGGCCAAACAGGCCGATGCTGGGGTTGGAATAGAGCCGTTGGGTGCCGGCCGGGTAGAGCGGCTTCCAGGACCTGTAATAGCTGAACATCCGGTCGGCCTGGTCTGCATCGTCGGGAAACTGCAAAGGCAACCCGCCTGCCGTGTAGGTCGCGAGGTCCAGCAGGCGGGTGTCTGCCAGCGCTGCGCCGTTCAGTTCGGGGGCGTGGCGGCCGGCGGGGTCTGACAATTGCAGCTTGCCTCGGGCCTGGGCGTAGGCGCCGAGCGTGGCGGTGAAGGTCTTGCTGATCGAGCCGACTTCGAACAGCGTCTGGTCGGTGACAGGCTTTTTCGTGTCCTTGGAGGCCACGCCGTAATTGAAGAACAGGCGCTGGCCATTATGGGTGATCGCCACCGCCATGCCCGCGATGTCCTGTTGTTTCATCAGCGGCTGGATAACAGCATTGACCGTGTCTTCAATACGCTCCTGGGCGAAGCCAGGGGAGGTTCCGAGGACCAGGAAAAAACTCCCGGCGAGTATCGATTTGGCAATATGCATCGTAAAGCGCTCTCGTTGCCTTCCTTGAGGGGCGGTCAATCTAGGGCGTTTTTGGCTGCCCGGCAATCCGAAGCCATCGGACCCAGGTGCGTTTGCGAGCCGTCCGACAGGGCGGTGGCAACATCCCTATGATACGACGGGTGGCCCGAAGCGACCGGACCTCAAGCCAAACCACACAAAGCGGCAGTCGCCGGGTAAACTCGCGGCTCTTTCTGAAGGAGTTCACATGAGTTACTACCAGCCCGGCATTCTCGCCACCCCTGTTCCGCCTCAGGCTCGTCATCTGTTTTTTGCCCTGGAATCGGTCGAGGCGCTGCCGGCTGCGATCGATAAATTGTTGCTGCAGTTGGATGGCCGTGCGGTCGTCGGCTTCGGTGAGTCGCTGGTGCAGGCCTTGGGGGCCCGGGTCGAGGGCCTGCGCGCGTTTCCTGCGTTGGCCGGGGTCGGCGTGGATAACCCGTCGACCCAGCATGCGCTCTGGTGCTGGTTGCATGGTGAGGACCGGGGCGAGTTGATGCACCGCAGTCGCGCCCTTGAAGCGGCGCTGGCACCGGCCCTGCGCCTGGTGCAGATGAACGAAACCTTCCGTCACATGACCGGCCACGACCTGACCGGCTACGAAGATGGCACTGAGAACCCCCACGATGAAGCGGCCGTCGCCGCCGCCCTGGCCCAGGGCGTGGATGGATTGCGCGGTGGCAGCTTCGCCGCGATCCAGCAGTGGCAACACGATCTGGACGGATTTGCCGCGATGCAGCCCCACGAACGCGACAACATCATGGGCCGGCGCCTGAGCGACAACGAAGAAATCGAAGAGGCGCCGGAGTCGGCCCACGTCAAGCGCACCGCCCAGGAGAGCTTCGCCCCGGAAGCCTTCGTGGTGCGGCGTTCGATGCCGTGGATCGAAGGTGATCACGCTGGCCTGATGTTCCTGGCGTTCGGCTTCTCCCTGGATGCGTTCGAGGCGCAACTGCGCCGCATGAGTGGCCTCGAAGACGGCATTACCGATGGCTTGTACCGCATGAGCCGACCGATCACCGGTGGTTATTACTGGTGCCCACCGCTGCTGGACGGGCGCTTGGACCTGCGCGCGCTGGCCCGCTAGGGAGTGCCGCCGCCCCGGTAAGCGGGGCGCGTTGTGCAAATCGTCGGGTCAACGCTATTCTTGGGCCCGACGTGTTTGCGTGGAACGGGAGAGCAAGCGTGGATAAAGTCATCGTCATCACCGGTGGCGGGCGCGGGATCGGGGCAGCCACGGCGCTGTTGGCGGCCGACCTGGGCTATCGAATCTGCATCAATTACCAATCCGATGAAAACGCTGCCCAGGACGTTCTCGAACAGGTCCGGGCCAAGGGCGCGCAAGCCATTGCGGTGCGGGCCGATGTGAGCATCGAGGATGAGGTGGTCGGCCTGTTCAATCGCGTTGACGTCGAATTGGGGCGTGTCACTGCCCTGGTGAACAACGCCGGTACGGTCGCCCACAAGTCCCGCCTCGATGAAATGTCTGAATTCCGCATCCTCAAGATCCTGAAAACCAACGTATTGGGCCCGATCCTGTGTTCCAAGCATGCGGTGCTGCGTATGTCGCCCCGGCATGGCGGGCAGGGTGGCAGCATCGTCAACGTCTCGTCGGTGGCTGCCCGCCTGGGCGCGCCGGCGGAATACGTCGACTACGCGGCCTCGAAGGGCGCGCTGGATACGTTCACCGTGGGTCTGTCCAAGGAAGTGGCCGGCGAAGGCATTCGCGTCAACGCGGTGCGTCCGGGCTACATCTACACCGATTTCCACGCCCTGAGCGGCGATCCGGACCGGGTCAGCAAGCTGGAGTCGGCGATTCCCATGGCGCGCGGCGGACGCCCGGATGAAGTGGCCGAAGCGATTATCTGGTTGTTGTCGGACAAGGCTTCGTATGCGACGGGGACGTTTGTGGACCTTGGGGGCGGGCGCTGAGAACTGGGCGGTCTGCCCTGGCCTCATCGCGAGCAAGCTCGCTCCCACAGGGGATTGCGTTCCAAATGTGGGAGCGAGCTTGCTCGCGATGACGGTAGTGCTGGCAAACCAAATATTAGAACGACCGAATAATCCGCCCCAACGTCTCCATGGCCTTTTCCGACACCTCGGTCCAAGGCCCGCCATAGTTCAGTCGGATGCAATTCCTGAAGCGCCGGGTCGGTGAAAAGATCGGCCCGGGGGCGATGCTGATGCCTTGGGCCAACGCCATCTGGAACAGCTTCAGCGAGTCAATCTGTTCCGGCAGTTCCAACCAGAGAAAGTAACCCCCGGCCGGCTGGCTGACGCGGGTCTGGGCTGGGAAATACCGGCCGATGGCGGCAAGCATCGCGCTTTGCTGTTCTTCCAGGGCATAGCGCAACTTGCGCAGGTGCCGGTCGTAGCCGCCGTGTTGCAGGTAGTCGGCGATCGCGGCCTGGGCCGGCATCGAGGCGCACAGGGACGTCATGAGCTTGAGCCGTTCGATCTTCTGCGCGTAGCGTCCGGCGGCGACCCAGCCGATGCGATAGCCCGGGGCCAGGCTCTTGGCGAACGAACCGCAATGCATCACCAGTCCTTCGGTATCGAACGCCTTGGCCGGCTTGGGTGCCTGTTGGCCGTAATAGAGTTCGGCGTAGACGTCATCCTCGATCAGCGGCACCTGGTGTCGGCGCAACAACTCGACCAATGCCTGTTTACGGGCTTCGGGCATGGTCGCGCCCATGGGGTTCTGGAAGCTGGTCATGCACCAGCACGCCTTGATCGGATGGCGCGCCAGCGTCTGCTCCAGCACGTCGAGGTCGATACCGTCACGTGGATGCACGGGAATTTCCACGGCCTTGAGTTTCAGTCGCTCCAGTACTTGCAGGCTGGCATAGAACGCGGGTGCTTCGATCGCCACCAAATCGCCCGGCTCGGTCACGGCTTGCAGGCACAGGTTCAAGGCTTCCAGGGCGCCGTTGGTGACCAGCAGTTCCTCCATGGGCAGCATCAGCCCGCCAACCATGTAGCGCAAGGCTATCTGGCGGCGCAGTTGGGGATTGCCCGGCGACATGTCCGTGACCACCATGCGCGGATCCATTTCACGCGTGGCGCTGGCCAGCGAACGGGACAGTCGTTGCAACGGAAACAGTGTCGGGCTGGGAAAGGCCGAACCGAATGGCACGGTGGCCGGGTCCTTGATCGAGTCGAGCACCGAAAACACCAGTTCGCTGACGTCGACTTCGGTGGACTCATGCACCTGGGTGCTGATGACCGGCTCGCAGAACGGGCTTGGTGCATGATTGTTGACGAAGTAACCGGAACGCGGCCGCGCCCGGATCATGCCGCGTCGCTCGAGCAGGTAATAGGCCTGGAAGACGGTGGATGGGCTGACGCCGTAAGTCTGGCTGGCGAAGCGCACCGACGGCACGCGCTGGCCGGGCCCGAGCATGCCGGAGCGGATCAGTTCAGCGATGTCATCGGCGAATTTTTCGTAGCGTTTCATGGCTGGCCCGGTATTGGATAACGCGTGGTTTGCGCTTTTGACTGTGGAGCGAGGCATCTTAAGGCTTCATCGATTCATCGGTGCTACAAAACGGCTTTTTGCTTCGCTGTAGATATCAGGTTCGTCACTGTCCGCAACCTTGAAGGTCATCTCTTGGGAACCGCTCCGCGGCCGTTCGCTGAGCATCGCCACCGATACCGGTACGTCAATGATTTCTCCTGGCGCCAGGCTCAGTTGCGTCTTGCCCTGCAGGACGAAGCCGTCACCGTCCACCAGGGACAATTGATAGGCTTGGCGTTGCTGGGTCTTGTTGATGATTTTCAGGCTGTAGATGTTCTCGATCTGGCCTTGGCTGTTTTCACGGAACAGGCCACGGTCCTTGCTCACGTCCAGCGACACCATGGGCCGCTGCACCAGCGCCACGGCCAGCGCACCGATCATCACCAGCAGCACGGCGGTATAGCCAATCAGCCGTGGCCGCAAAAGGCGAGTCTTCCCGCCTTGCAGCTGGCGTTCAGAGGTGTATTTGATCAAGCCGCGGGCGTAACCCATCTTGTCCATGATCGAGTCGCAGGCGTCGATGCATGCCGCGCAACCGATGCACTCCATTTGCAAGCCATCGCGGATATCGATGCCGGTGGGGCAGACCTGCACACACATCTGGCAATCGATGCAGTCGCCCAGGCCAATATCGACAGGATTCACCTCGCGTTTGCGCGGCCCGCGAATTTCACCACGGGCTACGTCGTAGGAGATGGTCAAGGTGTCCTTGTCGAACATCACGCTCTGGAATCGCGCATAAGGGCACATGTGCATGCATACCGCTTCACGCAACCAGCCGGCGTTGAGGTAGGTGGCCCCGGTGAAGAAAAGCACCCAGAACAGGCTGACGCCGCCGATTTGTAAGGTGAGCAGTTCCTCGGCCAGCGGACGGATCGGCGTGAAATAGCCCACGAATGTCAGGCCGGTGAGCAGGCTGATGGCGAGCCACAACGTGTGCTTGGCCGAGCGCCGCACTAACTTGTTCAAGCTCCACGGCGCGGCCTGCAGCTTGATCCGCTGGTTGCGTTCACCTTCGGTGATTTTTTCGACCCACATGAAGATCCAGGTCCACGAGCTCTGCGGGCAGGTGTAGCCGCACCACACGCGCCCGGCAAACACGGTGATCGCAAACAGGCCGAAGGCGGCGATGATCAGCAGCGCCGACAGCAGGATGAAGTCCTGGGGCCAGAAGGTCGCGCCAAAAATGTGGAATTTGCTTTCGGAGAGGTCCCAGAGCACCGCCTGGCGATTGCCCCAGTCCAGCCATACCGTGCCGAAGAACAGCAGGAACAGGACGCCAGCGCCGCTGATGCGCAAGGTGCGGAACAGGCCGGTGAAGCTGCGGGTGTGGATCAGGTGGTCGGTGGTCCTGGATTTTATCTTCGTCTGTGGGGGATCGAAGGTCTGTATCAACTGGACGGGGATTCTTTCGCTCATGGTCGGTCGCTCATCAGCCGCTATCTGGCCGGGGCACTATGACCATTGAACTGATTGCATAACAGACTCAGGTGGCTTGATAAAAACCGGATCAGATGGTTTGGAGGCCTTGTTCTGCGACAGTTTGATGCACCTTCTGGAATGGGGGCTTCGTTCTTGGCACTGCGTGTATATCCGTTTCTGCGGTCACGGCTGCTTATGGTTCCGCTCTTACAGCGGCTCACTTTTGGAAAAGCGCCAAAAGTAAGCAAAAGCGCTTTGCCCCACCACTCGGCACCTCGCCTAGGCTCGGTGTGCCCTCACTCCGGCCTTGCTCCGTGGGCCCGCCGCGATGGGCCATCCATGGCCCTGCGCGGCTATCCCGGCATCCATGCCGGGATGCCCACTGCGCAACGCCTGCGTTCGGCCAGCGTGGTTTAACGGGGCTCCAAGATCAAGATCAAGATCAAGATCCAAAGCAAGAGCAAGAGCAAGAGCAAGAGCAAGAGCAAGAGCAAGAGCAAGAGCAAGGGCGGGGCATCAGCCAGGATTTATTTGGCTGAACCACCGCTTTCGCGAGCAGGCTCGCTTCCACAGGAGATATGCGATACACCAGAAACCAGGTCGGCCCTAAGGCCGCCTCGGGATGGGCGTAGATTTCGGCGCCCCGTTAACCACGATGGCTGAACGCAGGCCTTGCGCAGTGGGCACCTCGGCATGGATGCCGAGGTAGCCGCGCAGGGCCATGGATGGCCCATCGCGGCGGGCCCACGGAGCAAGGCCGGAGTGAAGGCATGCCGAGCCTAGGCGAGGCACCGAGTGGTGGGGCAGGAGCGCTTTGGTTACTTTCGCGCTTTTCGAAAGTGACCCGCTGTAAGAGCGGAACCATAAGCCGCCGTGACCGAAAAAACGGATATGCACACTAACCCTAAATCAAGGTCAGATAACCGACCCCCCATCCGTAGCCTTAAGATTCTGCCGCCCATCAACCGCCCCAGCCACGGTCAGGGCATCGACCTCCGCTTCAGTCAGATAAACCCGCCCGCCATTGAGCTCCACGGCCGACATGGCCTTGTCCGGGTCGGTGATGATGGTCAGCTCGCTGGCCGGGCGCTGTTCCGAACCGTTGGGCGTGTCGAAATGACAGGTCCGGTTGTCGTCGATACGTACAGTCATGGTACTGCTCCTTCCTGTATGCCTGAACGTTAGTCGCCACTCGATCCGCAGGGTTCTTCGTGGCTGATCAGCGGTCGCACGTCTCGCATCGCTTGCGGTCCATCGTTTATCGAGCGAAGAGAGGAAGGTCCATGGAATCGTGGTGGGATGAAGTCTGGGTAACCCTGCAAGCGGAGTTCGCCGACATCACCGATGCCCAGCAAATGACCCGGGTGACGGTGCGCCTGGTGATGGCTGCACTGTTGGGGGGCATCCTGGGGTTCGAGCGTGAGCACAAGGGCAAGGCCGCCGGTGTGCGCACCCATATGCTGGTGGCGCTGGGCGCCGCGCTGTTCGTGCTGGTGCCGCAGATGTCCGGGTCCCAGGCTGACGCCATGAGCCGGGTGATACAGGGCGTGGTGGCCGGGATCGGTTTCCTTGGCGCCGGCACCATCTTGAAAAATACCGATGGCGATATGAGCCATGTGAAGGGACTGACCACCGCCGCCGGCCTGTGGATGACCGCCGCCATCGGCGTCGCCGCCGGGCTCGGTCGGGAGGCGACGGCGGTGCTCAGTACGGTGCTGGCGCTGGCGATTTTCAGTGTGATGCCGGTGATTGTCCGGGCGTTGGAGAGGGATGAGAAGCGGTAGCCCGTCCACCGGGCAGGGCACGAATCCTGTGGGAGCGGGCTTGCTCGCGAAGGCGGTATGCCTGTGAAGCAAGTATCGCCTGGCATGGCGCCTTCGCGAGCAAGCTCGCTCCCACAAGTCCAGTGTTGTTCCTGGTCATTGGCGGCTAGGCTCTTTCAAACCCGCTCCGGCGGCGCCTCGCTCGGTGGATCGCCATGGGGCGGCTGAGGATCCAGTGGCGGGTCTTTTTCCGGAATCGGCTCTGGATCGGGGCTGGGTGGCGGCAGGTTGGGGTCGTCGATGTTCGGATCGGGTGTTTCGGCCGGGATAGGGATGTTCATCGGGTCGGGCCTCCTGGACGCAAGTGGCTTGAGTCGTGCTTGTCTGGTTGACCACCGCTTGACGGGTTTGATTCCCCGGCGCCGGCCAGCAAATCGTGCTGAACTTTTGGTCGCCGGTCCGGTTCGGAGCTTAAGTGAGTTTAATCAGGGACCCGTTGGGCCTTTACCGCCACAAGCGCGTCCATGGGGCGTAAAAGGAGCGATGCTCGATGACTGCCGAACACCCGACCGACTTGGAATACAACCCGCATCTGCCGTTGTCCCAGGCTTTGTTGTTGCCGCGTATTGCGATTGAAAACACCATGCCGGTGATCGACGGTGGGCAGTTCGCCGCAAAGGCCCTGGCCGGGCGGGACGTGACGGTGACCAGCAAAGTGTTCGCCGATGGCCACGACAAGTTGGCCGTGCGAATCCGCTGGCGTGCGCTGGAAGACGACATCTGGAACAGCGAGGTCATGACCGAGCTGGGCAACAACGGCTGGCGCGGCCAGTTCACTGTGCCGGCCGTGGGACGCTATGTGTTCTGCATCGAGGCGTGGTTCGACCAGTTCGCCAGCTTCCGCTATGAGCTGGAAAAGAAATACGCTGCCGGGGTGCCCATCAGCCTGGAACTGCAGGAAGGCCGCAATCATGTGCAACAGGCCGCTGAGCGCAGCGACGGCGAATTGAGCGAACAGCTGACCGCGTTGCACCATGAGCTTTCAAGCCTGCTGCCGCAGGAACAGGTGACCTTGTTCCTCGCGCCGCGCAGCGCCGACCTGATGTCCCTGGCCGATCATCGGCCCTACCTGAGCATCAGCCCGGAATATCCGTTGGACGTGGAGCGCGAACGGGCCGAGTTCGCCAGTTGGTACGAGCTGTTTCCCCGTTCGATCACCGATGATCCCAAGCGCCATGGCACCTTCAACGACGTGCACTCGCGTTTGTCGGTGATCCAGGACATGGGCTTCGACGTGCTGTATTTCCCGCCGATCCATCCGATCGGCCGCAGTTTCCGCAAAGGTCCGAACAATTCCCTGACCGCCGGTCCGGACGATCCGGGCAGCCCTTATGCCATTGGTAGCGAGGAGGGCGGACACGAGGCGATCCATCCACAGTTGGGCACTCGCGAAGATTTTCGTCGCCTGGTAGCTGCAGCCGCCGACCACGGCCTGGAGATCGCCCTCGACTTCGCCATCCAGTGTTCCCAGGACCACCCTTGGCTCAAGCAGCATCCGGGCTGGTTTAGCTGGCGGCCGGACGGCACGATCAAATACGCGGAGAACCCGCCGAAAAAATACCAGGACATCGTCAACGTCGATTTCTACGCCGCCGATGCCATCCCCAGTCTGTGGATGGAGCTGCGGGACATCGTCGTCGGTTGGGTCAACGAAGGGGTGAAGATATTCCGTGTCGATAATCCTCACACCAAGCCGTTGCCGTTCTGGCAGTGGCTGATCGCCGACGTTCGCGCGCAACACCCGGACGTCATCTTCCTCGCGGAGGCGTTCACCACGCCGGCGATGATGGCGCGGCTGGGCAAGGTCGGTTATTCCCAGAGCTACACCTATTTCACCTGGCGCAACACCAAGGCCGAGCTGGCGACGTACTTCACCGAGCTCAACGAATCGCCCTGGCGTGAATGCTATCGGCCGAATTTCTTCGTCAATACGCCGGACATCAACCCGGCGTTCCTCCATGCGTCGGGGCGCGCGGGTTTCCTGATCCGTGCGGCGCTCGCGACCATGGGCTCGGGGCTGTGGGGCATGTATTCCGGTTTTGAACTATGCGAATCGGCGCCGGTGCCGGGCAAGGAGGAGTACCTCGATTCGGAGAAATACGAAATCCGCCCGCGGGATTTCACCGCGCCGGGCAACATCATCGCCGAGATCGCCCAGCTCAATCGCATCCGTCGGCAGAACCCGGCGCTGCATACGCACCTGGGCCTGAAGATCTACAACGCCTGGAACGACAACATCCTGTATTTCGGCAAGCGCACGCCGGACGGCAGCAACTTCATCCTGGTGGCCGTGAGCCTCGATCCGCATAACGTCCAGGAAGCCAATTTCGAATTGCCGCTGTGGGAGATGGGCCTGCCGGACGATGCCCAGACCCAGGGCGAGGATTTGATGAACGGTCACCGCTGGACCTGGTATGGCAAGTACCAGTTCATGCGCATCGACCCGGCGTACCAGCCGTTCGGGATCTGGCGGATCAGCGTCGCGTAAAACAAAAGCGAGTGGATGAAATGCTTTTGTGGCGAGGGAGCTTGCTCCCGCAGGGTCGCGCAGCGGCCCTCTAAAAGCCATGAGCGCTTCGCACTCAAGCGGGAGCAAGCTCCCTCGCCACGTACGTCTCGCCAGCCAGCTCAACGGCTTTATAGAATCAGCAGGAGTTGCAAATGGCCAAGAAACCCCGGTCTGCCACGTTCATCAAGGACCCGCTCTGGTACAAGGACGCGGTGATCTATCAAGTCCACGTAAAATCCTATTTCGATTCGAACAACGACGGAATCGGCGATTTCCCTGGCCTGATCGAGAAGCTCGACTACATCGCCGACCTGGGCGTCAACACCATCTGGCTGCTGCCGTTCTATCCTTCACCGCGGCGCGATGATGGCTACGACATCGCCGAATACCGGGGCGTCAGCCCCGACTACGGCACCATGGCCGACGCGCGGCGTTTCATCGCCGAAGCCCACAAGCGCAACCTGCGGGTGATCACTGAGCTGGTTATCAACCACACCTCCGACCAGCACCCCTGGTTCCAACGGGCGCGCAAGGCGAAGAAAGGCTCCAGCGCGCGGGACTTCTACGTCTGGTCTGATGACGACCACAAATACGACGGCACGCGGATCATTTTTCTCGACACTGAAAAGTCCAACTGGACCTGGGACCCAGTGGCCGGCCAGTACTTCTGGCACCGTTTCTATTCCCACCAGCCGGACCTTAATTTTGACAATCCGCAGGTGATCAAGGCCGTGCTCTCGGTGATGCGCTACTGGCTCGACATGGGCATCGATGGCCTGCGCCTGGATGCGATCCCGTACTTGATCGAGCGCGACGGCACCAACAACGAGAACCTGCCCGAGACCCACGACGTCCTCAAGCTGATCCGCGCCGAGATCGACGCCAATTACCCCGACCGCATGCTGCTGGCCGAGGCCAACCAGTGGCCGGAGGATACCCAGCTCTATTTTGGCGACGTCGATGCGCAGGGCCTCAATGGCGACGAGTGCCACATGGCGTTCCACTTCCCGTTGATGCCGCGCATGTACATGGCGCTGGCCCAGGAAGACCGTTTTCCCATCACCGATATCCTGCGCCAGACCCCGGAGATCCCGGCCAATTGCCAATGGGCGATTTTCCTGCGCAACCACGATGAGTTGACCCTGGAGATGGTCACCGACAAAGAGCGCGACTACCTGTGGAATTACTACGCCGCCGACCGTCGGGCGCGGATCAACCTCGGCATTCGTCGACGCCTGGCGCCGCTGATGGAGCGCGACCGCCGCCGTGTGGAGTTGCTCAACAGCCTGTTGCTGTCGATGCCCGGCACACCGACCTTGTATTACGGCGATGAGATCGGCATGGGCGACAACATCTATCTGGGCGATCGCGATGGCGTGCGCACGCCGATGCAGTGGTCCATCGACCGCAACGGCGGGTTCTCCCGCGCCGACCCGGCCAGCCTGGTGTTGCCACCGATCATGGACCCGCTGTACGGCTACCTGTCGGTCAACGTCGAGACCCAATCCGGCGATCCTCATTCGCTGCTCAACTGGACCCGCCGCATGCTCGCCGTGCGCAAGCAATCCAAGGCTTTTGGCCGGGGCACGTTGAAGATGCTGTCGCCGAGCAACCGGCGGATCCTGGCCTACACCCGCGAATACACCGGCCCGGACGGCAAGCATGAAATCATCCTGTGCGTGGCCAACGTGTCGCGCAGTGCCCAGGCTGCCGAGCTGGACTTGTCGGCCTACGCCGGCATGGTCCCGGTGGAAATGCTTGGCGGCAATGCGTTCCCGCCCATCGGCCAGTTGAATTTCCTCCTGACGCTGGCGCCGTACGGTTTCTACTGGTTCGCCCTGGCGGCGGAAAACCAGATGCCGAGCTGGCATGTGGAGCCGGCGCAGAGCCTGCCGGATTTCACCACGCTGGTCTTGAAAAAGCGCTTGGAAGAACTCCTCGAGGCGCCATCGCGCACCACATTGGAACAGGGCATCCTGCCGAACTGGCTGCAGAACCGCCGCTGGTTTGCCGGCAAGGACAGCGCCATCGAGAAAGTCGACATCGTCTACGGCGTGCGCTTCGGCGATCCGCAACACCCCGTGCTGCTGAGCGAAATCGACGTCACCAGCGCTGGCCAGACCCTGCGTTATCAACTGCCGTTCGGTCTGCTCGCCGAGGATCAGGTCGGCGCCGCGCTGCCCCAGCAATTGGCCTTGTCGCGGGTCCGCCGGGGTCGCCAGGTCGGCTTGATCACCGATGCGTTCACCCTGGAAAACTTCATTCGGGCCGTGCTCCAAGGCATCCAGGCCAACACGGTGCTGCCGTGCGCCGATGGCGAGTTGCGCTTCGAGCCCACCGAGGGCCTGGCGGCGCTGAACCTGGGGGCCGAGCCCGAGGTGCGCTACCTGTCCGCCGAGCAGTCCAACAGTTCGGTGGTGGTGGGCGGCAGCCTGGTGCTCAAGTTGATCCGCAAGGTTGCGTCCGGCGTGCACCCGGAACTGGAGATGAGCGCGTATCTGACCGCGGCAGGCTTCAGCAATATCTCGCCGCTGCTGGGTTCGGTGATCCGCCGCGACGCCCAGGGCGAAGATGCCTTGCTGATGATCGCCCAAGGTTACCTGAGCAATCAGGGCGACGCCTGGGAGTGGACCCAGAACAACCTCGAACGGGCCTTGCGCGACGAGCTGGCGGACGCCATGTCCGAGCAGGAGCAGCACTACAACGCCCTGGGCGAACTGAAGGATTTTGCCGGCATGCTCGGCCAGCGCCTCGGGGAAATGCACCAAGTGCTTGCCCAGCCCACCGACAATCCGGACTTCGCGCCGCAGCTCACCAGTGCCAAGGAAGCCCAGGCCATCGGCAAGGATGTCGCCGCCCAGGTGGAAAATGCCCTGCGCCTGCTCAAGCAGAACCAGGACCAATTGAACCCTGCGGACCAGGCGATGGTCGCACGCTTGTTGGAACACAGGAAAACCGTGCTGGCCCACGTCCAGGAACTGGCCGGCAAGGCAGTGGGTGGCTTGCGTATCCGGGTTCATGGTGACTTGCACTTGGGGCAGGTGTTGGTGATCAAGGGCGACGCCTACCTGATCGATTTTGAAGGCGAGCCCGCGCGGCCGCTGCATGAGCGACGTGGCAAGCACAGCCCGTACAAGGACGTCAGCGGTGTGCTGCGCTCCTTCGACTACGCGGCGGCGATGGCCGTCCAGTTGCACACCGTCGACAGCACGGCGGATGCCGATGCGGCGCGCAAACGGGTCGCCGACCGCTATCTGATGGAGGCGCGCCAGGCATTTGTCCAGGCGTATCGGCTGGCGGCAGCTAGTCTTGCCCATGAGTGGAAGGATGCTGAAGGCGAAGACGCCGCGCTGGCGTTGTTCGGCCTGGAGAAGGCGGCCTATGAAGTGGCTTATGAAGCCGAGAATCGCCCTGCCTGGCTGCCCGTGCCGTTGCACGGGCTGTACGGGCTATTGAGTGGGCTGCAACCCTTTTCCGATTTAGCCGGACCGATTTAGTGGAGAGAATCATGAGCGTCTCGAACAAGGAATCACAGGGGCAGGCCAAAGAGTCGTTGCTGCCAGCCCCCCACGACATCGACGCGCTGGTGCGCGCCGAACACCACGATCCGTTTTCGATCCTCGGCCCCCATGGAGACGGGGCGGGCGGACAATTCATCCGGGCCTACCTGCCCGGCGCGTTGAGCGTGCATGTGCTCGCCCGTGACAGCGGCGAAGAGCTTGGCGAGTTGCAGATCACCGAAACTCCGGGACTGTTTGTCGGCCATTTCGACCGCGCCCAGCCCTACCTGTTGCGCACGCGGTGGGCCGGCGGCGAACAAGTTGCCGAAGATCCCTACAGCTTCGGTCCGCTGCTCGGGGAAATGGATCTCTACCTGTTTGCGGAAGGTAACCATCGCGACCTCAGCGCCTGCCTCGGTGCGCAATTGAAGACGGTGGATGGCGTCGAGGGCGTGCGTTTTGCGGTCTGGGCGCCGAATGCGCGCCGGGTTTCGGTGGTCGGGGATTTCAACGTCTGGGACGGGCGCCGGCATCCGATGCGCATCCGTTATCCGTCCGGCGTGTGGGAAATATTCATTCCGAGGCTCGGGCCGGGCGAGGGGTATAAATATGAAATCCTCGGCGCCCACGGCATCTTGCCGCTGAAGGCCGACCCGGTGGCCCTGGCCACGCAGATGCCGCCGGATACGGCGTCCAAGGTCGCCTCGCCACTGAAGATCGAATGGCACGATGACGAGTGGATGCAAAGCCGTCGCGAACGCCAGCTACCGGGCGCGCCGCTGTCGATCTACGAACTGCACGCCGGTTCCTGGCAATGCGAGATCGACGAGGCGGGCGAGGTCTCCCGGCAATACAACTGGCATGAACTGGCTGATCGGCTGATCCCCTACGTCAAGGACCTGGGCTTCACGCACATCGAGCTGATGCCCATCATGGAGCACCCGTTCGGTGGCTCATGGGGCTATCAACCGCTGTCGCAATTCGCTCCGACTGCGCGTTTCGGTTCACCCGATGATTTCGCCGCGTTCGTCAACGCCTGTCATAAGGCTGACATTGGCGTGATCCTGGACTGGGTGCCCGCGCACTTTCCGACTGATACCCATGGCCTGGCCCAGTTCGACGGCACCGCGTTGTACGAATACGGTAACCCGCTGGAAGGTTTCCACCAGGATTGGGACACGCTGATCTATAACCTGGGGCGCACCGAAGTCCACGGTTTCATGCTGGCGTCGGCGTTGCACTGGCTCAAGCATTTCCACGTTGACGGCCTGCGGGTGGATGCCGTGGCCTCGATGCTGTATCGCGACTATTCGCGCAAGGCCGGCGAATGGGTGCCTAACCGCCACGGCGGACGGGAGAACCTGGAGGCGATCGATTTCCTGCGGCATCTCAACGATGTGGTCGCGCTGGAAACCCCGGGCGCGCTGGTCATCGCCGAGGAATCCACGGCCTGGCCCGGCGTCAGCCAGAGCACGCAGCAGGGCGGCCTGGGTTTCGCCTACAAGTGGAACATGGGCTGGATGCACGATTCGCTGCATTACATCCAGCAGGATCCGGTGTACCGCGCCCATCACCATAACGAGTTGAGCTTTGGCCTGGTGTACGCCTGGTCCGAGCAGTTTGTCCTACCGATTTCCCATGACGAAGTGGTCCATGGCAAGCGCTCGCTGATCGATAAGATGCCCGGTGACCGCTGGCAGAAATTTGCCAACCTGCGCGCCTACCTCAGTTTCATGTGGGGGCACCCGGGCAAAAAACTGCTGTTCATGGGTTGCGAGTTCGGCCAATGGCGCGAGTGGAACCATGACCAGCAACTGGATTGGTACCTGCTGCAATATCCCGAGCACCGGGGTGTGCAGAAACTGGTGAGCGATCTCAACCGTTTGTATCGCGAAGAGCCAGCGTTGCATGATCAGGACGACGCGCCCCAGGGCTTCCAATGGCTGATTGGCGACGATGCGCTTAACAGCGTCTATGCATGGCTGCGTTGGAGCAAGGACGGTCGACCAGTGCTGGTGGTCGCCAACTTCACGCCGGTGCCGCGTGAGGCGTATCGGGTCGGCGTGCCGTTTGGCGGGCGCTGGGTGGAATTGCTCAACAGCGATGCCGACACTTACGCCGGCTCGAATTATGGCAATGGCGGTGGCGCTTCCACCGAGGCGATCCCGAGCCATGGCCAGGCGTTGTCGCTGGAACTGAACCTGCCGCCGTTGGCGGTGCTGATCCTGCGGCCGGAAGGGTAGGCCCAGACTCAGATCCAATGTGGGAGCGAGCTTGCTCGCGATGGCGGTCAGTCGGTCACAAAAGTGCTGACAGACACTCCGCTATCGCGAGCAAGCTCGCTCCCACAGGGTCAAAGTTTTGGTGGTCAGCGAACCAGGCACGGCTGCTTGTTATTGAACTTCCAGCCCGGGATCAGGTACTGCATCGCCACCGAGTCGTCCCGCGCCCCGAGCCCCATGCCTTTGTACAATTCATGAGCCTTGGCCAACTGGTCCATGTCCAGCTCGATCCCCAGCCCAGGTTTCTTCGGCACTTGCACGCAACCGCCCTTGATCTGCAATGGCGCCTTGGTCAACCGTTGGCCGTCCTGCCAGATCCAGTGGGTGTCGATGGCGGTGATGTCGCCCGGTGCGGCGGCCGCGACGTGGGTGAACATCGCCAGGGAGATGTCGAAGTGGTTGTTGGAGTGCGAGCCCCAGGTCAGGCCCCATTCGTTGCACATCTGCGCCACGCGCACCGAACCCTGCATCGTCCAGAAGTGCGGGTCGGCCAGGGGAATGTCCACGGATTGCAGCGTGATCGCATGACCCATTTCGCGCCAATCGGTGGCAATCATGTTGGTAGCGGTCTTGAGGCCCGTGGCGCGCCGGAACTCGGCCATGACCTCGCGGCCCGAATAGCCATTCTCAGCCCCGCAAGGGTCCTCGGCATACGCCAGCACCTTGTGTTGGTCGCGGCACAAGCGAATCGCTTCCTTGAGTGACCAGGCTCCGTTCGGGTCCAGGGTGATACGCGCCTGGGGAAAGCGTTCGGCCAATGCCGTCACGGCTTCGATTTCCTCGTCGCCCTTGAGCACGCCGCCCTTGAGCTTGAAATCCTGAAAACCGTAGTGCGCGTGGGCCGCTTCGGCCAGGCGCACCACTGCGTCGGCATCCAGGGCTTTTTCGTGGCGCACGCGGAACCAGTCGTTATCGGCGTCCGGTTCGCTGCGGTAGGGCAGGTCGGTCTGCTGGCGATCACCGACATAAAACAGATAGCCGAGCATCTTCACTTCGTCGCGTTGCTGGCCTTCGCCGAGCAGGGCGGCGACCGGGACATCCAAGTGCTGGCCGAGCAGGTCCAGCAGCGCCGCTTCCAGGCCGGTGACAGCGTGAATAGTGATGCGCAGATCGAAGGTCTGCAATCCACGGCCACCGGCATCGCGGTCGGCGAAGGCCTGGCGCACGCTGTTGAGAATCTTCTGATAGGTGCCGATGGGGCTGCCGACCACCAGCGAACGGGCGTCTTCCAGCGTCTGGCGAATGCGCTCGCCGCCGGGCACTTCGCCCACGCCGGTGTGCCCGGCGTTGTCCTTGAGGATGACGATGTTGCGGGTGAAGAACGGGCCATGGGCGCCGCTGAGGTTCAGCAGCATGCCATCGTGGCCGGCCACGGGCACGACCTGCATGCTGGTGATGATCGGGGCTTTGTGGGTGTCTGGCGTAGTCATCGTGTATGGGAATCCTTGAGTTATTGTTTTTATACGGGGCATCGCGCAGGCGCTGATGTTGATAGACATCATACAAGTTGATTTTTTTGTCTGACAAGCAGTTTTTGAGCACGATTGGATTGGGTATTGAGGCTTTTTATGCCGTATTAATGGGGTCTTGAGCCGTCACTGAGAAGGTTTTACAAGGTTTCGCCGTTTGACGAAAATGTCTTATTTGCCCCGCTTCAGTCGGTGGATTGCGATCTTTGTTGCGTGTTGTCATACAAGATGGTGGGGTATCGAGGAGCACTTTCAGCGCCGCCAGTGATAGGATCGACGAGCCTGTTTTCAAGGAACCCCGGCACATGCAGCAAGACATTGAAACGCCCCTGCGCAAGCGCACCCACAACCTGGCCCATGACCTGGTGGCGAAGTTGAGCCAGAGCATTCTGCTCGGGCAGTTGAAGCCGGGGGAAAAGCTGCCGTCCGAAGGCGCCATCGTGCGCGAGCATGGGGTCAGCCGCACGGTGGTGCGCGAGGCGATTTCCAAGTTGCAGGCGTCGGGGCTGGTGGAGACTCGCCACGGCATCGGCACCTTTGTGCTGGAGCCGAATGGCGAGCAGGGGTTGCGGCTCAACGTCGATACCGCGGCGGGCGTCCGGGGCATTCTGGAACTGCGCCTGGGCCTGGAGACCCAGGCGGCCGCATTGGCGGCCCAGCGCCGCAGCGAACAGCAATTGCAGCAGATGCGCCAGGCGCTGGATGACTACCAGCGCTTGCTCAGCAACAACGACAGCTGCGTCGAGGCTGACCGGCGTTTTCACCTGCTGATTGCCGAAGCCACGTCCAACAGCTGTTTTGTCGAGATCATGCAGCACCTGGGCAGCGCCATGATTCCTCGCACGAGGGTGAACATGGCCGAGCGCGGCCAGGCGGACCTGGGCAGGCTGGCGCAGTTTGCCAACCTGGAACACGAAGCGATCTTCAACGCCATCAAGCGCCAGGACCCCGACGCCGCCCGCGCAGCCATGTGGCTGCACCTGACCAACAGCCGCGATCGGTTTGGCGCGGGGGTCTGAAGAATTACACAACGCCATGCCATTAAAAAACTTGTGGCGAGGGGATTTATCCCCGCTGGGCTGCGAAGCGGCCCCCAAACTGGCAACTCGGTATACCAGGACGATCGAACGCATTACTTTAGGACTGCTACGCAGCCCAGCGGGGATAAATCCCCTCGCCACGGGGCCTGGCTGTTCAAGGCTGACGCTGTCGCGAGCAAACTCAAGGCATAAAAAAACCGGCGCAACCAAGGTTGCGCCGGTGGTGGTGCCAGTGGTCGCGCGGATGTCGTGGGTCCACGCGACCACCGTTGTGCCTGTTGTCGGTTACGCGCGTTCCAGCGCGAGGGCCACGCCCTGGCCGCCACCGATGCAGAGTGTCGCGAGGCCTTTCTTGGCGTCGCGCTTGATCATTTCATGCAGCAGCGTCACCAGCACCCGGCAGCCCGAAGCCCCGATCGGATGGCCCAAGGCGATGGCGCCGCCATTGACGTTGACCTTGTCCATATCCCATTCCAGCTCCTTGGCGACGGCCAGGGACTGGGCGGCAAAAGCCTCGTTGGCTTCGATCAGGTCCAGTTGATCCAATGACCAACCGGCCTTGTCCAGGCAGCGGCGAGTGGCCGATACCGGGCCGATGCCCATGATCGCCGGGTCGACACCCGCATTGGCGTAGGCACTGATTTTTGCCAGCACTGGCAAACCCAATGCCTTGGCTTTTTCCGCACTCATCAGGATCACGGCGGCGGCGCCATCATTGAGCGACGAGGCATTGCCCGCGGTGACGCTGCCGTCTTTCTTGAACGCCGGCTTCAGCTTGCCCAGGGATTCGGCGGTGGTACCGGCGCGCGGTTGTTCGTCGGTGGCGAAGGCCACGGGGTCGCCCTTGCGCTGGGGAATCAGGATCGGCGTGATCTCATCGGCAAACCGACCGCCCTCGATCGCGGCAACGGCTTTTTGCTGGGACGCGGCGGCAAAGGCATCCTGCGCCTCGCGGCTGATGCCGTACTTGTCCACCAGGTTTTCGGCGGTGATGCCCATGTGGTAATCGTTGAACGCATCCCACAAGCCGTCGGTGATCATGCTGTCGATCATCTTCGCGTGGCCCATGCGCAGGCCGGTACGAGCGGCTGGCAACACATACGGGGCGAGGCTCATGTTCTCCATGCCGCCGGCGATGATCACGTCGGCGTCGCCACAGCGAATCGCCTGGGCGCCCAGGTGCAACGCCTTGAGGCCCGAGCCGCAGACCTTGTTCAAGGTCAGTGCCGGCACCGCGTGGGGCAGGCCGGCGAGGATCGACGCCTGGCGCGCCGGGTTCTGCCCGGAGCCTGCGGTCAGCACTTGGCCAAGGATCACTTCATCGACTTGCTCGCCGGCCAGGCCGGTCTGTTCCAGCAGGCGACGAATCACTGCGGCACCGAGTTCCGGCGCGGGAATGGACGCCAGCGAACCCTGGAAACTGCCGATGGCGGTGCGGGTGGCGGCGACAATCACGACTTCTTGCATCGAATCTCTCCTCACTGGGCAGCGAACTGCATTTCAGGGACGTGGTCCGGCACGATCAGTTTGCCGGCGGTCTTGGCGACGATTTCCTCGACGCTGACGCCCGGGGCGCGTTCCTTGAGAATAAAGGCGCCGTCCTGGATTTCCAGGTAGGCCAGGTCGGTCAGCACGCGCTTGATGCAACCGGCGCCGGTCAGCGGCAGGCTGCAACGGGGCAGCAGTTTCGACTCGCCGTCCTTGGACGCGTGGGTCATGGTGACGATGATGTTCTCGGCGCCGGCCACCAGGTCCATCGCGCCGCCCATGCCCTTGACGAGCTTGCCGGGAATCATCCACGAGGCAATGTTGCCTTCGACGTCCACCTCGAACGCACCGAGCACGGTCAGGTCGATATGGCCGCCGCGGATCATCGCGAACGATTCGGCCGAGGAAAAAATCGACGCGCCGATGCGCGCGGTGACGGTCTGCTTGCCGGCGTTGATCATGTCGGCGTCGACTTCGGCTTCGGTGGGAAACGCGCCCATGCCGAGCAGGCCGTTTTCCGATTGCAGCATGACTTCCATGCCTTCGGGAATGTAGTTGGCGACCAGGGTCGGGATGCCGATGCCGAGGTTCACGTAGTAGCCGTCTTGCATTTCGCGGGCGACGCGCTGAGCCATTTGTTCGCGGGAAAGTGCCATGGTGTCATTCCTTCATTCGGGCCGGGGGCAGGGGATCACTTACGGACGGTGCGCTGTTCGATGCGCTTTTCGAACGTGCCGCAAATGACCCGGTCGACGTAGATGCCGGGGGTGTGGATCTGCGTCGGGTCCAACTCGCCGGGCTCGACGATTTCTTCGACTTCCACCACGGTGATCTTGCCCGCCGTGGCGGCCAGGGGATTGAAGTTCTGGGCGGTGTGACGATAGACGACGTTGCCGAAATGGTCGGCTTTCCAGCCTTTGACGATGGCGAAGTCGCCGGTGATGGATTCTTCCATCAGGTACTGGCGGCCATGGAACTCACGCACTTCCTTGCCTTCGGCCACGGGCGTGCCGACGCCGGTGGCGGTGAAGAACGCCGGAATGCCCGCGCCGCCTGCACGCATTTTTTCCGCGAGGGTGCCTTGGGGGGTGAGTACGACTTCGATTTCGCCGCTCAGCAATTGCTTCTCGAAGAGGGCGTTTTCGCCGACGTAGGAGGCGACCACTTTGCGAATCTGCCGGTCCTCCAACAGTACGCCGAGGCCGAAACCGTCAACGCCACAGTTGTTGGAGACCACGGTGAGATCGCGGATGCCCTTGCGCTTGATCTCGGCGATCAGGTTTTCCGGGATACCGCACAAGCCAAAGCCGCCGGCGATGACGGTCATGCCGTCCTTCAAGCCTTCCAGCGCTTCTTCGTAGGAACTCACGCGTTTGTCGAAACCTGCCATAGACACCTCTTTTATTCTTGAGTGGGGTCGCAATGAGATGCAGTGTTGCGCCAAGCCATATATTTGTTAAGTTGATTTTTGCATTGGATTGATTGATAAAACTCAACAATGTCTTACCTGGAGGAGCCACGACATGACCCTCAAGCAAATCCGCGCGTTTCTGGCCGTGGCCCAAAGCCTGAGCTTCGCCGTGGCCTGCGAGCGGCTGCACCTGTCCCAGTCGGCCCTGAGCTTGACGATCAAGGCGCTGGAGGAGGGGCTGGGAGGCCGCCTGTTCAGCCGTAACACGCGCAATGTCGCGCTGACACCGGAAGGCGAGTCCCTGCTGCCGCTGGCCCGTCGACTGGTCGCCGATTGGGACAACGCCGAAGACGAAATGCGCCAGCGCTTCACCTTGCAGCGCGGTCGCGTGACGTTGGCGGCGATGCCGTCGTTCGCCGGCAACCTGCTGCCACCGATTCTCAAGACCTTCCGCGCACGGTTTCCGAATGTCAATGTCACCGTCAACGACGTGATCAACGAGCAGGTGCTGGAAATGGTCCGCGATCGTCATGTGGAGCTGGGCGTGGCGTTCGAGCCGATGCAGGGCTCGTCGCTGGCATTCACGCCGTTGTACCGCGATCGTTTCGTTGCGGTGGTGCCTTTGGATTCACCGCTGGCCCAGCGCGACGCCATTCAGTGGGAGACCTTGCTGGAGCAACCGTTCATCACCTTGCAACGGCCCTCTACCGTGCGGGTGATGCTGGAGGAACATCTGCAGGCCCGAGGTATGAAACTGCCCGTGGAGTTCGAGAGCCATCAACTGGCGACCGTCGGGCGGATGGTCGCCAGCGGCCTGGGCGTCAGTGCCGTGCCGGCCCTGTGTGTCGGGCAGATGCATGAGCTGGGGGCCCGCTGCATCACGTTGAGCGATCCAGTGATCGAACGGGCCATCGGGGTGCTGACCAAGCCGGGGCATGAGCTGTCGGCGGCGGCGCAGGCGCTGTTCGATACGCTGAGGGATCAGGAGTTGCCCGTACAGTTGATACCGAAGTAACCACAACCCCTGTGGGAGCGGGCTTGCTCGCGAAAGCGGTGGGTCAGCTACGCAGATATCGACTGACCCACCGCCTTCGCGAGCAAGCCCGCTCCCACAGAGGGTATTGCGTGGTGTCAGATCAACAGTGGCAGCAGTTCTTCGCACGGTACTTCAACCTTCAAGTCCAGCAACTCATCGGCCCGGGTCTTGCCTCGGTTGATCGCCAGCAGCGGCTTGCCCTGGTCCTTGATTGCCCGGCACAGGCGGAACGCCGAATACGCCATCAACGATGAGCCCACCACCAACAGCCCATCTGCCTGTTCCACCGCCAGGGTGGCGCGGGTCGCGGTGGCGGCGGCGACGTTTTCACCGAAAAAAACCACATCCGGCTTCAGGCGTTCGCCGGCGCAATGCGGGCAACGCGGCACCTGGAAGCGCGCCTCGAACGCCGGATCCAGCAGCGTATCGCCATCGGGGGCCTGCACGGCATCGACACCGCTCAGGTAGGGGTTGTCGGTTTCCATCAATGACTGGATCTGCTGCCGCTCGCTGCGCTGGTCGCAATCGAGGCACAGCACGCGGTGCAGGCTGCCGTGCAGTTCGACGACATGCCGGCTGCCGGCCTGGTCATGCAAGGCGTCGACGTTCTGCGTGATCAGTCCGCTGATGCGGTCCTGGTCCTGCAACGCGGCCAGGGCCTGGTGGGCCTGGTTCGGGCGGGCCTGGCGCATGCGTGGCCAGCCCAGCATCGCCCGCGCCCAATAGCGCCGTCGGGCTTCGGGCTGGGCGAGGAACTCCTGGTACATCATCGGCTGCCGGCCCCGTCGCACGCCGTCGTTGTCCCGGTAGTCGGGAATGCCCGATGGGGTGCTGATGCCCGCGCCCGTCAGCACCAGGAAGCGGCGCCCGGTCATATAGGCCTGAAGTTGGTCGATCGGATCACGGTGTAGATCGTCGGGCATTGGGGTTCTCCGCTGGCCTTGAGTCGTTGAGGGTAGCACCGGGTTGGTCCCACGCCTTTCGTCGCCCTTGCGTGGTGTTTGTTCAAACTTTCCCGGCGCCTGTGAAATCCACCTTATGTGCGGTACTTCAGCGCTCTTGCGCCGCGCTGCGCTAATGAACACGGATAAGGAGAACGCAATGGCAACCCCTAAAGAGAACCTGCTGGATTGGCTCAACGACGCTCACGCCATGGAACAGCAAGCGGAGAAAATGCTCAAGGCCCAGGCCGAGCGCCTCGAGCATTATCCGGTGCTCAAGGCTCGGATCGAACAGCACATCGAAGAGACGCTCGGGCAGCAGAAACTGGTCGAAGGGTGCATCCAGCGGCTGGGCGGCAGCCCGTCGATGCTCAAGGACATGGCCGGCAAGCTGATGGCGTTCGGTCAGGCCATGGGCGGCATGGCGATGAGTGACGAAGTGGTCAAGGGCGCCATGAGTGGCTATGTCTTCGAGAACCTGGAGATCGCTTCCTACACGGTGCTGATCGCGGCGGCGAAAGCGGCCGGCGATGTCGAGACCCAGAAGGCCTGCGAGCAGATCCTGCCCCAGGAAATCGCCATGGCCGATTGGCTGCGCGATCATCTGCCGGAAATTACCCAGGCGTTTCTCGAGCGTTCGGCCAACCCGCATACCGAAGCCAAGCGCTGATGCAAAAGCGCGGCCGCGGGCATCGCGGCCGCGCCAAACCTGCCGTCAAACGCAAAGAGGACAGGCATGAAGCAGACCACCGGTGAGGTAAGAGCCATCAATCGACAGAGTGCGAGAGTGGGTGTCTACGTGGCCGAAGAAGACGGCCACACAGTACTCGAGCTGGGCCCCGCCAACGACGTGGACATCGGCGATGTCATGGAGTGGGACAGCGGCGCGGCCCTCGGCACCCAGACGTATCGCAACCTGACCAAAGGTTGGACCGACGAGGTGTATGTGGCGAAGCATGGCGTTGCGGCAGCGAACCTTGAGGTCCAACTGCTGGTGGGATCCTGATAGTTGCAATGCAGGAGAAGGATCATGAGCGAATTGAAGTGTGGCTGCCCCGGCTGCCACTGCGATGTCGATCCCGATCGGGTGTTCAACCATGACGGCGAGGCTTATTGCAGTCAGGCCTGCGCCGAGCAACACCCCAACGGAGAACCGTGCCCGGCGCCGGATTGCCATTGCGAGCACAGTGGCAAGGTCGACGAAAGGGATATCACCAACAACCAGCTGGATGAAGCGTTGGAGGAAACGTTCCCGGCCAGCGACCCGATTTCACCGTGAACATCGCTTTATCCGGGCATCGGCGACAGGGTGTCCGGACACCGCAAGCCGGTCAGTGCGGTGGTGCAAGACAACACCGGCAGCCCGCGAGTTTTGGCTTCCTGGAACGGCGCGAGGCCGGGGTGACGAGACCGGTGCATTGGGGGGCCGGCGCCACTCGGCCCTTGGCGGACAGCGTGGAAAGACACGCACTGTTTTTCACTGTATGTAAGAGACAAGTGTGGGAGCGAGCCTGCTCGCGAAAGCAGTTGGAAGTTATCAATATCCTACTGACTGATAACTTGCCTTCGCGAGCAGGCTCGCTCCCACATATTAACCGCCGCTTGGGTGATAGTTAATTTCAATTCATCGCAAGCGCAGCGGTATATAAATAGAGGTCGCTACCGTTCGTCGCCGTTTGAAGAACTTCTTCAAACCTTGAATGCGTCATGTTTTCCGAATAAATACGAGCCAACAGGGTTCGCAAATAGCAACTAACGAGGTGAATGAAATGGCAAATACAGGTAATAACAACCCTGGCAATTTCGCTAACGATCGTGAGAAAGCATCTGAAGCCGGCAAGAAAGGCGGCCAGGCATCGGGCGGCAACTTCGCCAATGATCCGGAACGCGCAGCCGAGGCTGGCCGTAAGGGTGGCCACATGTCCGGTGGCAATTTTGCCAACGATCCGGAACGTGCCGCAGAGGCCGGTCGCAAGGGCGGGCAAGCCTCGGGTGGCAATTTTGCCAATGACCCTGAACGGGCCTCGGAAGCGGGCCGCAAAGGTGGCCAGGCCTCCGGTGGCAACTTTGCCAATGACCGGGAAAAGGCTTCCGAAGCCGGTAAGAAAGGCGGGGAAAACAGCCACGGCGGCGGTCGTAATTCGTAATGTCCCGTGGTCCGCAGGCCCCATGTCATTTGACATGGGGCCTGTCACGTCGAATGCATGTAAGTGTATATAAAGTCGGGCATGTCATGCCCGGCTTCGCTTGGCTATTCACAACTAAGGCGTGTTTTGGTTATGCAGCGATGCAACGACCATTCGTCTTGCGCCGTGAATAAAAAATAAATTTTATTTCATTAACTTCTTCTGATTGTCATGGGCCTGTCGTCGGCAGGGTTCCCATGAACTGTGTCCTGACCGAGGAGTTCAATCATGTTTATTCACAATAAGCGATTGCAATATACCGTGCGTGTCGCCGAGCCCAATCCAGGCCTTGCAAACCTGTTGCTGGAACAGTTTGGTGGCGCCCAAGGTGAATTGGCGGCCGCATCGCGTT
This sequence comes from Pseudomonas alvandae, assembly GCF_019141525.1. Lineage (GTDB taxonomy): Bacteria > Pseudomonadota > Gammaproteobacteria > Pseudomonadales > Pseudomonadaceae > Aquipseudomonas > Aquipseudomonas alvandae. The sequence continues at coordinate 2,455,024 of NZ_CP077080.1, forward strand.
ATTTCACCCAGGCCCTGTCCGAAGATGATCCGGGCCGCAAGGATCTGCTGATGGACATCGCCACCGAGGAGCTCAGTCACCTGGAGGTGATCGGCTCGATCATCGTCATGCTGAACAAGGGCGCCAAGGGCAAGATGGCCGAAGGCGTCGAGCAGGAAGGCCAGCTGTATCGCGAGATCAATGGTGCGGGCAACGACTCCCATATCACCAGCGTGCTGTATGGCGCCGGTTCGCCGCTGACCAACTCGGCGGGCGTGCCGTGGACAGCGGCCTACATCGACACGATTGGCGAACCGACCGCAGACATGCGTTCGAACATCGCTGCGGAGGCCAGGGCGAAAATCGTTTACGAGCGGCTGATGAACGTCACCGACGACCCCGGTGTGAAAGAAGCCCTGGGCTTTTTGATGACGCGCGAAATCGCGCACCAGTTGTCGTTCGAGAAAGCGCTGCACGCCATCCAGCCCAACTTCCCCCAAGGCAAATTGCCTGGCATGCCGGAGTTCACTAACGTCTACTTCAACATGTCCCAGGGCGAGCCTTCGGTGCGCGGTCCCTGGAACCAGGGCGACGATTGGGAATTTGTCGAGAACCCGACACCGGCGGTCGATGGCGGTGATGGCCTGGCCAGTGTGCAGTTGAGCGAAAAGGACGAAGCGTTGCTGATGGACATGAAGGCGCGGACGATGTCCAACCCGGAAAGCAACCCCACGACGGGCGCGGACCTGGGCGCGGGGATGCAAAACGAGAAGCTGTGAGGCATCGGCGAGGGGGCCTGGCTCCCTCGCCCGAACATATTGCTTGATCGTTCCTTTGGTTGCGGGTGACGATCAGGCACCGTGCGGTTAAATCAACAAGGACATTCGATGGACCAGCCCACCTCCCGGATCCGATCGCCCTGGCGTACCTGGCTCGATCCCGTGCAAAACAACCTGCTGCTGGGGCTGGCCTTCTGGCTCGGATTGGCGCTGGTCGCCGCACTGCTGCTCTACAGCGGCTACAACGCGCTGGTGGGGGCCAACCGCCAGAACCTGGGTTATGCGGTGCTCGGCGGTACCTCCGGTTTCGCCGCTACGGCATTGGGCGCGGTGATGGCGGTGGTGTTGCGCGATATCTCGTCGCGCACCCAGGACATCATGTTGGGGTTCGCTGCCGGGATGATGCTGGCGGCCAGTTCGTTCTCGTTGATCCTGCCGGGTATTGAGGCCGCCCAGGTCATTTGCGGCAACCAGTTGCTCGCCGCCCTTGTCGTCGTGATCGGCCTGGGGCTGGGCGTCCTGCTGATGATCGGTCTCGACCGTTTCGTGCCCCATGAGCATGAGCTGAGTGGCCGACGCGGTCCCGAGGCCAAGCGTATCAACCGGGTCTGGTTGTTTGTCCTGGCGATCACGCTGCACAACCTGCCGGAAGGCATGGCCATCGGCGTCAGTTTCGCCAATGGCGACTTCAAGGTCGGCCTGCCCCTGACCACCGCCATCGCCATCCAGGACATCCCCGAAGGCCTCGCCATTGCCATGGCATTGCGCGTCACCGGCATCAGTACCTTGCGCGCTGCGTTGATTGCGGTCGGCTCGGGATTGATGGAGCCCTTGGGCGCGGTGATCGGCCTGGGCATGTCCTCCGGCGTGGCGGTGGCTTACCCCATCAGCCTGGGGCTGGCGGCGGGGGCGATGATTTTCGTGGTCTCCCACGAGGTGATTCCGGAAACCCACCGCAACGGCCACGAAACGCCGGCGACCCTGGGGTTGATGATGGGGTTCGCGGTGATGATGTTCCTGGACACGGCGCTGGGTTGAATCACTCGGCCCGCCCTCTGTCCAGGCGTTTGCAGATTTCTTGAACATCCGCAAAACCCTCCGAGTCAGTGATTGAACAGGTGAAGCGCGGCTTCGCCGTTCATTGATCGGAGGATATCCAGATGGCCAGAAAAACCGTGACGGACCTGTTCATTCACGAACTGTCCGATGTCTACAGCGCCGAAAAACAGATCACCCGCGCCTTGCCGCGCATGGCCCGGGCCACCACCAACCCGTTATTGGCGCAGGCCTTCAATGATCACCTTGAAGAAACCCAAGGGCAGATCGAACGCATCGACACCCTGGTGGAAGTGGCAGGCATCAAGCTCAAGCGCATGAAGTGCATCGCCATGGAAGGGCTGGTGGAAGAGTCGAAGGAGTTGATCGAGGAAATCGACAAAGGCGCGGTGCTCGATGCGGGGCTGATCGGCGCGGCGCAAAAAGTCGAGCATTATGAAATCGCCAGCTACGGCACGCTGATCGCCATGGCCAAGCATTTGAACCTGGGCGATGAAGTGGTCGGTTTGCTGCTGGCGACCCTCAAGGAAGAAAAAGCCACCGACGAGAAACTGTCGAAAATTGCCGAGCAGGGTGGCAACCAGGCGGCGACGATGGAGTCCTGATGGCGACATAACCGCTTTTGTGGCGAGGGAGCTTGCTCCCGCTGGACTGCGCAGCAGGCCCTAGGTTTTCGGACCTGGCGCGATCATAGGGGCTGCTGCGCACCCCAGCGGGAGCAAGCTCCCTCGCCACGGGTTCGGTGTAGAAAAATTCTTCAAACCACTCCCAACGACCACCCAGCGTCCAGCTTTCAAACTCGTTTGAACTCAGCTCCCGCGCGTCCCGTCATTTGTTCTGAGAGGCACTTGATCGGGCATCGCACAGCGATTGCCTGTTGTTGAGTTTTTCATCACGGAGGCGATGGACAGACATGACTATCCCGGACAATAACCCCGAGCGACAAAGCGACACTTCAGGCCATGGGCGACCAGAAGAGTCGTTGCATAACATCAAGGATGACGTGAACGAAGCCATCGGCAGCGCCCGCGAACGGGCCGATGCGCATTTCGGCCAATACCGCGATACCGCGGCGGACCAGATCGATGCGCTGGCGCGCGGCGCCAAGTCCGCCATGTCGGAACTCGAAGCCAACGACACGCTTGGCGTGTCCCATTACCTGGCGGACATGGCCGATAGCATGAGCGGCCTGGCCAGCAAGCTGCGCAACAAGAGTGCCGAACAGTTGCTGCACGACGGGTCTCGCCTGGCGCGGGAAAATCCTGGCTTGTTCCTCGCCGGCAGCATCGCGGTGGGGTTCGGACTGTCGCGGTTTCTCAAGGCCGGCACCTCGCCGGTTGCCACCGAGGTCGACGACCCCGCCGCCGGGCATTCGACTCCCCCCGCCGGCGGGTTCGGCGCCCAGTCGTTCGACCCGGTGCCGGACCCGATCGGTCCTTGCGCCGCCACGAGCAGCGGGCTGGCCACTGGCGTCACCCCGACTTCACCCAGCGTCCAGGACCATCCCAGTGATTTCGCCACCGGTTCGTTGCCGGACTCGGCCAATACCAGAGGAGAATTGTGATGAACCGACCAGACCCAGATATCCAGCGTTCCACCGGGACCTCGGCGCCCGAAAACGATGCTTCGGTCGTGGGGCTGCTTCGGCAACTGACCCACGAAGTCCCCTCGCTGTTTACCAAGGAACTGGCACTGGCCAAGGCGGAGTTCCAGGCCAGCCTCAACACGTTGAAAGCGGGCATCGCCGGGGTCGCTGGTGGCGCGATGGTGCTGATGGCCGGTTTCATCATCCTGCTGATGGCGGTGGTGTACGGCCTGAGCACGATGATGGCGCCGTGGCTGGCCGCGCTGATCGTCGGCGTCGTGGTGATGATCATCGGTTTTGTCATGGTGCAATCCGGCAAGAAACAATTCGAACCGTCCCATTTCAAGCCTGACCGAACGCTCGACGCCTTGAACAAAGATCAGGAAGCCCTGCGGAGGAAAGCCTCATGAAGGATGAATTCAAAACCGAATCGCAAAAGAGCCCGGAGACCATCGAGCGCGAGATCGATGAGCAGCGCGCCCATATCAGCGACATCGTCGATGCCCTGGGCAGCAAATTCACACCGGGGCAGATGCTCGACCAGGCGCTGGGCCTGGTGAAGGGCAATGGCGCGGAATTCTTCGGCAACCTGGGCACGTCGGTGCGCAACAACCCGGTGCCCACCGTGCTCACCACGGTTGGCCTGTGTTGGTTGATGCTCGGCCAGAACCACCCGCCCCGGGTCGGTTATCGCGTCGGCCCAGACCAGGACGGCAGCGGTTGGAGCGAGGGGCTGGCGAGTGGCTTGGGCAGTGCCAGGAATCATCTGCACGACACCACCGACTCCTTGCGCGAAGGCTTCCATCACCTCAAGGACAAGGCCTCGCACCTGGCCGATGATTTGAGCGCCGGTGCTCGCCATGCCCGCAGCCGTGCGCATGAGACGGGAGACCGCATGACCCAGGGTTCCCATGACCTGGGCGATCAGTTCAGCCGCTTGCTCAAGGAACAACCGTTGATGATGGCGGCAGCGGGCATCGCCCTTGGGGCGATGCTGGGCGCGGCCTTGCCGAGCACCTCCACCGAGCAACGCGTGATGGGCAAGACCAGCGCCGGGTTGACCGACAAGGCCAGGCAAAAGGCTCGCGAGGGCTATGAAACGGTGCGCGACACGGTGAGCAAGACCACCGAGCATCGAGACGAGCCAACCGTCACGCCGGCCCACGAACGGGCGCACTCCGGTGCAGACTTGTCCGGCGGGCTGGGTACTTCGTAGACGGGCAGGGCGCGGCGCGGGATGGACCTTGCGTCGCGCCTGTCAGTATTGGCAAGTAGCATCGATCGTCGTTCGGTTATTTCATGCGCGGTACACCGTTCCCAAGGAGGCGGCACATGAAACGTCAGGTCCCGTTCACCGGTCATCTGGTCTTCATCGGCTTCGGCTCCATCGCCCGGGCCACGTTGCCCCTGCTACTGGGACAGGATCACATCAAGGTCGAGCAGATCACGGTGATCGCCCCGGTGATCGAGCAAAACATCTGGTTCAAGGAACGGGGTAGCCGTTTTGTCCGCAAGGCGCTGACCGAGCACACCTTCGCGCAAATTCTCGACCGCTTCGTCAAGCCCGGTGATTTCATCGTCAACTTGTCGGTGGAAGTCAGTTCCCTGGCTGTCATCGCCTATGCGTTCGACAGAGGTGCCTTGTACCTGGACACCTGCGTCGAGCCGTGGGCCGGCGGCTACAACGACCCACGGTTGGACTCGTCCCATCGCACCAATTACGCATTGCGCTACCAGGTGCTGGGGTTGCGCAAGAAATTAGGCAGAGGGCCGACAGCGGTGGTCGCCCACGGCGCCAACCCTGGCCTGATCACGCATTTGCTCAAGGCCGGCCTGATGGAACTGGCCTTGCAGCTGGGCCATCCGTTACCCGAGACCCGTGATGGTGTCGACTGGGCCGGGTTGTGCATGGAACTGGGGATCAAGGTGATTCATTTTGCCGAGCGTGACACCCAGCGATCCCACCGTCCCAAGGAGGACGATGAGTTCGTCAACACCTGGTCGGTGGAAGGTTTCATCAGCGAAGGCAGCCAGCCGGCGGAGCTGGGGTGGGGCAGCCATGAACGTACGTGGCCGGCGTCCGCCCGACGTCATCGTTTTGGCAGCCGCAACGCGATCTATCTGGAGCGGCCGAGTGCTGGCGTGCTGGTAAAAACCTGGACACCCCTGGGCGGCCCGTGCCTGGGCCTGATGATCACCCACCATGAAACCGCTTCGACGGCCGATTTGCTGACCGTCAAGGAACAACGCAAATGGGTCTATCGGCCGACCCTGCATTACGCCTATCACCCTTGCAATGACGCGTTGCTGTCGGTCCACGAACTCATCGGTCGAGGCTGGCAGACGCAAACCCGGCAGCGCATCCTCAACGGTGAGATCGACAGCGGTGGGATCGATGCCCTGGGCGTGTTGTTCATGGGGCATGACTTGAATGCCTACTGGTTCGGCTCGCTGTTGAGCATCGACGAAGCCCGCGCCTTGGTGCCCTTCAACAACGCCACCAGCCTGCAAGTGGCGGCGGGGGTGCTGTCGGGGATCGTCTGGGCGATCGAGCATCCGGATCGCGGCATCGTCGAGCCCGAACAGATGGACCATGAGCGCGTGCTGGAAATCGCCCGGCCATACCTGGGCACGCTGGTGGGCCAGCGCACCGACTGGACACCCAGTGGCGCCAGCCCCAAGCCTACGGTGGAGGGCGCGGCGGAGGACTGGCAATTTGCGCATTTCACCCGGTTCTAACTGCTTCGACCCGCCGCAGGGGACCGACCCGATTCCAACGCCTATACTCAAATCCATGAATCCCTTGGTGCCTGGGTGGCGCAATCGTGCTGCGTTCGCTGATGCTGGCCGTGATGCTCGTTCTGGCGGGGTGCGCCACGTCACAGCGCGGCCAGCAAGTCGCCATGGCAGCGATTTCCCAGGATACCTGGCGGCAGGTCGACCAACTTATCCTCGCCGCGTCGAAAAGCGCTACCGAACAGGCCCAGGTTTATGCCCGCGGCTCGATGGAGCATTGGCGGGTGCTGGTGTATGAGCGCACCGAGGCTGCATTCATTCCGTGGTTCAGCAGCTACTGGACCCAGGAATGGATGGCCGTGAAGGTCAGTTGGTATTCAGCCAGCGCCAAGGGCGAGACGGATTCCCCGGCCAGGCGCCTGGCAGTGTACCTGCAGGAACAGTATCGCGAGCAAGTGCTGGAGCCGGTGGCGCTGGAAATCGATCCGGAAGCGATCAGGGCAAACGCCACACGTTATTACCTGCAACTGCTCAATCAACAGGTCCAGGTGATTGCCCAGCGCCATCGAGTCCCGGCGCAATTGATGAACCGACGCTTGCATGGCATCCGGGCCATCAACCTCGGCCCGCCAGCGGCGCGCAATGCGTCGTTGTACGAAATGGTCCACACCGAACCGCTCGATACCCTGCCGGCCTATGCGGCGCTGATCGACCATGTCGACAAGGCCGCCGACACCGGTTCAGGTCCGTCGGACGCGGTGATCGCCACGGTGGCGCAACGCACCAGTGAAAAAATCGAAGCGCAATTTGCCACGCGGGGGGCGACCGGCGCGGCGGCGGCCGTGGCCGGGAAAGCGGCTGGGGCGCTGATTTCGGTGGGAGTGGCGGGCATTCGCGCAATGATCCATGAGGGCGAGCGACCGGAAATGGAAGCGCAAATTCGCAAGAGCCTGAGCACCGCGTTTGACGAAGCCTGGTTCAAATCCCTCAAGCATCCCCTCAGCGGGGTGATGGCCGCGGTGTATTACCTGGCAGGGGAAATCGACAGCAACCTGGTGGAAGCGGACCTCGACAATCGGCCGGCGGAGCTGCCTGCAATCGCGCCTTGATGTTCCTAGGGTCTGTATGAAATGTGTTCGCGCGAAAGCCAGACAAGGCGAAACGGGGCGAGGAAGCGGAGTGTACTGGAGTACATGAGCATTCCGAGCGCCGTTTCAACGCAGTATGGGTGAGTGCGGATACATTTCGTACAGAGCCTAGTCAGACCCCAGCGTGACGCGGCAGCCCTTGCGATGGCGGATCTGTTCGTCCGAAGGGCGTTCCTTGATGAATTCGAAGCGCGGTTCGCCTTCGCTGTAGATCACCAGCCACCCCCATTCCAATTCGCTTTCATCCTGCCCGGGCTGGGGCGGCGCGGCCCACCAGGGTTCTTTTTGCATGATCTGGCGCATCGTGTACCTCCTGCCGGTTGATCATTGACTATAGACCGCCGGATTTCGCGACTAGCGTCCGCATCACTTCCTAATGGGGCCGGACGCTGCTTTTGTGGCGAGGGGATTTATCCCCGTTGGGCTGCGAAGCGGCCCCCGCTGTCCAGAGTCTTGCCCGATACACCGAGGTTGCTGGTTTGGGCCGCTTCGCGACCCAGCGGGGATAAATCCCCTCGCCACAGATGTATTTAGGCGATTTCATGAAGCAGTGTGCTCTGATTCGCCTGACCAGCGTCTAGCGTCTGTATCCCCGCACTCGAACGGGGAATGACGGGACCCCTGCGCATGCAAGCACTGTTGAACGAGATCCTCGATGCGGTTCGCCCCCTGATCGGTCAGGGCAAGGTGGCCAACTACATTCCCGCCCTCGGCACCGTGGCGGCCAATCAGTTGGGCATTGCCGTGTATAGCAATGACGGCGAGATGTATTGCGCGGGCGACGCCGCAACGCCGTTCTCGGTGCAGAGTATTTCCAAGGTGTTCAGCCTGGTGCAGGCGATCGAGCATTCTGGCGAGGCCATCTGGGAACGCCTGGGCCATGAGCCGTCCGGCCAACCCTTCAACTCCCTGGTGCAACTGGAATTCGAGCGCGGTCGGCCGCGTAATCCGTTCATCAACGCTGGCGCGCTGGTGATCTGTGACATCAACCAATCGCGCTTCGCCGCTCCGGCATTGTCGATGCGCGATTTCGTCCGACGGCTGTCGGGCAATCCCCAGGTGATGGTCGACGGCAAGGTCGCCGAGTCGGAATACCAGCACCGGGCCCGCAACGCGGCGATGGCCTACCTGATGCAGTCCTTCGGCAACTTCCATAACGATGTGGAAGCGGTGCTGCGCAGCTACTTCAGCCATTGCGCGCTGCGAATGAACTGCATCGACCTGGCCCGGGCGTTCTGTTTCCTCGCCAATGACGGTTTCTGCAAGCACAGCGGCGAGCAGATCCTCAGCGCTCGTCAGACCCAGCAAGTCAACTCCATCATGGCCACCAGCGGGCTGTACGACGAGGCGGGCAACTTCGCCTACCGTGTCGGCCTGCCGGGCAAGAGCGGTGTGGGCGGCGGGATCGTCGCCGTGGTGCCAGGGCAGTTCACGGTCTGCGTCTGGTCGCCGGAGCTCAACGCGGCAGGCAACTCCCTGGCCGGCATGGCCGCGCTGGAATTGCTCAGCCAGCGGATCGGCTGGTCGGTGTTCTAGGCTTTGTACGAAAAGTGCCTGCGCGACGATCATGCTGCGTTGAAAACAGGCTCGGAATGCTCATTGACAACCAGTCAAGTCGAGCGCGACCCCGGCCGTTCCTCGCCTGTTTTCGCCTTGCCTGATCGCCGCTCGGCGACTTTTCGTACAAACCCTAGACGCTTGAGGTAAAAAAGGGCCCGCTCCTGACTCAGGAACGGGCCCTTTTTGTTTATGGGATATCAGCAGAGGCGGTCGATGACCCGGACCTCAGACGAGTGCTGAACCGATTGCCAGGCCTGGGTCAGCGTTTGCAGCACGCGGCCCATGAAGTCTTTGTCGGCGGCGGCTTTCTTGCCGACGTAGCCTTGGCCACGACGGTACATCTTCAGCCGGGCACACAAGTCTTGCTGGTGCTTTTCGAATTCGTCTTCCTGGGTGAAAGGCGAGAGGCAGTCCATATGGACCTGGCCGGTCTTGCTGATCCACAGGATATGGCTATCCAGGCTGTCCTTGTGTGCTGCGAACATGCGAGCCAGTTCATCAATAGATGGTTGATTGTTCAGATTCATGTGTAAGCCCCTTGACCATTTGGTTGATCTGTCTGGTGGTTCGCAAAACTTCGCTGTTCGGTAAGTGCCTGCCTGATACCGAAATCAGGCCGTCAGCGTTCGTCCGCTGGACTTCAGCGGGTTCGTGCATCGGTTGTGTAGTGTTAATCGAAGGGCTGCTACGCAAATGCGCTACAACGAGGAGAAACAGCGAAGAATCTTCAGGCCAGTGTCGACTTTAGAGGGTCGAGCCCATGCGTCATGAGGATTGATCGCCAGCGTTTCTCGTCCTTGTCACCGGACGGTCATGCCAGGTCAGCACCTTCAATCTGCCTTGTGGGCAGTCCCTTATCGAAAAAAACAGCTCGGCGGTCAGACGAGCTTGCTCAAACATTTGCCTGTACTCCCGATCGGGGAGACGTCTGCATCATGCAAGGCGAAATCGGAGGCGTCAACGGTTTTGTAGTGATTATTTTTGGTCACTACATATTGTCGGACAAAATGGTTTGGGTATGAAAAAAGGCTGTGGCTGGGTGGCCTGTTCCTTCAATGGGGGATCTCTTTGTGGCGAGGGGATTTATCCCCCGCTGGGGTGCGAAGCGCCCCCAAAAATTACTGCCACCACAATGCGTGCGTTGAAGTGCAGGGGGCCGCTTCGCGACCCAGCGGGGATAAATCCCCTCGCCACAGAGGAACTCTCCCACTCAGGTGGCCTTGGTCTTGCCGGCCTTGCGCGGTGCACCGCCAGCCTTGCGCTTGGCCGGCTTGCGTTTTTTCTTCCATGGCGCCGCCCCGCGCCCGGCGGGGCTGGCGGGGCCATTGATGGTCAGGCTCATGCCTTGGCAGCGGGCCACATGCTTGCTCATCCAGGCGGCTTGCCGCGTGACGAATTCTTCCAGGCTCATCTCGCCGCTTTGCACCATGTCCAAGGCCTGTTCCCAGATGGCGGTGGTGCCGGGATCGGCGATCGCCCGCGGCACCGCATCGATCAGGCTGAAGGCCGCCGGGGTGGCGGACAGGGCCTTGCCGTTTTTCACCAGGTAGCCACGGTCGAGCAAGCCCTGGATGATCGAGGCCCGGGTCGCTTCGGTGCCGATGCCGGTGGTGTCCTTGAGTTTCTGCTTGAGCAGCGGATCCTCCACCAGCTTGGCGACGTTTTTCATCGCCTTGATCAGGTCGCCTTCGGTGAATGGCTTGGGTGGCTGGGTCCAGAGGTCCTTGGGTTTCACCTCGTCCACCGCGCAATCTTGACCTTCGGCCAGTGCGGGCAGGGTTTGCGGTGCCGGTGCTTCGCGACCTCGTGCGGGCGCCAGGGCTTCGGGCAGGGCGCGTTTCCAGCCGGGTTCGACGATCTGCTTGCCCACCGCACGCAGGTCCTGCCCGGCGCAGTCGAAGTCGGCCTGGGTCCGGTCGTATTCATGGTTGGGCAGGAACTGCGCCAGGTAACGCGCGCGAATCAGCGTGTAGACGGCGCGTTGCTTGCCGGCGAGCTTGTCGAGGTTCTTCGCCGCCGCCGTGGGAATGATGCCGTGGTGCGCACTGACCTTGGCGTCGTTCCAGGCCCGGGACTTGCGCTGCGGCTGCAGGTGATCACGCAGCGGGGCGAGCCCCGGGTCGGCCTGGGCGAGGGCGGCCAGGATGGCGGGCGCCTCGCTGTGCTGGCTCAAGGGCAGGAAACCGCAGTCACTGCGCGGATAGGTGATGAGCTTGTAGGTTTCGTAGAGCGATTGGGCGATGTCCAAGGTCTCCTGGGCGCCAAGGCCGAGCTTCTTCGAACAGACTTCCTGCAGGGTGCCCAGGTCGAACGGCAGCGGTGCCGCCTCGCGCAACCGCTCGGTGCGCACCTTGATCACCCGGGCGGTGGCGGCGTTGGTCATGGCCTGGGCGGCCTCTCGGGCCAGGACCTGGTTCAGGCAGCGTTCCTGGTCGTCGCAGGCATCCGGGTCGGCGCGCCATTGGGCGGTGAATGGGGTGCCGGCGTGGCTCAGCTGGACGTCGATGGCCCAGTAGGCGACCGGTACGAAATCGGCGATGCTGCGGTCGCGATCCACCACCAGCCGCAGGGTCGGTGTTTGCACACGGCCCACCGGCAGGACGCCCTGATAGCCGGACTGGCGTCCCAGCAATGTGAACAGGCGACTCATGTTCATGCCGATCAGCCAGTCGGCCCGGGAGCGACCGAGGGCCGAATGGTACAGGTTGAAGGTTTCCGCTCCCGGCTTGAGGGCGGCGAGGGCCTTGCGGATCGACGCTTCGTCCAGGGCCGACAGCCACAATCGTTGGATGGGCCCGCGATAGCGGCAATGCTCCACCAGCTCCCGGGCGATCATTTCGCCCTCGCGGTCGGCATCCGTGGCGATCACCAGTTCCTTGGCTTCACCCAACAGGCGCTTGACCGCTTTGTACTGGCTGGCGGTCTTCGGCTTGACTGTCATCTTCCATTGGACCGGCACGATGGGCAGGTCGGCCAGCACCCAGCGCTTGTAGCGGGCGTCGTAGGCGTCGGGCGGGGCGGTTTCCAGTAGATGGCCGATGCACCAGGTGACCGTGACGTTCGCGCCCAGCCAGCAGCCATCGCCGCGCCGGGTGGCGCCCAGCACGGCGGCGATGTCCTTGGCCTGGGACGGTTTTTCACACAGGTACAACCGCATAACGCCTCTTCCTAAGCAGGTTTCATGGGGCGCTAGCATGGTCAGGGATCAGCGCCGGGGCAAGCTTTATCTGTATGGATATACAGATAAAACGTTGCGCTGCGTTGCAGCCCCCGCTTGGCGAGGCAGCCCGGCGCCTGCATGGGCAAGCAGAATGAATTTATCGCCAGGGCATCGCTCATAACTTGCAGAGCGGGTGAAACCGCAAGGCAAGTTAATGGAATCAGGGAGAGTCACTTCATGAATTCGATGCCGAAGGGCAACGGACAGGCGACCACACGTTTGATTCTCGTTGTTGAGGATGACCCGACCATCCTGGAGTTTCTCTGTGAAATCCTGGAGGACGAAGGTTTTGTCGTCGAGCCTCGGGAAAGCGCCGATTCGGCGTTGACCTTTCTTGAGGAAAGCGCCGACTACGTGGACCTGCTACTCACCGACATCACCATGCCCGGGGCAATGGACGGAGCGGACCTGGCGAACCTGACCGGGGATCGCTGGCCGCAGATTCCGCTGCTGATCATGTCCGGCTACGAGACCCCGGAAAGCGCCGGGATCAAGCATCACGCCTCGTTCATCGCCAAGCCGTGGGCGCTGGGGCAGATGCTGGATCTGGTGGAGAGCACGGTGAAAAGCCATTCAGTGCACTGACTCAGGGCGACAGGGCAGGAACCGTCCGCGCAGGTTTGGGTTGCCAAGCGGCGGTTGCTGCGATGACAATGCGATTCATTATCAGTCGCGAATTATTCCATTGTCATGTCCGCCAACGATCTGTTCTTACGCAGTGCCGTCAACGATTTGTATTGCGACCATCACGGCTGGCTTCAAGGCTGGTTGCGCAAGCGCCTTGGTAACACGTTCGATGCGGCTGATCTGGCCCAGGATACGTTCGTTCGCGTGATCAAGGCGCGCTCGGCCCTGGATATACGCGAGCCGCGGCCCTATCTGTCGATGATCGCCAAAGGCTTGCTGGTTGATCTTTTTCGCCGCCGCTCCCTTGAGCAATCGTACCTGGATGCGCTGGCCGCCATGCCTGAACGGCAGCAGCCGTCGCTGGAAGAGCAGGCGATTCTGTTCCAGGCCCTCATGGAAATCGATCGACTGCTTCAAGGGCTGGGACCGCGGGTCAAGCAGGTGTTCATCCTGTCGCAATTCAACGGCCTGACGTACCCGCAGATCGCCGAGCGCCTGGGTGTCAGCGTGCGCACGGTCAATAACCATATGGCCAAGGCCATGGAACACTGCTGCCTGATGCAGATCCAGTTGCAGCTTGCATGAGCCTGTCGCCCGAGCAACTACAAGCCATTCGTGCCGCGGCGCAATGGTACGCCCGGCTGCACTCCGGTATCGCGGCGGACGCGGATCGGGCCGGATGGCGGGCCTGGTTGGCCGCGGATCCGTTGCATGATCAGGCGTGGCAACGCATGGCGGCGGTGTCTGAACAAATGGCCAGCGTGCCGGGCGCATTGGCCGCCCCCACCTTGAGCGAACCTCTTGGCCGTTCGCGACGGCAAGTGTTGCGAAGCGCCTTGCTGCTCACGACCACCGGTTGCCTGGGGTGGTGGGGCTGGCGAAGCGAGACCGCGCAGAACTTGCGTTGCGATTACCGGACCGGCATCGGCGAGCGGCGGGCGTACCAATTGGCGGACGGCAGCACCGTACTGCTCAACACCGACACGTCGATCGACGTTCGTTTCGATGGCAAACAACGCGTTATACGGCTGCTGTGGGGCGAGATTATCGTCACGACTGCAGTCGATCCTTCGCAGCGCCCCTTCAAGGTCGTCACAGAGCAAGTCGAGGTGTTGGCCTTGGGAACCCGTTTTATCGTCCGCGCCCAGGCCCAGCATGGCGAGGTGGCAGTGCTTGAAAAGGCCGTCGAGGTCAGTTTGCGCAGTGGCGGACCCGCGATGCGGGTCGATGCCGGCAACCAGCTGGATTTCAGCGACCAGGCGCTGGGCAGGCCAAGGGCCAACGACGTGTCGGTCGGCGCCTGGCAACAAGGCAGCATCATTGCCATCGACCGTCGATTGGATGCCTTGTTGACAGAGCTGTCGCGCTATCGCGTGGGGATACTGCGTTGCGACCCGGCTATCGGCGATTCGAAAGTTTCAGGCGTTTTTCCCATCGACAATACCGACCTTGCCCTTGCGGCGCTGGAAAGCGGTTTCTCATTGCGGGTGACTCGATACAGCCGGTTCTGGGTTCAGGTGTCACATAGCGGATAGCCCCGATCCCCCCGCATCATTCAATAAAAAATGTTTTGCACTTTTTGTCTGCATCGTTCGGCTCATCCCTCAGTGAATTTCTTGACTGTGGGGAGGGGACGCATGTCTCGCGTGAACGCGCCAGGTCGTCTGGCGATTGCAATGAAAATCGGATTGTTGGCTGTTACGTCCTCCAGTGCCTGGATGGTGCAGGCGAGCACTACTCCAGGAGCTTCGGGCCAGCAACGCTCGGTGCAGGCTTACACTATTGGCGCTGGCACCCTCATGGATGTGTTGACGCGCTTCGCCAGCCAGGCTGGTGTTGCAATCTCGTTCGATGCCGCTCAACTCCAAGGCTTACAGTCGCCAGGCTTGAACGGTTCCTTTGGCGTGGCCGACGGCTTCGCTCGCATCCTGGGCGATAGCGGCCTGCAAGCCGAGCCCCAGGTCAGCGGGACCTATCGGCTTCGGGCTGCGCCTTCTCGCGGTTCGGCCATGGAATTGGGCACCACCACCATCGACGGACAACTGCTCACTGCGACCACCGAAGATAGCGGCTCCTACACCACCGGAGCGGTCACCATCGGCAAAGGCGAACACACGCTGCGCGAGACGCCGCAATCGGTCACGGTGATCACCCGCAAGATGCTCGACGACCAGAACCTGAACACCATCGATCAGGTCATGGAAAAAACGCCCGGCATCACCGTCTACGATTCGACCATGGGCGGCAAGTATTTCTATTCCCGCGGGTTCCGGATGTCGGGCCAATACCAGTACGACGGTGTTCCGCTGGACATGGGCAACAGCTATGTCCAGGCCGACAGCTTCAGCAGTGACATGGCCTATTACGACCGGGTCGAAGTCCTGCGCGGCGCCGCCGGGATGATGAAGGGTTCCGGTGGTACTTCAGGTGGCGTCAATTTCGTTCGCAAGCGCGGCCAGGCCACGCCCCAGACTGAACTCAGCCTCTCGGGTGGCACTTGGGACAACTACCGCGGGCAAGTCGATACAGGCGGCCCCCTGAACGACGCCGGCACTGTGCGGGGCAGGGCGGTGATCGCCGAGCAGAGCCGGCATTACTTCTACGACGATGCCCAGCGCAAGGATCAGGTCTACTACGGCGCCCTGGACGTCGACCTGACGCCCGACACGACGCTCGGCCTGGGCGTGGCCTATGAGGACGTCGATGCGAGCCCGTGCTGGGGTGGGCTTCCACGCTACCGGGATGGCAGCGATTTGAAACTCAGTCGTTCCACGTGCCTGGACCCGTCGTGGAATACCTGGCGCAGCCAGCGGACCACAGTGTTCGGCGACCTGCGGCATCAGCTCAACGACGACTGGGCCGTGAAAGTCGCGGGGGTCTATACGAAAAATACCCAGGACATCAAATACGCGTTTGCATCAGGCTCGGTGGCACCCGGTTCCTCGACCACCAATCTGCTCGGCAGCATGTACGACTATGATCAGGTCGATTACGGTCTCGACGCCTACCTGGACGGCAAGTTCGACGCCTTCGGCCAGCGTCATGAGCTGATCTTCGGCGTCAATGCCAGTCGTTCGGACAAAGACGACTTCTACTCGGTCGCCTTGTTGCCACAGAAGCAGGATGTGTTCGATCCGGACCGGCACATTCCCGAGCCGGACGACAGCTACTTCATCGAAAACTCGACGCGAGGTGGTCCGGTCAAGACGGTCACCGAGCAGCGCGGCGTGTATTCGACGCTGCGCCTGAAGTTGGCGGACCCGTTGACCTTCGTAGTGGGAAGCCGGGTGAGCTGGTACAGCTCCAAGAGTGACTCGGTATTTCTCACGGGCGGTACGGAACACGCCAGGAGCACCGAGACCGGCCAGGTCACGCCGTTTGCCGGCGTGTTGCTGGACCTCAACGAACACCTGACCGCGTACGCCAGTTACTCGGAGATCTTTACGCCCCAAGGCAATTACCGCTCGCAAAGCGGTTCGGCGCTCAAGCCGTTGATGGGCGAGAGTTATGAATTGGGGATCAAGGGCGAATGGTTCGAGGGCCGCTTGAACACCGCTTTCAACCTGTTCCGCACGGTGCAGAAAGACCAGGCCCAGACCGACTACAACTCAAGCTGTGCGTCGTCGGATGGCTACTGCTACGAGAACGCCGGCAAGGTCCGCGCCCAGGGGTTCGAAGCCGAGATCAGCGGCGAGGTTATCGAGCGCCTGCAACTGCTGGCCGGCTACACCTACACCCAGACCAAGACGCTCGACGATATTGACGCCAGCCTCAACGGTGGTTCGTTCAACAGCTACGTGCCGCGCCATGTGCTACGCCTGTGGGGAGACTACGCCCTCGGCGGGGCATTGGAACGGTTCAGTGTCGGCGCCGGGGTCAATGCCCAAAGCGATAACTTCCGCGTATCGCCGGTCAGCGGCGAGAAGATCACCCAGGCCGGTTATGCCGTGTGGAACGGTCGCGTTGGCTACCGCATCGATGACACCTGGTCAGTGGCGCTCAACGGCAACAACCTGTTCGACAAGCGTTACTACACCACCATCGGGACGGAGAGCTTCGGTAACTATTACGGTGAACCCCGCAACTTCACCGCGACGGTAAAGGCACGCTTTTGAAGCCTGTGGCGAGGGACGTTCATTCCCTCGCCACACTCGGGTTCAGTTAGTGTCCAGATCCACGTTCCGCGTTTCCCGCAGGCAGATCATGCCGACCACCAGGCTCACGCCAGTAATCACCACCGGGTACCACAGCCCGTAGAAGATGTCCCCGGTGTAGACCACCAGGGCAAACGAGACCGTGGGCAGGAAACCGCCGAACCAGCCATTGCCGATGTGGTAGGGCAGGGACATGGAGGTGTAGCGGATCCGGGTCGGGAACAGCTCGACCATCAGCGCCGCCAGCGGGCCGTAGCACATGGCCGAGATGATGATCAGCGCGACGATGAGGGCGACGATCATCGGCCGATTGATCTGCTGGGCATCGGCTTTTTGCGGATAGCCCGCCAAGGTCACTGCGCCGCGCAGGGCCGCCTCGTCGTAACCTTCGAGTTTCACGTCGCCGACATTCACTTGCACCGGGCTTCCGGCCGGTGCCGCGACGCTGCTGTAGGGCAGGCCTTGCTTGACCAGGAAGGTCTTGACCTTGTCGCACGGGCTGTCGAATCGCGCCTTGCCCACCGGATCGAACTGGAAGGTGCAGGTGGCCGGGTCGGCGATCACGCTGATCGGCGCCTGGCGGCTGGCCTGGTCGATGGCCGGGTTGGCGTAGTGGGCGAGGGTCTTGAAGATCGGGAAGTACAGGGCGGTCGCCAGCAGCAGGCCGATCATCAATACCGGTTTGCGCCCCACTTTATCCGACAGCCAACCGAAAAAGATGAAGAACGGTGCGCCGATCACCACGCTGACAATCAGCAGGCTGTTGGCCAGGGCCGGGTCCATCTTGAGGAATTGGGTGAGAAAGAACAGCACGTAGAACTGCGCGGCGTAGAACGTCACCGCTTGCCCGGCGTTGATGCTGAACAGGGCGATCAGCACCACCTTCAGGTTTTCCCATTTGCCGAACGATTCGCGGATCGGTGCCTTGCAGCACTTGCCTTCTTCTTTCATTTTCAGGAAGGCCGGCGACTCATGCAGGCTCAGGCGAATCCAGGTGGAAATGCCCAGCAGCAGGATCGACAGCAGGAACGGGATGCGCCAGCCCCAGACCTCGAATTGATCGCCGGTGAAGTAGCGGCAACCCAGCACCACTAGCAGCGACAGCAACAGCCCGAGGGTCGCGGTGGACTGAATCCAACTGGTGTGGAAACCGCGCTTGCCGATGGGTGCGTGCTCGGCGACGTAAGTCGCCGCGCCGCCGTATTCGCCGCCCAGGGCCAGTCCCTGGAGCATGCGCAGCACCACCAGGATGATCGGCGCAGCGATACCGATGCTGGCGTAGTTGGGCAGCAGGCCGACGCAGAACGTGGCCAGGCCCATGAGCACGATGGTCGCCAGGAAGGTGTACTTGCGGCCGATCATGTCCCCCAGCCGCCCGAACACCAGCGCACCGAACGGCCGTACGATGAAGCCGGCGGCGAAGGCCATCAGGGCGAAAATGAACGCGGTGGTGTCGTTCACCCCGGCGAAGAACTGTTTGCTGATCACCGCCGCGAGGGCGCCGTAGAGGAAAAAGTCGTACCACTCGAACACCGTCCCGAGGGACGAGGCGAAGATGACTTTCTGGGTTTCCTGGCTGGTGCCGGCGCTGCGCGTGGCTTCCAGGGGCTGAACATGTTCAGACATAGCGGTATCCCTCACAGTGATTGTTTTTGTTGTTCCACTGCGACGCCGGGTGGGGCGTCTCCTGGTTTGATACGTTCCTTTTGCTTACGCATTTCTCCTTGTGGGAGCGGGCTTGCTCGCGAAGGCGGTGTGCCAGTCGACATCATCGTTGGCTGATACACCACCTTCGCGAGCAAGCCCGCTCCCACAGGGGGCACTGCTGTTTTCAGACCGTGGCCGGCTCCTTTTGGCTCGTGATGCTTACGGTGACCGGTTCGAGCATCATCCGCGCCGCCTTCTCGGCAATCATCAACGTTGGCGAGCAGGTGTTGCCCGAGGTGATTCGCGGCATGATCGAGGCATCGGCGATGCGCAGGCCCTTGATGCCGTGCACGCGCAGTTGCGCATCCACCACTGCGTCGCCGTCCTGGCCCATGCGACACGTGCCCACCGGATGGAAAATCGTCGTGCCGATGCGGGCGGCGGCCTGGTGCAGTTCCTCTTCGGTTTGCAGGCTCGGGCCGGGCAGGTATTCCACCGGCTTGAAGGCGCCGAGGGCCGGGGAGGCGACGATCCGTCGGGTCAGGCGAATGGCGTCGGCGGCGACGCGCAGGTCTTCGGGATGGCTCAAGTAGTTGGGCTGGATCAACGGCGCTCCACTCGGATCGGCCGAACGAATGTCCACCCGCCCGCGGCTCATCGGGCGCAAATCACACACCGAGGCGGTGAACGCCGGGAAGCTGTGCAACGGTTCGCCGAAACGTTCCAGGGACAACGGTTGCACGTGGTATTCGAGGTTGGCCGAGGTCTGTTCCGGCCCCGAGCGGGCGAACGCGCCGAGTTGGCTGGGGGCCATGGACAGCGGGCCGCTGCGGTCGTACAGGTAGCGCAGGCCCATGCCCATCTTGCCCCACAGCGTGCCGGCGATCTGGTTCAGGGTGCGGGCGTTTTCCAACTGATAGATCAGCCGCAGTTGCAGGTGATCCTGCAGGTTGCCGCCCACGCCAGGCAATTCGTGCACGACGCCGATCCCCAGGCGTTGCAGCAGGCTGCGCGGGCCGATCCCGGAGCGCTGCAAGATGCCCGGCGAACCGACCGCCCCGGCGCACAGGACGATTTCCTTGCGGGCCTTGAAGGTCATGTTCTTGCTTTGCCAACGAGCGCTCACGGCTTGGGCGCGGTCATCGCGCAACAAAACGCGGTCGACTTCGACCTCGGTCAATACCGTCAGGTTGGGGCGATTGCGAATCGGCTTGAGGAAGGCCTTGGCCGCATTCCAGCGCACCCCGGCCTTCTGGTTGACCTGGAAGTAGCCACACCCTTCGTTGTCACCGCCATTGAAATCCTCAACGTTGCGGATGCCGCTCTGTTCGGCGGCGGTGCGGAACGCGTCGAGAATCGGCCATGACAGGCGCTGGCGTTCGACTCGCCATTCGCCGGCCGCGCCGTGGATTTCGGAATCGCCCGCGAAGTGGTTTTCGCTTTGCCTGAACAGTGGCAGCACATCTTTCCAGGCCCAGCCAGGGTTGCCTTCGGCGGCCCAGCCATCGTAGTCCGCGGCCTGGCCACGCATGTAGATCATGCCGTTGATTGATGAGCAGCCGCCCAGGACCTTGCCGCGCGGATAGCTCAGGGCGCGTCCTTGCAGGCCCGGTTGGGCTTCGGTCTTGAAGCACCAGTCGGTGCGCGGGTTGCCGATGCAGAACAGGTAGCCGACCGGGATGTGAATCCACGGATAGTTATCGCGCCCGCCGGCTTCGAGCAGCAGCACCCGGTGTTGCGGGTTGGCCGAAAGCCGATTGGCCAGCAAG
Organism: Pseudomonas alvandae; assembly: GCF_019141525.1. Classification (GTDB taxonomy): domain Bacteria; phylum Pseudomonadota; class Gammaproteobacteria; order Pseudomonadales; family Pseudomonadaceae; genus Aquipseudomonas; species Aquipseudomonas alvandae. The sequence continues at coordinate 2,475,284 of NZ_CP077080.1, forward strand.
CACCCGGCAGGGCCGGCACCCACGATCACGTAATCGTATTCATCGACGACAGGTTGCATTCGCGACCTCGTTTATTGTTTTTGTGGCATTCATCCTAGTTGTTAGTTTTCGTCAAAAGAATGTTAGTTTTTGCGCAGCTGCTGTGCGTTTATAAACAGTCCTGCCTTCAGGCCCACCCAAGGATCGCCCCCATGTTCGACTGGAATGACTTGCGTTATTTCCTGGAGCTGCAACGCAGCGGGCGTTTGTTGACGGCTGCACGGCGCCTGAACACCACTCACGCCACGGTGGCGCGGCACATCGAGGCCATCGAGAAAAGCCTCGGCACCGCGCTGTTCGTCCAGCATGCCCAGGGCTACGAGTTGACCCCGGCCGGCGAGACGTTGCTCAAGCATGCCGAAGCCATGGAGAACGTGGCATTGCTGGCCCAGGAGGACATCACCCAATCCAGCGCACCCTTGGGCAAGATCCGCCTGGGGGTGACGGAAGGGCTTGGCATCATGTTCCTGGCCAGTCGCATGGACGGGTTGTTCCAGCGTTATCCGGGGCTGGAGGTGGAACTGGTGGCGGTGCCGCGCTTCGTCAGCATCCTCAACCGCGAGGCGGAAATCAGCATCCACCTCGAACGCCCGGCGGCCGACCTGTTGGTGACGCGCAAGCTCACCGACTACAGCCTGGCGCTCTATGCCAGCCAGGCCTACCTGGATCGCTCGCCGCCCTTGCGCAGCCGCGAGGACTTGGCCCGACACGCCTGGATCGGCTACGTCGACGACCTGTTGTTCAGCCAGGAACTGATGTTTCTCAACAGCTTTTGCCGCAAGCCTCGGGTGGTGTTCCACAGCACCAGCGTGATCGCCCAGCAACAGGCTGCGCGCTCGGGCCTGGGGATTGCTGTGTTGCCGTGCTACATGGCCAGCGGCGACCCGACGCTGTTGCCGCTGTTGCCGGACGAAACCATCCGCCGCAGCTACTGGATCAGCACCCGCCGCGAACTGCACAAGTCCGTACGGTTGCGCGTGCTGTGGGATTACGTGGTGCAGTTGTGCGAGCGCGAGCAGAGGTTGCTGTTGCCCTGAGCATTGCCCGGTGGCGAGGGTGTCCGCTCAAGTCCGATTTATGGCCCGCAATGACCTCAAGCCAAAACGCTGGGGTGCCTTAGTGTGGAAGCTGTCAGACCCACAATAAGAAAGCGCCGCGAGAGGGCCCTATGCGGTTACCTAGGTTTTCGCTGCACCCTGCCATTTCCATCGTGTTACTCACCCTGTTGGCAGGTTGCGATGACGCACCCACGCCACCCACGCCCACCGCGATCACGGCCATGCCCAGCGATGCGTCGCTGGCTCGGATCTACGACAGCAGTTGCAAGCTCTGTCACGCCAATCCCGCCGCCGGAGCGCCGTTGACCGGCGATACCAATGCCTGGGCCCCGCGCCTGGCACAGGGCGCCGAGACTCTGCTCGATCATGCGATCAACGGCTACAACGGCATGCCGCCGATGGGCCTGTGCATGCACTGTTCCGAGGAGCAGTTCCTGGCCCTGATTGCCTTCATGTCCGGACAACGATTCCAATAATCCAACAAGGGGTTTTCCGGCATGACCATGGATTACTCGCGACGTCGATTGCTGCAACAGGCCGGCGTTGTCGCGGCCCTCACTGCGCTGGGCAGCCAGGGCGCCCTGGCCGAACTGATGCGCGCCCCGCGACTGATTCCATGGCGCAATTGGTCGGGCGCGCAAAGTTGCCTGCCTGCCGCGCGCCTCGCCCCTCAGGATATGGATGAACTGGTGCAGGTGGTGCGCCGCGCCGAAGGCCGGATCCGCCCGGTGGGTTCCGGCCATTCCTTCAGCGCCTTGGTGCCCACGGATGGGACCTTGCTCTCCTTGAGTTTTTTCAGCGGCTTGCTGGATCACGACGCGGCCACCCTGCAGGCCGAATTCGGCGGTGGCACGCCGATGTCGCGCATGGGCACGGCGCTTCAAGCCATTGGCCAGGCGCTGCCGAACATGGCCGATGTCGACTACCAGACGCTGGCCGGTGCCATCGCCACCTCGACCCATGGCACGGGTAAGGCGTTCGGTTCCTATTCGTCCCAAGTCGTCGGCCTGCAACTGGTCACGGCCAATGGCGAGGTGCTCGATTGCGATGCCCGGCAGCATCCCGAAGTGCTCAGTGCCGGCCGGGTCTCCCTGGGCGCCTTGGGACTGATAACCCGCGTGCGCCTGCAAAACCGCGCGGCCTATCGATTGCGCGAGCACCAATGGGTGGCGAAAACCGAGGAGTTGCTCGAGGACGTGGACACCAACACCCGGGACAACCAGCATTGGGAAATGCAGGTCGTCACCCATTCCGACTATGCGCTGTCGATCACTCTGAACGAAACCACCGACGCCGCCACGCCGCCGATCAGTCCCGAGGAGGAGGGCGGCAACGAGTTCGTCAGCGTGATTGAAAACCTCGACAAGTACGGCAGCGATTTCCCGGCGACTCGCCGAGCCTTGCTCAACAGCCTGCGCTGGGTGGCCGATTTCGATGATCGGGTCGGCGACTCCCATGACATCTACGCCAACGCCCGCACCGTGCGCTTCAACGAAATGGAGTACTCGGTGCCGGCTGACCAGGGCCCGGCATGCCTGCGGGAGATCCTTGCGCTGATCCGCGACAAGAACCTGCGAACCTGGTTTCCCATCGAGTACCGCTACGTGAAGGCCGATGACATTCCCTTGAGCATGTTCGAAGGTCGGGACAGCTGCGCCATCTCCGTGCACCAGCATTACCAGATGGATCACCACAACTTCTTCGCGGCCATCGAACCGATTTTCTGGAAATACCAGGGGCGCCCGCATTGGGGCAAGTTGCACTCGCTCAACGCCAGGACGCTACAAGCGTTGTATCCCCGCTGGGAGGAGTTCGCCCGAGTGCGCCAGGCCCTGGACCCGGGCGGCAAGTTTCTCAATGGGCATCTTTCGACGATCCTGGGGGTGAGCTGATGGGTTTCAATCGTCGTCGCTTCCTGGCGGGAACGCTGGGCGCCGGGGTGTTGTTGGCGGGTGTCGGTGCTTGGCTGCGACCGCAGGACCGAGGTGCGCCGTACAGCGAATATTTTCGCCAGCTCAACCGTGAGCTCAAGGCCCATGGCCCGATGCGCCCGGTGATGCTCATCGACCTGGATCGACTCGACCACAACATAGACGTGGTGAAGGCCTCCGTGCAACGCGCCGGCAAGCAGTTGAGACTGGTGGAGAAGTCCTTGCCAGCCCCCGGCCTGCTGAATTACATCGCCCAGCGTGCCGAGACCTGGCGCTTGATGTCGTTCCACCAGCCGTTTCTCAACCATGACGCAGTGCAGTTTCCACAGGCCGACATCCTGCTGGGCAAACCCCTGCCGGTGCGTTCCGCCGAGCTGTTCTACACGCAGCACAAAGGTCCTTTCGACCCGGCGCGCCAGTTGCAATGGCTGCTCGACACGCCTGAGCGACTGGAGCAATACCGGGCATTGGCCCAGGGGCTGGGTGTTCGCATGCTGGTCAACCTGGAGCTGGACGTCGGCCTGCACCGGGGCGGGATCGCTGACGAGGCGAGCCTGGACGCGATGCTCAAGGCGATCCGCGCCCACCCGGCCCAACTGGAGTTTGCCGGGTTCATGGGTTACGACCCGTTCGTGGGCATGGGCGTGCCGGAGATCGTCGCAACGCCGCAGACGCTGCTGGCGCGGGTCATGGCGATCTACCGCGCGCGCGTGGATTTCGTGCGCCTGCGCTATCCCGATCTTTGGCGCCCCGGCCTGACGCTCAACACCGCCGGCAGCCCCAGCTACCGCATCCACGAACAGGAAAACCTGAGCACCGAGGTGTCGGTGGGCACGGCCATGCTCAAGCCCAGCCACTACGATTTGCCGTCATTGAGCGAACATTTGCCGGCGGCCTATATCGCCACGCCGGTGTTGAAACGCACCGGGGCGGTGAACATCCCGGCGCTGGACGACACGTCGCGGATTTTTTCCGGGTGGGACGTGAACCAGCGCGAGACCTTTTTCATCTATGGCGGCAACTGGATGGCCGACCTCGAGGCACCGCACGGTTTGCAGGTCAACGACCTGTATGGACGCAGCTCCAATCAGGAAATGGTCAACAGCTCCGCAGCGGTCGGACTGGGGCTGGAGGACCAGGTGTTCCTGCGCCCGACCCAGACCGAGTCGGTGTTGCTGCAGTTTGGTGATTTGCTGGCGGTGCGGGCGGGGAGGATTATCGAGAGCTGGCCGGTTTATAGCTGAATCCAGCTGGTCGAGAGCGCGTCTTTGTGGCGAGGGGATTTATCCCCGCTGGGGCGCGAAGCGGCCCCAAATGCCGACAATCCGGTAGGTCAGTCAGATTGAGTTGCTTCTAGGGGGGGCTGCTGCGCAGCCCAGCGGGGATAAATCCCCTCGCCACAATGGGAGCTTTTAGAAGGCAAACGGAATACTGATCTTCGCCCAGAGCATCTCGCCTTCGGGGCGGTTCTCCACGTCGAATTCCTTGGCCCAGCGAATCTCGGCGCTGGCGTATTTGAGGAAGGTCACGTGCAGCGCCGGGCCGATGGCGAACACCTCGCCGCGCACGCCGTCGTCCACGTCCTGCCCGGCGAATTGCACGGTGCGGCCGTACTGTTTGTCGTCGGTGGTCTGTTTCAGGTAGTAGCCGTTGAGGCCCACCGTCACGTTATCGTTCAGCCGGTAGCTGGCGGAATAATCGAAGTGGAAAATCTGCCCCGAGCGGTAATCGGTGTCCTTGTTTTCGCGGTTGAAGCTGTAGGTGGTTTTCATCGACAGCTCGGTGTTGTCCGTGGGCAGCCAGGTGAAGGAAAACAGCGGTTTGTAGGTGTAGAAATTATTGCTGGTGTTGGCCAGTCGATCGGCATCGTATTCACCGGTCGGCACGGTGATTTCCACCGCGGCGGCCAGTGTCAGGTGCTTGCCCATGTCCCAGAGGATGATGGGCGAAATGGTCGTGTCGCCCATGCTTTCGCGCGTATCACTCAGGCCGAATGCGGCGACCTCCTGCTTGAGCCAGGGCTGCGCGACATAGATGCCCAGTCGCCCGCCGGCCACTCGCAGCGGGCTCAGGTAGTCGATGCGCGGGATCACCGCCGTGGATTCGATTTCGACGCCCGGCACTTCGCCGCCCAGTGAGCTGATGTTGAATTTTCGGGCCTTGTAGTGGTTGTAGTAGAGGTTGAACGCAACCATGTGGTCCGGAAGGCTATCGACCTCCAGCGGCAGCACATAGAAGCCATCGGTGCCGGTGCCGATGTTGTCGACGCCGGACTCGGTGGCCAGGGCCGGCAAGGCGTTGGCGCAAGCCAGGCCCAAGGTCAATTGCAAGGTGAATCGCGTGCGGATCGGGTTCATGGAGGGGCTCGTTATTATTGTTGGAAACGCACCAAGGGTCCGAGCCATAGAAATAAGCCGTTCGCCGCCGCCAGGGCAGGGTATTGGCGGCCATTGAGGGGACTTGCGCGGCCAGATTCCAGTCCCCCTCTATTCGCCGGGTCATGCTAACGTCTAGAAACAGACTGTTACAAAGCGTTCTCCTATCCGCCCTGGAATCCGCCCATGCAGATGAAAGTCATCGACCCCACGTTCGAGCTGGCGCTGGTATCGCCGTTCCTGTTGCAGACCCTTGCCGACGTTGTGGTGGACAAGGGGTTCGATGCGGCGATCCTGTGTCGAGGCCTGGGGTTCGGCCTCGATGACCTGCAAGACCCAACCCATCGCATTTCCCATCGCCAGGCCGTGGTCATGATCCAGCGGGCGCTCAAGTTGTTACCCGACCAGGGGCTGGGGTTGTGGGTCGGCGACCGCAACGTGCTGGGCACCCTGGGTTTGCTGGGACACGTATTGTCATTGTGCGAGACCTTGCGCGACGTCTTCGCCCTGGGGGTGCGCTACCAGCGCACTACCGGCGGCATCGCGCAGATCAGCGCCGAAGAAGCCGGCGACCGGATCACGGTCGAGGCGACGTGCCAACTGCCCTTTGCCGACGTGCAGGTGTTTGCGGTCGAAGAATTCTTCGCCAGTGTGTTGGTCTATGGCCGGGCGCTGGCGGCGTCCGACTTCAAGCCACAGGCAGTGGAATTCATGCACGCCGCGCCTTCCTATGCGGGCGAGTACCAGCGGATCTTCGGGTCGGTCGTGCGCTTTGGCTGCCGGCAGAACCGCATGCTGATCGATGCTGGCTGGCTGGAGGTGCGCCTGCCCAACCATCATCCGCTGGCCCTGCGCCAGGCACTGGCCTTGCTGGAGCAGGAGGCCAGCGAAGTCCACCAGAAAATCGACCTGATCCAGGCCGTGGAGCGGGCGATTGCCCGGGACCTGGGCCGTGGCAGCCATATCGATAAAATCGCCAGCGACCTGAACATGAGCAGCCGTACCTTGCGCCGGCGCCTGACCGAGCACAACCTGACCTTCGAAGCGTTGCTCGAACAAGTTCGTCGTGGCCGGACCTTGAACCTGCTGGCCAATCCCGAGCTGTCCATTGAGCGCATCACCGAGGAAGTCGGCTACAGCGATGTGCGCAGTTTCCGCCGGGCGTTCCGACGCTGGACCGGCATGAGCCCGAGCGCGTTTCGCAATGAGAGCGCCGACGCTCGGCTCTAAGGTTATGTCCAAACAGTATTTCTCAAGTCTTACGGGCTTTCCCTAAGATCACGTCATAACTCGTTATGACAAGTGAAGAAAGCCATGCCCGACAACGTTCTTTCCCTCGACAGCGTGCCGCTGCACACCCAACTGCGCGACGTGCTGCGTGCACGCATCCTCGACGGTGAATACCCCCAGGGCAGCCAGATGCCGTCGGAAAGCGAGCTCGGCGCGTTGTTCCGCGTCAGCCGCATCACCGTTCGCCAAGCCTTGGGCGACCTGCAAAAGGAAGGGCTGATCTTCAAGATCCATGGCAAAGGCACCTTCGTCGCCAAGCCCAAGACCTTCCAGAACGTCAGCACCCTCCAGGGTCTGGCCGAGTCCATGACCGGGCGCGGTTTCGAGGTGATCAACCGCCTGCGCAGCTTCAAGTTCATGGCGGCGGACAAGTCAGTGGCCGAGCGCCTGAAACTGGCGGAAGGGGACGTGGTGGCGCAGATCAAGCGGGTGCGGCTGATCAACCGCGAGCCGGTGTCCCTGGAGATCACCTACCTGCCCAAGGCGCTCGGCGAGCGCCTTGAAAAAGCCGACCTGGTCACCCGCGATATTTTCTTGATCCTGGAAAACGATTGCGGCCTGGCCCTCGGTCATGCGGACCTGGCCATCGATGCGGTGTTGGCCGACAGCGACCTGTGCCAGGCCCTGGAGATCGAGGCCGGATCGCCGGTCATGCGCATCGAGCGCCTGACCCACGGCGCCGATGGGCAACCGCTGGATTTCGAATACCTCTACTACCGCGGCGATGCCTTCCAGTACCGCTTGCGGATCGACCGGCAGAAAGGGACGCAGGCATGACCCAAAGCTCAAGAAGCATCCTCGAACAGGAATACGACATCGTCGTCATCGGCGGCGGCACCGCCGGGCCCATGGCCGCGATCAAGGCCAAGGAACGCAACCGCGACTTGCGCGTGTTGTTGGTGGACAAGGCCAACGTCAAGCGCAGTGGCGCCATCAGCATGGGCATGGACGGGCTCAACAACGCGATCATCCCGGGGCACTCGACGCCTGAGCAATACACCAAGGAAATCACTATTGCCAACGACGGCATCGTCAACCAGGCCGCGGTGTACGCCTACGCGACCCACAGCTTCGAAACGATCGAGCAATTGGACCGTTGGGGCGTGAAGTTCGAGAAGGACGAAACCGGCGACTACGCGGTGAAAAAGGTTCACCACATGGGCGCCTACGTGCTGCCGATGCCGGAAGGGCACGACATCAAGAAAGTCTTGTACCGGCAGTTGAAACGGGCGCGGGTGAGCATCACCAATCGGTTGGTCTGCACCCGGTTGCTGACCGACGAAGAGGGGGCGGTGAACGGGGTGATGGGCTTCGATTGCCGCACCGCCGACTTTCATGTGATCAAGGCCAAGGCGGTCATTCTCTGCTGCGGCGCGGCGGGACGCTTGGGGCTGCCGGCCTCAGGCTACCTGATGGGCACCTATGAAAACCCGACCAATGCCGGCGATGGCTACGCCATGGCGTATCACGCCGGCGCCGAGCTGGCGAACCTGGAATGCTTCCAGATCAACCCGCTGATCAAGGATTACAACGGCCCGGCGTGCGCCTATGTCACCGGCCCCCTCGGCGGCTATACCGCCAACAACAAGGGCGAGCGTTTCATCGAGTGCGACTACTGGAGCGGGCAAATGATGTGGGAGTTCCACCAGGAACTCGAAGGTGGTAACGGTCCGGTGTTCCTCAAGCTCGATCACCTGGCCGAGGAAACCATCCAGAACATCGAAGAGATCCTGCACAGCAATGAGCGGCCCAGCCGCGGGCAGTTCCACGCCAACCGTGGCACCGACTACCGCACGCAGATGGTCGAGATGCACATCTCCGAAATCGGTTTTTGCAGCGGTCATTCGGCCTCGGGCGTTTGGGTCAACGAGCGGGCGGAAACCTCGGTCAAGGGCCTGTACTCGGCGGGCGACATGGCGGCGGTGCCGCACAACTACATGCTCGGTGCGTTCACCTATGGCTGGTTTGCCGGCAACAACGCCGCCGATTTTGTGGCAGGCAAGGATTTCTCGGCGCTGGATGCCGGGCAGATCGAGCGGGAGAGGGCGCGTGTCTACGCGCCGCTTGAGCGCGAGCATGGCCTGCCGCCGGCCCAGGTGGAATACAAGCTGCGCCGCTTCGTCAACGATTACCTGCAACCGCCGAAGGTCACGAAAAAAATGCAGATCGGCCTGCAACGCTTCAGCGATATCCAGCGCGACCTGGACCAGATCAAGGCCCATAACGCCCATGAATTGATGCGCGCCATGGAAGTCAGCGTGATCCGCGACTGCGCCGAAATGGCCGCCCGGGCCTCGTTGTTTCGCGCGGAAAGCCGTTGGGGGCTGTACCACTATCGAGTCGATCACCCACGGCGCAACGACAGCGACTGGTTCTGCCATTGCCATTTGAAGAAAGGCGAGGACGGCACGATGACCTCGTTCAAGAAAGCCGTCGAGCCCTACATCATCGCCCTCGATGCCGACGAGCTGCAGGCCTACGACCGGCTGCGGGTCGGCGCCGACGCGGCGTGAACCCATCACCTAAAGAGAACGCCCATGGCCTATCAACCCCAGGAAATCTTCTTTCGCTCCAATGCCCCCGTCACCGTGGACGAGGACAAATGCATCGCCCACAAGGGCTGCACGGTGTGCGTCGACGTATGCCCCATGGACCTGCTGGCGATCAACCCGGCAACCCAGAAGGCCTACATGGCGTTCGATGAATGCTGGTATTGCATGCCCTGTGAAAAGGACTGCCCGACGGGGGCGGTGAAAGTCGAGATTCCGTACCTGTTGCGTTGACCGATAGGACGCCTTCGCGAGCAGGCTCGCTCCCACAGGGGATCGAAGCCAGTCGCAGTGCTTATGTACACCGTTAAAACCTGTGGGAGCGAGCCTGCTCGCGAAGGCGTTCCGACGAAGAGGCCACCACAGACACCACAAAAGCCATCCGGCACCCCCGGACGCATTCTTCAAAACACCCCTCGTTTCCCACCGCGCCCTGATCGCGGCGGAGACGAAAAACCAATAAATGATTCGAGGGGATATACCCATGTTATTGCGTGCAGCACTGGCCGGTCTGGCACTGGCTTCATTGACCCTGCCTGCCCAGGCAGACACCATCCGCATCGCCATCGGCACCCAGGACACCACCATCAACTGCGCCGCCGGCGGGTTGCTGATCCGGGAGCTGGGCCTGTTGGACAAGTACTTGCCCCACGACGGCGCGTACAAGGATGCCCACTACGACATCCAGTGGAAAAACTTCACCAGCGGCGCGCCACTGACCAACGAGATGGTCGCCGGCAAACTGGACTTCGGCGCCATGGCCGATTTCCCGGGTGCTTTCAACGGCGTGGCGTTCGAGACCGCCGGCAAGCACAGCCTGTTCATCAGCGTGCTGTCGGGCAGCACCCAGGGCAGCGGCAACGGCATCGTCGTGCCCAGTGCCTCGGGTGTACAGTCCCTGGCCGAGCTCAAGGGCAAGACGATTTCCGTGCCATTCGCTTCCACCGCCCATGGCATGTTGCTGCGCGCCGTCGCGGCCCAGGGCTGGGATCCGCTCCAGGATGTGAACATCATCGCCCAGCCGCCGGAGGTCGCCGGCTCGGCGTTGCAGGCCGGCAAGATTGATGCGCATGCCGACTTCGTGCCCTTCGCCGAGCTGTTCCCCAGCCGTGGCTTCGCCCGCAAGATCTATGACGGTGCCCAGGCAAAGACGCCGACATTCCATGGCGCGCTGGTGGACCAGGCCTATGCCAGGAAGTACCCGGAAATCGTCGTTGCCTACTTGCGTGCAACCATCGAAGCCAATCAGTTGCTGGCCGCCGAGCCGGAGAAGTACAGCGAGCTGATCGCCAAGGTCACCGGGGTGGATGCCGAGGTCAATTATCTGTTCCACGGGCCGCTGGGCGTGCAGACCCGCGACTTGACCTGGAAACCGGAATACCGCCAGGCCGTCGGCACCGCCATCGACACCCTCAAGCTGCTGAAGAAGGCCGATCGGGGGCTGGACCTCAACACATTCATCGATGACCAGTACATCCGCGCCGCCTTCAAGGCATCGAACCTCGATTACACCGCGCAACTGGGCAACTACGCCCAGACGTCCATCGGCACGCCCGACGCCTTGACCGGCCAGGCCATCACCGATGCCCGCCATGTGGCCGAGATCTGGGTGCGCGGCGAGCCGAAAGTGCGTCATTACGCCTCGGCGCAGTCAGCCTTCAGCGCACTGGCAAGCCTCAAGCAGGAAGGCAAGGGCATCCGCGCCGTCTACGCCCAGGCCAGCGACAGCGGGATCAAGCTGTTGGCCGAGCAGGCGTGGTTTGCCAGTGATGGCAAGGGCCAGCTCAGCGCGTTCCTGTTGAAAGGGCAGGCCGAGCAGTTTGCCACGGCCCAGGGCGGCAAGGTCCTGGACTTCACCGAGGCGACGACCCAGTCGGTTGCTGCCCGCTGACTTGCAAATAACCTGTGGGAGCGAGCTTGCTCGCGATGGCGGTGTGTCAGTCATATCAACTTCAACTGATCTGACGCCATCGCGAGCAAACTCGCTCCCACAAGGATTCCACTCCGGAGGAAGATTTGTGTACCCATCACCCAAACGCTGGCTCCTGCGAGCCGCTTCCTTGCTGCTCTGCCTGCTGTTCTGGCAACTCGCCGCCGCCGGCCACTGGGACCTTGGCCTGGTGACCTTCGCCAACGTCCCGACGCCACTGGCGGTGATCCAGGCCGCCCTTGGCCTGGGGGAGTCGGGCAATCTCGTGCGGCATCTGGGCAGCAGCCTGGGCCGGGTCTTCGCCGGGTATGGCGCTGCGCTGTTGATCGGTGTAGCGCTGGGCCTGGCCATCGGTCGGTCACGCTGGGCCGAAGATCTGTTGCTGCCGCCGCTTGAAGTGCTGCGGCCGATTCCGGCGGTGGCCTGGATTCCGTTGGCGATCCTGATGTTTCCCTCGTCGGAGTTGTCGATGGTCTTCATCACCTTCACCGGCGCGCTGTTCCCGATCCTGCTCAACACCGTGCACGGCGTCGAAGGGGTGGACCGGCGATTGATCGCCTCGGCGAAAAGCCTCGGCGCCGGACGCCAGGCCATCCTGCTGGAAGTGATTCTGCCGGGGGCCGCGCCGAGCATCATCACCGGCCTCGCCATCGGCATGGGCACTTCCTGGTTCTGCCTGGTGACGGCGGAAATGATCGCTGGCCAGTACGGCATCGGTTACTACACCTGGGCGTCCTACACCGTGCAGAACTACCCGGACATCGTGGTCGGCATGTTGCTGATCGGCGTGCTGGGCATGGGTAGCAGTTTGTTGATCAAGCGCCTGGGCGGGCTGTCCACGCCTTGGCATCGACCCGGAGGAAAAGCCTGATGAGTGCGATGCAAACGCTGGAAGGACGGATCGACATCCGCCAGTTGTCCATTGTCCTGGGGCAGGGCGCCCAGGCCTTCGAAGCGGTGCAGGGGCTCGATTGCCAGATCGAGGCGGGCCAGTTCGTCTGCATCCTGGGGCCGTCCGGTTGCGGCAAATCCACCTTGCTCGGCGCCCTCGCCGGGCACCTGCAACCGAGCACGGGCACGTTGAAGGTGGACGCGGTGCCGGTCGTTGGCCCGTCGCCCCAGCGCGGCATGGTATTCCAGCAACACACCTTGTTTCCGTGGCGCAGCGTGCGCGACAACGTCGCCTTCGGCCTGAAGATGCGTGGCCTGGGCAAGCTCGAACGGCACCGGGCTGCCGACGAAATTCTTGCGCTGGTGGGCCTGGAGGGGTTTGCCGGGCACTGGCCCGATCAGCTCTCCGGCGGCATGCAGCAGCGGGTGGAGATTGCCCGGGTGCTGGTCAACCGTCCGCGCCTGTTGCTGATGGATGAGCCCTTCGGCGCGCTGGATGCCCTGACGCGCTTGAACATGCAGGAACTGCTGCTGGACATCTGGACGCGGATCCGCACCACCGTGGTGTTCGTCACCCACGACATCGACGAGGCGCTGTTCCTGGCCGATCGCTTGCTGGTGATGAGCCCGCGCCCGGGTCGGATCATCGAGGACCTGCGCCTGGACTTTCCCCGTCCACGGACGACTGAGTTGGTCACCCGCCCTGAATTCGCCCGATTGAAGCGCCACTGCCTCGAACTGCTGCGTCATGAAGACGGCCAGCAACTGCCACGCCTCAATCCCCTTGGGCTGCCTCCTGAAACCTCCTTGCCGCGATTTGCCCTATGACCTCTCTATTTGAAAACACCGACAACGACGACATCCTTGCCCTGCAACCGCGCCTGACCGACGACGACGCCGGCGTGCGCCGTATCGCGCTGATCGAACTGGCCGACCTCGAAGAGCCCGAAGGCCTGCTGTGGCTGGTGGATCGCCTGGCACATGACCCCAGCGCCGAGGTGCGGGCCGAAGCCGCGCGATTGCTCGAAGCCTGGGAGGACGCGCCGGTGGTCGCGGCCTTGTGTGAGGCCCTGACCGATCCATCCCCGAGCGTGCAGGCCGCAGCGGCCCAAAGCCTGAGCCTGCTCAAGAGCGAGGCGGCAGGAAGGGTGATCTTGCCTTGGACGGTTCATGTTGATGCCGATGTGCGCGTCGCCGCGTTCCGGGCGTTGCGCGAGTTGCGCCTGGGTGATGCCGCGCCAGCCGCTGTCGCCGCGCTGGCTGATCACGATGCCGGCGTGCGTCGCGAGGCGGTTGGCGTGCTCGGCTGGCTCAAGCACCTCGACGCCTTGCCGGCCCTGGCGCGGCTGGCCAGTGATGATCCGGAGAGCGAAGTGCGCCGTGCGGCCACCGGTGCCCTCGGCCTGGCCTCGGATGCTCAAGTCTTGCCGGCGCTGCGCCAGGCCTTGCGGGACCCGGCCTGGACGGTGCGCGAAGAAGCCGCCACCACACTGGGCAAGGTCGGCCACACCGATGCCGGCCCAGCCCTGATCGAGGCGCTGGCAGATGATTATTGGCAAGTGCGTCTGCGGGCGACTCGTAGCCTGGGTCGCTTGCGTTACGCCCCGGCACTGGCGGCCTTGATCGAGACCCTGGCTCATCGCATCAGTAACCTGCGCAAGGAGGCGGCCCTGGCGTTGGGCGAGTTGAACGATCCTGATGCCATCCCGGCGTTGCAAGCCGCCCAGGACGATGGCGATCCGGAGGTACGCAAGGCTGTGCGCATTGCCTTGGGCCAATTGCAATGAGCCCGCTGACGATTGGCAATTCCCGGGAGAAGGGGCTGTTGCGGCTGAGTTGGCCTGATGGGCGTGAACAACGGCTGGACCATGCCGAGTTGCGCCGTCGGTGCCCCTGCTCGCGGTGCCGGGCGTTTCGCCTGCAAGGATTGGCCGTTCAGGTGGATTCGCGGGTTCGGGTGGTTGAGGTCAATAGCCAGGGCTATGGGGTGCAGTTGGTCTTCAGTGATGGGCATGAGCGGGGGATTTTTCCCTGGGAATACCTGGCGGGGTTGTAGCTTTGTGCCCATCCCTTGTGGGAGCGAGCTTGCTCGCGATGACGTCAGTACATTCAACCTTTTTGCAAGCTGACCCACCGCCATCGCGAGCAAGCTCGCTCCCACAGGGATACGCTGGTTACTTGAGCAATCGGTGAACCCGTGGCGAGGGAGCTTGCTCCCGCTGGGCTGCGTCAGCAGCCCCAAAATCATTCAACACGGTTAATTTGGTTTTGCGCAGTCAACCCGTGAACTGACTGGCGGCGCTTGTCAGAAAAACCATGGAAGAGTACAAATGTACTCCATGACGACTCTCACTCCCCGCCGCACCGCCATCCTGACCTTCATCCGCGAACGCATCGCCGAGCAGGGCCAGTCTCCCAGCCTCGCTGAAATCAGCGAGGCGTTTGGTTTCGCCTCTCGCAGCGTGGCGCGCAAGCATGTGCTGGCGTTGACCGAAGCCGGCTTCATCGAGGTCAATCCGCACCAGGCCCGGGGCATTCGGCTGTTGAACCAGCCGCCGCGTCCCGAGTTGCTGGACGTGCCGGTGCTGGGACGGGTGGCCGCCGGGCTGCCGATCGGGGCTGATGCCGAAGTCCACAGCCGTCTGTTGCTGGACCCGGCGATTTTCACCAAGGCGCCGGATTACCTGCTGCGCGTCCAAGGCGATTCGATGATCGAGGACGGCATCCTCGACGGCGATCTGGTGGGCGTACAACGCACGCCCCAGGCCGCCAACGGACAGATCGTCGTGGCGCGCCTGGACGGTGAAGTGACCATCAAGCGTTTCGAGCGAGTCGGCGAGCGCGTACGCCTGTTGCCCCGCAACCCGGCCTATCAGCCAATCATCGTCGAAGCCGACCAGGACCTGGCGATAGAAGGTGTGTTCTGTGGCCTGGTGAGGCAAGGCTGATGGGCGCCGTCGTTGCGTTGGACACGCTGTTCAATGGCGGCCAGGTCTGGAAGGGCCGGCCTGCGCCACCGGCCGCCAGCCCGCAGCCTACTGGCCATGCGATGCTGGACGCGGCATTGCCCAGCGGCGGTTGGCCGGAAGCGGCGTTGACGGAAATCCTCATCGGCGCGCCGGGCGTGGGCGAGTTGCAACTGGTGTGGCCGACCCTGGCGCGGTTGTCCGCGGCGGGGGAGCGGATCGTGTTGGTGGCGCCGCCGTTCGTGCCCTATCCCCAGGCCTGGCGAAATGCAGGGGTGGACTTGCGCCAGTTGTCGATCATCCAGGCCGATCCACGGGAGGCCTTGTGGGCCACCGAGCAATGCCTGCGTTCGGGCAGTTGCGGCGCGGTGTTGTGCTGGCCGCGCCAGGCGGACGACCGGGCCTTGCGCCGTTTGCAGGTCGCCGCAGAGACCGGCCAGACCCTGGCGTTCGCCTGGCGCTCGATCCAGGAAGCCATCAACCCGTCCCCGGCGGCCTTGCGCATCGCCATCGATGCCCGGCCTGCGCAATTGCGGGTGCTCAAGTCCCGCGGCGGACTGGCCCGTTCGGCGCCGATCGCTTTTCCCACGCTCACAGGGCATTGAGGTTGCGATGCGCTGGGTCTGTATTTTATTCCCGCAATTGGCGCTGGACGCCGCGCTGCGCCAGCGCCCCGATCCCGACGAGCCCCTGGCCCTGCTGACCGGCCCGGCCCAGCGGCGGGTGCTGCAAGCAGTCAATGAGCCGGCGCGCGCACTCGGCCTGCGCCCTGGCCAGAGCATGACCGCCGCCCAGGCCTTGAGCAAAGGGTTCGCCACGGCCGAGTACGACGCGACGCAAATCGACTATTGGCAACAATTCCTCGCGGCCTGGGCCTACCGCTTCAGTTCCCAGGTCAGTGTTCATTACCCGCGCACGGTGGTGTTCGAGATCGAATCGAGCCTGGGACTGTTCGGGCCGTGGCCGGTGTTCGAGGCGCGGTTGCGGGCCGAACTGACTGAACTGGGCTTTCGCCATCGCATCGTCGCCGCCCCCAACCCCGTGGCGGCGCGGACACTGGCCAATGCCTACGACGCCCTGGTGGTACCCGATAACGAAACCTTGCAAGCGTACCTGGGGCACATGCCAGTGGACCGGGTCGGCCTGGCGCCCGAGGTTGCCACGGCCTTGTCGCGCATGGGCCTGCGCCAGCTCAGCCAAGTCCAGGCCTTGCCCCGACACACTTTGGCGCGGCGCTTCGAAGCCGACA
Organism: Pseudomonas alvandae; assembly: GCF_019141525.1. GTDB lineage: Bacteria > Pseudomonadota > Gammaproteobacteria > Pseudomonadales > Pseudomonadaceae > Aquipseudomonas > Aquipseudomonas alvandae. The sequence continues at coordinate 2,491,562 of NZ_CP077080.1, forward strand.
TGCTCAAGCACCTCGACGCGCTGGTGGGCAGCCGTACCCTGGCGCTGTCGTTCTACCTGCCGCCGGACCGTTTCGATGTGCGCATCGAACTCAATTACGACGTGCAGTCCCACCAGGCACTGCTATTTCCGTTGCGCCGATTGACCGGTGATCTGTCGGCTTACTTGTGTGGGCGTGACAGCGGCGTACAGCGTTTTGATTTGCACCTGGAGCACGCCGGCTTGCCGGACACGGTCATCAAGGTCGGCCTGCTCAGCGCCGAGCGGGATGCTTCGATGCTGTTCGAGCTGGCCCGTGGCCGTCTCGAGCAGGTGCAGGTCGAGGCGCCCGTGCGCGGTTTTCGCTTGTGTGCCGAAGACCTGCCGAGCTTCGTGCCCCAGCGCCTGGAGTTGTTCGATGAACGTCCCCAGCAGTCCTTGCCCTGGGAACAGCTACGCGAGCGGTTGCGGGCGCGCCTCGGTGATGAATCCGTGCAAGGGCTGGGGTTTGGCGACGATCATCGACCCGAATGCGCGTGGCAGATGAAACCCCAGCCGCAACAACCGACCTGTCCACTGCGTGATGACATCCAGCGTCCCGGCTGGCTGCTCGGCGAACCCCAGGTTTTGCCCGAAGGCCAGGTGCGAATCCTCATGGGCCCGGAGCGCATCGAGTCCGGCTGGTGGGACGGGGCCGATGTGCGCCGCGACTACTACCTGATCGAAACCCGCGCCGGCCAACGCGGCTGGGCCTATCGGCCGGTGGGCGAGGGCGGGCCGTTGTGGCTGCAAGGCTGGTTCGCATGAGCATCGAATACGCCGAGCTGCATTGCCTGTCGAACTTCAGTTTCCAGCACGGTGCCTCCAGCGCCCTGGAACTCTGTCGTCGTGCCAAACAGCAGGGCTATCGGGCCCTGGCGATCACCGATGAATGCACCCTGGCCGGCATCGTCCGGGCCTGGCAGGCGGCCAGGGAGCTGGAGCTGCAACTGATCGTCGGCAGCGAAATCCAGGTCGAGGACGGTCCGAAGCTGGTGCTGTTGGTGGAAAACCTTGAGGGTTATCAAGCCTTGTGCGGACTGATCACCCGTGCCCGGCGCCGTAGCGAGAAGGGCCGATATCGCATCGTCCGGGAAGACTTCGACAAGCCGCTGCCAGGACTACTCGCGCTGTGGGTGCCCGATGGCAAGGAGCCCGAGGCGCAAGGGCGCTGGCTCCAACAGGTATTCAACGCGCGCCTGTGGCTGGCCGTGCAGTTGCATTGCGGGCAGGACGATCGGCGGCGGCTGGCGGACTTGCTCGCATTGGCCGAACGCCTGGGCCTTCCTGCCGTCGCCACGGGGGATGTGCACATGCATGTGCGGGGACGTCGCGCCTTGCAAGACACCATGACCGCCATCCGCCACCACGTCACCGTCGCCGAGGCCGGCCTGCGCCTGCACCCCAACGGCGAACGCCATTTGCGTAGCCTTGAGGCCCTGGCCGATCTCTATCCCCGGGCCTTGCTCGATGAAACCGTGGAAATCGCCCGGCGCTGCACGTTCGACCTCGGCCAGCTGCGCTATGAATACCCGCGCGAGCTGGTGCCTGAGGGCCATGATCCGACGTCCTGGTTGCGGGAACTGACCGAGCGCGGCATGCGCGAGCGGTGGAAGGGCGGTGTGAAGGAGAAGGTGCGGGCGCAGATCGAAAGCGAGTTGGCGCTGATTGCCGAGCTGGGCTACGACAGTTATTTCCTCACCGTGCAAGACATCGTCAGCTTCGCCCGCAGCCGCCACATCCTCTGCCAGGGCCGGGGCTCGGCGGCCAACTCGGCGGTGTGCTACGCCCTGGGCATTACTGAAATCGACCCGGCCCGGACGGACATGCTGTTCGAACGCTTCCTGTCCCGCGAGCGCAACGAGCCGCCGGACATCGACGTCGATTTCGAACACGAGCGTCGCGAAGAAGTCCTGCAGTATGTGTTCCAGCGCTACGGCCGGCATCGCGCGGCATTGACGGCGGTGGTCAGCAGCTACCACGGCGCCGGGGCGGTGCGCGACGTGGCCAAGGCCTTGGGCCTGCCGCCGGACCAGGTCAATGCACTGGCCGATTGCTGCGGGCGCTGGAGCGATGAAGCGCCGCCGCTGGAGCGCCTGCGCGAAGGCGGTTTCGACCCCGAAAGCCCGGTGCTGCGCCGGGTGTTGAGCCTGACCCAGCAACTGATCGGTTTTCCCCGGCACCTGTCCCAGCACCCTGGCGGCTTCGTGATTTCCCAGCAACCCCTGGACACCCTGGTGCCGGTGGAAAACGCCGCGATGGCCGAGCGCACCATCATCCAGTGGGACAAGGACGACCTCGATGCGGTCGGGCTGCTCAAGGTGGACATCCTGGCGCTGGGCATGCTCAGCGCGATCCGCCGTTGTTTCGACCTGGTCGCGCATTACCGGGGCGTGCGGCATACCCTGGCGTCGTTGCCCAAGGACGATCACGCGACATTCGAGATGATAAGCCGCGCCGACACCATCGGCGTGTTCCAGATCGAATCCCGTGCGCAGATGGCGATGTTGCCCCGCCTCAAGCCCAAGGATTACTACGACCTGGTGATCGAAGTGGCCATCGTGCGGCCGGGCCCGATCCAGGGCGGGATGGTGCATCCGTACCTGCGGCGGCGCAATGAGGAAGAGGAGATCACTTACCCATCGCCGGAATTGAAAGAAGTGCTGGGCCGGACTTTGGGGATTCCGTTGTTCCAGGAACAGGTGATGCAGATTGCCATTGTCGCGGCGGACTACACGCCTGGCGAAGCGGATCAATTGCGTCGCTCCATGGCCGCCTGGAAACGTCACGGCGGGCTTGAGCCACATCGCGAGCGCCTGGCAGAAGGCATGAAGAACAACGGTTACACGCCCGAATTCGCCGCGCAGATCTTCGAACAGATCAAGGGCTTCGGCAATTACGGCTTTCCTGAGTCCCACGCCGCCAGTTTCGCCTTGCTGACCTACGCCAGCAGTTGGCTCAAATGCCACGAGCCGGCGGCGTTCGCCTGCGCCCTGATCAACAGCTGGCCCATGGGTTTCTACAGCCCGGACCAGATCCTCCAGGACGCCCGCCGGCATCAGTTGCAGATCCGTCCGGTGGACGTGCGGGCCAGCGACTGGGAATGCAGCCTGGAACCGCTGGAAGGCCGGCAACCGGCGATTCGCATGGGCTTGCGCCTGATCAAGGGGTTTCGCGAGGACGATGCCCGGCGTATCGAGGCGGCACGCAGGCAGCGGTCTTTCAGCGATGTAGCCGACCTGGGCGAGCGGGCGCGACTCGACGCCAGGGCCATGGAGCAATTGGCCGACGCCGATGCCTTGCGCGGCCTGGCCGGCGATCGCCATCGCGCCCGCTGGGAAATCGCTGGCGTGGAAAAACAATTGGGCTTGTTCGCGGACCTGCCCAGCCAGGAAGAACCCACCGTAGCCTTGCCGACACCCACGGTGGGGGAAAACCTGTTTGCCGACTACGCCACCCTGGGCACCACGTTGGGGCCTCATCCGTTGGCGTTGCTGCGCTCCGAATTGCGCGCCCGGCGCTGCCGCAGCTCGCGGGAATTGCAGGCTGTCGAACATGGCCGCAACGTCAGCGTCGCCGGGCTGGTCACCGGCCGCCAGCGCCCGGGCACGGCCAGCGGCGTGACCTTTGTTACGCTGGAAGATGAGTTCGGCAACCTCAACGTGGTGGTCTGGCGCGACTTGGCCGAACGCCAGCGCAAGGTCCTGGTGGGCTCGCAATTGCTCAGGGTGGATGGGCGCTGGGAGAGTGTCGGCGAAGTCCGCCATCTCATCGCCGGACGCCTGAGCGATTTGAGCGGATTGCTGGCGGGCATCCATGTGCGCAGCCGGGATTTCCGCTAGACCTGTGGTTGAAATCTGTGGCGAGGGGATTTATCCCCGCTGGGCTGCGCAGCAGACCCATTAAGACGTATAGCTAACTAGCTGACACCTCTACGGTGCTTGGTTTGGGGGCGCTTCGCACCCCAGCGGGGATAAATCCCCTCGCCACAAAGGGTTGGCGTCGTCAGTCTGCATGAAACCAATTGCCAACCCCGTGCTCGAAGCACTAGCACAAGGGACTTGTGGTATGCCGATTCCCTGCTGGTAGTTTGAGGTGAGAGTCGTCCCATGAAGTTCTTATCCCAGAGTAACGGGTGTCCCGGTTGGGACGGAGAAATGGCTCGGCGCATCCGGGCGCACGATTGGAGTCGCACCGAACTGGGTGCGATCGAGCACTGGTCTGCCAGCCTGCGCAGCGCGGTCCAGGTGATGCTGGCGTCGCCCTTGCCAATGGTCATGTTGTGGGGGCGCCAGGGCTTCATGATCTACAACGACGCCTACGCCGAATTTGCCGGTGGTCGCCATCCGTACCTGCTGGGGCGTGCGGTGGAGATGGGGTGGCCGGAGGTGGCCGAGTTCAATCGCCATGTATTGGACGTGTGCCTCGCCGGCGGCACCTTGTCCTACCGCAGCAAGGAACTGGTGCTGCTGCGCGACGGCAAGCCCGAAGACGTCTGGATGGACCTCTACTACAGCCCGGTGCCCGACGATGACCAATCGCCGGCCGGCGTGTTGGCGATCGTGGTGGAAACCACCGAGCTGGTGCTGAGCGAGCGGGCCCGGCAAGAGGCCGAGCGCAGCTATCGCGCGGTCAATGAGCGCATCCAGTTGGCGCTTTCGGCGGGGCCGTTGCTAGGGTCGTTTGTCTGGGACATCGAGGCCGATCGGTTGTCTGGCGACGAGCGTTTCGCCCGTACCTTTGGCTATCCGCCCGAGTGCCCGCTGGAGGCACTGCCCATCGACATCGCTCGCCAGCGCATCCATCCCGACGACATCGACGACGTCGAGCAACGGGTCGACCTGACCCTGCGCACGGGCGTTCCCTACACCGCTGAATACCGTTTGCGTCGTGGCGAGGGCGATTACCTTTGGGTGCTGGCCAGCGGTCGATGCGAGTTCGATGCATTGGGCAAGCCCCTGCGTTTTCCCGGCGTGCTGATCGACATCAACGAGCGCAAGACCGCCGAAGCGTCGCTGCTCAAGTTCACCCGCGACCTGGAGCAGCGCGTCGATAATGAGGTCCAGGCGCGCTTGGCGGCTGAAGAACAGTTGCGCCAATCGCAGAAACTCGAAGCCATCGGCGGGCTCACTGGCGGCGTCGCCCATGACTTCAACAACCTGCTCCAAGTGATTGCCGGCAACCTGCATTTGCTGGCTCGCCACGAGCCTGACAATCCCAATGTGCAACGGCGGGTCGGCGCGTCCATCGAAGCGGTGGAGCGGGGCGCCAAGCTGTCATCGCAGTTGCTGGCTTTCGCTCGTCGCCAGCCGCTGTCGCCGGCGGTGTACAACCCGCGACGCATCTACGATGGCCTGGGCGAATTGCTGCAACGGGCGCTGGGGGAAACCATCCGGATCGAGGTGTCGTTGCCCCCGGAGCCGTGGTGCATCCATGTCGATCGCAACCAGTTGGAAAACGCCCTGCTGAATTTGGCGATCAACGCGCGCGATGCCATGGGGGGCGAAGGCGTCATCAGCATGGTCGGGGAAAATATTGCCCTTGACGAGTCGTCCTGCGTTGGCAAAGGTGTCGTGGCCGGTGATTACGTACGGTTGTCGGTGAACGATCGTGGCGCCGGCATGGCGCCTGAAGTGTTGAACCAGGTGTTCGAACCGTTCTTTACCACCAAGACCGATGGCCAGGGCACCGGGCTCGGATTGAGCATGGTGTTCGGGTTCGTCAAGCAGAGTGGCGGGCATATCGAGATTACCAGTCACCCGGGGGAAGGCACGCAAGTGCATATGTATTTCCCCCGCAGCCATAAGCCTGAATCCCCGGAACAGGCGCACCCTCGCACGCTCCAGCCCGGCCTGGAGGAAACGATCCTGGTGGTCGAGGACAACGATGACGTGCGCGCGGCGTCGGTGGATTTGCTGGAGCAGTTCGGTTATCGAACCCTGACCGCCGCCAACGGCGACGAGGCCATGAAGTTGTTGCTCGACGGCGTCTCGGTGGACCTGATCTTCACCGATGTGGTCATGCCCGGCCTGATCAAGAGCTCTGACCTGGCGGCCTGGGCCAAGGTGCAGACCCCGCCGGTGCCGGTCCTGTTCACGTCGGGACATACCCGCGACATCATTTCGCGTAACCACCAGTTGAGCCCCGATACGCATTTGTTGAGCAAGCCGTACAGCCCGGATGCGCTGGCGCGGATGGTCAGCTCAGTGCTGGAAGAATGAGCCCGACGCGGCAAAAGAATGGAACCCAAGTCCTCGTCCGGCCTTCGAATAATCAGGGCCGATCACTATTCGGCCTTGTCATGAACGAGGTGTCTAATGAGCGACTCTGCAAATACTCAGCAACAAGGCCAGACGCAAACCCCGTCCTCGCGCAACGATCCGGCTGTCGATCCTCAAGTGGCGAATAACCAGCCTGCCAATTCGGCTGAGACACACGAGGCTCACAGTGCTGCCCGTGAGGTCGATCAGAAGAAACATCATCAGGACAATGACAACACCTACAGCCCGGGTTTCAAGCCGGAACCGGATCGGCCTGGACCGGGTGACAAGACGGATGCCGATATCGACACTGCCGACAGCTGATCAACAAAAAGCCCGACTCGAGAGTCGGGCTTTCTTATTCGATAGGGCGTTATTTACTGGGGTGGGCCGCTTGAAGCTTCTTGGCCATCTCCAGGTGATGCTGCAAGTCCGGCAGCATTTTCTGGGCAAACGCCTTGAGCTCGGTATTGCCAGGTTTCTTGTCGTCAGTAACCGTTTCGGCTTCTTTCTTGAACAAGGCGACGGTTTCTTCGTGAGCCATCACCTGGTTATTCGCATAGGCCGGATCGAAGGACTCGTCGCGCACGTCGAGAATCTTGGCCTTGGCTTTCTTCATCAACGTGGTGTCGTCCGGTACCTCGATGTCATGTTTCTTCGCCAGCGCCTTCAGCTCTTCGTTGGCCTTGGTGTGGTCGGCAATCATCTTGTTGGCGAACTCCTTGATGTCCGCCGATTGGCTTTTCTGCAGGGCCAGCTTGCCTGTTTCGATTTCCGCAATACCGCCGGCCGCCGCGTTGTCGACGAAGTCGTTGGAGGTCGCGGCCCATGCCATGCCCATGCTGCTACTCAGGGCAACAGCCAGGCCGAGTTGACGCAGGGTAAATCTGTCCATAGGTAAGTCTCCACACAGGTTGTACAGGTGTTTCTCTGGGTACTGATCAATGGAGGGGAAAGCGCGGGGGAAGGTTTGATCGAAGCGCGTCGTGGCACGACGAACGGTCACCGCTGGTCGGATTGGCGGTCGACAGAACCCGACCGGCAAGGCCATGCTGATGACAGGCAGTGCCCCGAAAAGCACGTGCCACCGAACTCACGAAGGAGGTGCTCCATGCCGGTGTCCCATGATCTTTGCCAGGATCTGAAGTGCACAGAAGAAGACATCCTGAAAAAGCGCCGGGAGGACGAGAGTCTCGACGCGCTGATCAAACAATACGCCAGGCTTGATGCCGAGGTGGTGAAGGCCGAGAAACCACCTGTGGTTCTTGCTGACGTGGCCCTGGAGACGCTCAAGAAGGAGCGGCTGCAGATCAAGGACCAGATCGCCGCGCTGATGCAAAAATAGCGATGACGATAATCCGCTAAGCGCTTTTTGTGGCGAGGGAGCTTGCTCCCGCTGGGCCGCGAAGCGGCCCCATCCCATCCATCAGCCCAGCGGATCCCAGCGCTGGGACCAATCGCTGCCGGTCTTGACGATCTCTCGCAACACCTCGAACGCCTGCTGCAACGCCGCCGAATCCCGGTCCCTGGAATACACCAGGTAGGTCGGGTAATTGAATTCCGGCGCCTTGGGCACTCGCTCCAGAATGCCGCTGTCCAGGTAGCTCTGCACGACCCGCGTGCGGAAATAGCCGCTGCCGCCGTTCTCCAGGATGTATTGCAGCGCCAGGGGCCCGAGATTGAAGGTTACGGCGGCCTTGGCCTTGTCCGGCAGCGCCGTGTCGTGCTGGCGGCGGAAGTCGGCGCTCCAATCGATGTACACGTAGGGTTCGGGGCAAGCGGCCAGGCGCACCAGGATCAGTTTTTCTTCCAGCAACTGCTCGACCTGCAGCCTCGGCCAATATTCGGGCTGATACACCACGGCCGCATCCAGCAGCCCCAATTCCAATTGCTGTAGCAGTTTTTCACCGTCGCGGATGTCCATGCGCAAGGCATGGCCGGGGATCTTCTGGCGCAGCTCGCCGGCCCAGGCGAGCATCAAGGGATTGCACAAGCTGACCTCGCCGCCGAGATGCAAGACGTTGCGATAGCCCTCGGGCAATGGCAAGTCACGGCGGGCGGCCTCCCAGGTCTGCACGAGCTGGTTGGCGTAGACGACGAAGGCTTCGCCATCGGCAGTCAATCGTGCGCCGGCCCGGTTGCGCACGAACAGTGCGCAGCCAAGCTGGCTTTCGAGCTTCTGTACCCGAGCGGTGATCGCCGTCTGGGTGACGTGCAGCTTTTCCGCCGCAGCGGCGAGGCTGCCGTGGCGGACGATTTCAAGGAAGGTACGGGCGAGGTCGATGTCCATGTTCAGGCCGAGGCGGGTGATGCGGGCATTGTAAGAGTTTCAGGCGAGAAACAAAAAATCCCGCCACGAGGGCGGGATTTGATTACAGCCAGGGCGCGACCCGATCTCAGGACGGGAAGAGCTCGGACAGTTTCATCGCCAGCATCATGTCGCCTTCAGCGCGCAGCTTGCCGCCCATGAACGCTTGCATGCCGTCGGTGCTGCCGTCGACGATGCCTTGCAGGGTTTCGCCGTCCATCACCAGGGTCACCTGGGCGTCCGGGTTTTCACCCTCCTGCAGTTCACAGGTGCTGTCCTTGACGATCAGCGAGAAATTTTTGGTTTCATCGATACGGAAACCGAATACCAGGTCCAGGCCGGCAGCGGCGGCTGGGTTGAACTTGGCTTTCATGGCTTGTACGGCGTCGGCTACGGAGGTCATGGTTTCGATCCTTATTTGGGTGGTACAGCAAGGGTCTACAGTAATCCGGACTCAGCGAAAGGTGATGAGGTCCGGGGCCTTCAGCAGTTGCAGGTGGGCATGGCTGTTGAAGGAAGCCAGGGCCACCTCGCGGCCCCTGAATTTCAGGTGGTTGAGCGAGGTGTTGACGATTTGCCAGTTCAGTTCGAAGGCCTGTTTGGCGGGCATCTGGGTAATCAGGTGGAGCAGGGCGGTGATGGTTCCGCCGGAGGTGAATACGGCGATCTTGTGGGACTTGTCGGCGTTGTCGAGGATCCGGTGCAGGCCGGCCTGGACCCGCTCGACGAAGCCCAGCCAGCTTTCCAGCCCGGGCGGATCATAGCGGCCACTGAGCCAGCGCTCGACGATTAGCGCAAAGATGCGTTGGAATTCGGCGCGGTTCTGCGCAGCGTTGCGCAAGATGTCGAGGGCTTCGGGCTCCTGGGGCAGCATGTCCGGCAGCAAGGCGCGGATCACCGCGTCAGCATCGAACTCGTTGAAGGCAGCGTCGATTTCCAGCTCGGGAACCGGCAGGCCGGCGCCAGCCATCTGGCTCAGCGCGCCGGTGGCGGTGTCCTGCTGGCGACGCAGGTCACCCGAGAGGCAGCGATCGAACACGACACCCAGCTCCGCCAGGTGGCTGCCGAGCACTTGCGCCTGGCGTATGCCATTGGGCGAAAGGACATCGTAGTCGTCCGCACCGAAGGAGGCTTGGCCATGTCGAATCAGATAAATGCTGCCCACGTCCGCGTCATCCCGGTACGTTGAAGGTTTGGCGAGGTTATGAGGATGGCGTTGGCCTGTCAATGAAAAAACATACGCTTGTTTGAAATGACCGTTACAGCCCGTCCTGTCTCAGCCGCGTTACGGTAACGGCGGGTTTCATGGCTGGCAGCGGGGCAAGCGCATGGGTATGCTGGCAGCGTTACGCGCCTGCGTTCAGTGGCGCATTGCATTTAAGGAGTCGCTGTGGAGTTTTTTGTCGAGTACGCCGGTTTCCTGGCCAAGACGGTGACGCTGGTGATCGCCATTCTGGTGGTCATGGCCAGTTTTGCTGCGCTGCGCAGCAAGGGGCGGCGCAGGTCGGCCGGGCAGTTGCAGGTCAGCAAGCTCAACGATTTCTATAAAGGGTTGCGCGAGCGCCTGGAGCAGACATTGCTGGACAAGGACCAGCTCAAGGCCCTGCGCAAGCGCGAAGGCAAGGCTGAAAAAGCCGGGAAGAAACAGAAAGACAAGCCGGCGGCCAAGCCCCGGGTGTTCGTGCTGGATTTCGACGGTGACATCAAGGCCTCCGCCACCGAAAGCCTGCGCCATGAAATCACTGCGCTGCTGACCCTGGCGACCCCGAAGGACGAAGTGGTCCTGCGCCTGGAAAGCGGTGGCGGCATGGTCCACAGCTACGGCCTGGCCTCGTCGCAACTGGCGCGGATCCGCCAGGCCGGCGTGCCGTTGACGGTGTGCATCGACAAGGTGGCGGCCAGCGGCGGCTACATGATGGCGTGCATCGGCGAGAAAATCATCAGCGCTCCGTTCGCCGTCCTGGGTTCCATCGGCGTCGTGGCCCAGTTGCCCAACGTCAATCGCTTGCTGAAGAAGCACGACATCGATTTCGAAGTCCTGACGGCCGGTGAGTACAAGCGAACGCTGACGGTGTTTGGCGAGAACACCGAGAAGGGCCGGGAGAAGTTCCAGGAAGACCTGGACATTACCCATGCGCTGTTCAAGAACTTCGTGTCCAACTACCGCCCGCAACTGGCGATCGACGAAGTGGCCACCGGTGAGGTCTGGCTCGGTGTCGCCGCGCTGGAAAAACGCCTGGTGGACGAGCTCAAGACCAGCGATGAATACCTGGCCGAACGGGCCAAGGGCGCCGAGCTCTATCACCTGCACTACGCCGAACGCAAAAGCCTGCAAGAGCGCATCGGCATGGCGGCCAGCGGTTCGGTGGATCGGGTGTTGCTCAGTTGGTGGAGTCGGTTGACGCAGCAGCGGTTTTGGTAATTCGAGGGCCCACCTAGTGGACTGATGGCTCCAGGTTCACTGGCATCCCCTGTGGGAGCGCGCTTGCTCGCGATTGCGATGGCTCAGCTTGTATCGATGTCGAATGTACCGACGCCATCGCGAGCAAGCTCGCTCCCACAGTGGATCTGAGGTTGAACGAGACGAAAAAAGCCCTGGACCGGTCACCCGGTCCAGGGCTTTTTCATGCATCAGGTTTCAGCGACGACGAAACAGCGGCAGCGGCTCGTCAGTGGCGGCCTGATAAGTCACCGAGAAATCCTTGAGGCTTTCAAGGGCTTCATACGGGTCTTTGTCGGCACGCAGGGCAAAGGCGTCGAAGCCGCAACGGCGCATGTAGAACAGTTGGTCGCGCAGCACGTCGCCAATGGCACGCAGTTCACCCTTGAAGCCATAGCGCTCACGCAACAGACGAGCGTTGGAGTAGCTGCGCCCATCGGTGAAGGCCGGGAAGTTCAGGGCGATGACCTGCAACTGGTTGGCGTCGTCACCGATTTCTTCCGCTTCCTCGTCGGCGTCCAGCCACACACCCAGGCCGCCGTCGCGGGCCTTGAGGGCGTGGGCGTGATCGCGCCACAGGGCCAGGGGCACGATCAGGTCGTCGCAGTTGGAAATGCCATCGAGCGTCGCGTCCTTGGGCAACAGGTGCCAGGTTTCGTCGATGACTTCGTTGTTCTTAATGATTCGCTGCATAGACGCGTTCCTTGAAGAGGTCGATGCCGATACGTTGATAAGTGTCGATGAAACGTTCGTCTTCGGTACGTTGTTCGATGTACACGTCGATCAGCTTCTCGATCACATCCGGCATGTCATCCTGGGCAAACGACGGGCCAAGGATCTTGCCCAGGCTGGCGTCGCGGCTGCCGCTGCCGCCGAGGGAGACCTGGTAGAACTCTTCGCCTTTCTTGTCCACGCCCAGGATGCCGATGTGGCCAACGTGGTGGTGACCACAGGCGTTCATGCAGCCGGAAATGTTCAGGTCCAGCTCGCCGATGTCGAACAGGTAGTCCAAGTCGTCGAAGCGGCGCTGGATCGATTCGGCGATCGGGATCGACTTGGCGTTCGCCAGCGAGCAGAAATCACCGCCCGGGCAGCAGATCATGTCGGTCAGCAGGCCGATGTTCGGGGTGGCGAAACCTTGTTCGCGCAACTCGCCCCACAGGGTGAACAACTGGCTCTGTTCAACGTCCGCCAGGATGATGTTCTGCTCGTGGGACGTGCGCAGTTGGCCGAAGCTGTAGCGCTCGGCCAGGTCGGCGACGGCGTCCAGTTGCTTGTCGGTGATGTCGCCGGGCGCAACGCCGGTCGGTTTCAGCGACAGGGTCACCGCGACATAGCCGGGCTTCTTGTGGGCCAGGGTGTTGCGGGTGCGCCAGCGGGCGAAACCCGGGTGTTCCTTGTCGAGGGCAGCCAGTTCGGCGTCCTGGTTGTCCAAGGCTTTATAGGCTGGGTCGACGAAGTGCTTGGCGACGCGATGCACTTCGGCTTCGGTCAGGGTGGTCTGGCCGCCGCGCAGGTGGACCATTTCGGCCTCGACCTTCTCGGCGAACACTTCAGGCGTGAGCGCCTTGACCAGGATCTTGATCCGCGCCTTGTACTTGTTGTCGCGACGGCCATAGCGGTTGTACACCCGCAGGATGGCGTCGAGGTAGCTCAGCAGGTCCTGCCACGGCAAGAACTCGTTGATGAACGCGCCGACCACCGGGGTACGTCCCAGGCCGCCACCCACCAGCACACGGAAGCCCAGCTCGCCGGCGGCGTTGTAGACCGCTTCCAGGCCGATGTCATGGACTTCGATGGCCGCGCGGTCCGAACTCGAGCCGTTGATGGCGATCTTGAACTTGCGTGGCAGGTAGGCGAATTCCGGGTGGAACGTGGTCCACTGGCGAACGATTTCGCACCACGGACGTGGGTCGATCAACTCATCGGCCGCGACGCCGGCGAACTGGTCGGTGGTGACGTTGCGCAGGCAGTTGCCGCTGGTCTGGATCGCGTGCATCTGCACGGTGGCCAATTCGGCCAGGATCTCAGGCACATCTTCCAGGGCCGGCCAGTTGTACTGGACGTTCTGCCGGGTACTGATGTGGGCGTAGCCCTTGTCATAGTCGCGGGCAATCTGGGCCAGCTTGCGCACCTGGCGCGAGGTCAGTTGGCCATAGGGCACCGCCACGCGCAGCATCGGCGCGAAGCGTTGGATATACAGGCCATTCTGCAAGCGCAGAGGGCGGAATTCTTCTTCGCTCAGCTCGCCTGCCAGATAGCGTCGGGTCTGATCACGGAACTGCTTGACGCGGTCCTCGATGATCCGCTGATCGTACTCGTCATATACGTACATATAAGTCTCGTTCTCAGGCTTGGGCCGATCAGAAACAGCTGCAGGTTGGCTCGCTGAAATCGGGTTCTGCCTCGGCAATTCTGCGCGCACGGCCGCGCACTCCTAGGGGAGCCGGTGCAAGATACCTGTTTTGAGTTATGCGCAAAAGTGATGTTTGAGTATATGTAAAGAACCAAATCGACTAATGAGATTGATTATTGCCTAACCCACATTTGTCGCGCGGGCAATCATCGTCTTAACTGTGGTCGAGTCCTTATGCAATCACCTACAAAACCGACAAGAGGCGATGCAATGAGCAATCCGACCAAAGCAAGGAAAAGCGACAGTACCGTTGATGCCTGGGCCATTTTGTTCTTGATTATCCTGGTGGTGGGCACGGCGGTGTTCTGGGTCAGTCATCAATAATTTTCCATCAGACACATGAGCAGCAACTGTGGGAGCGGGCTTGCTCGCGAAAGCGGTGTGTCAGTCAACATAGACAGTGACTGAACCACCGCTTTCGCGAGCAAGCCCGCTCCCACAGGGGCATGTGTTGTTCTGAAGGGCGTTATAGCCCCGCCAGATGCACCACCAGCTTGACGATGCCAAACAGCGTCAAGGCGAAGATCACCGTGAACACGATCCCCAATATCACGAAGTGGCTCGGCTTGCCGTGGGTGAAATCCCGGGCGCGGTTCTTGCCGCTCTGCACGCCGAAGGCCGCAGCCAGCACGCTGTGCATCATCTGCAGCAGGGTTGGCGGTTTGTTGTCGATTGGATCGTCCATAAAACCCTCGATGAAAGTCGGATCTCTCCAAGCATAGTCAAACCGCGCCTTGTGGATGAATTCGATCGCTCTGGTCATTCGTTACACAATTTCCATCGACCTATAACTATGTACCGCTGATGGGGTTCGCCAAGCTGGTCTGCTGTCGCTTCATTCAAAGGAGCGATGTATGCCACCCAATCCCACGCAGAACCCGGAAACAACACGATCAAAACCGCAGGCCACGGAAAGTCTGCATGCAGACTTTCTGGAAGCGGCCATGCCTGCATGGCTCATCGAGGCTACGACGCAACGCAGGCAGGCGATAAAGCAAGCCGGAACGCAAATGCCGGCCTGGTATGCGAACGCTTCGCCAGAGCAGCGCAAGGTCGTGGATGCCTGTTTCACGCAAAGTGTCGCAGCGCAGAATCGATTGGACAAAACCCTGTCGGCATTCCTGGACATTGATACATTTGCCAGGCCGCTGTTGATCCAGGCACTAAAGGATCGGTTCAAGATAGAAGTGGACGTCGACAAGACGTTGCTGCACCTGACACGACCGTTGGAAATATCCGTGATCAAGGTGGAAATTTCTTCGTTCACAGTGTTCAGGTTGCCCCTGCTGCAAGTTGCGCTGCACAACTTCGAAAGCTGGGAATGCGAGCATGACGCCTATCATGCAACGTCAAGATTTGTTGCAGAGACGCATACGCCTGGCACTTACGCGCCCGTGGTGTTGAATGTGTCGGTGAGTCAATTCCTCACGCTGTGCCGCACCCTGGATATCGGTGCGAAATACCAAGCCTACCTCAAGTCTTTTTTCTACCCGGCTGACGCGACGACCGAAACGACGTTTCGCCAGCACTTCATTGCCAGTCAGAAAGCTGCGTTAAGGGCCGCAGCCGAGCAAGCGCTGTTGGCAAAGGATATAGAGCCGAGGGATCACGCGATGGTTCTGTCGGTCATCAACGGCGAAAATGCCCCCCGGATAGGTGGAAAGCCAGTCTGGTTCGAAGACATGACCCTGATGGGGTTCAGACTGGTGGGCTGTGTCGTGTTCACGATTTGTGAAATGCATCGCTACAGCAATGAAGTGATTCTCTACGTGCCCCATGACCCTGAGCATCCGCTGAAGCGTTACGACGTCAACCAACTGAAAGCGCGCTTCAAGCAATTGCTTACTACGCCCGATACCGGGCAATCGCAAAACAATGCGCCTACACCGTATCAGCGCTTTTTCAGTCGATTCGTGCCCTACGGCAAACAACCTTATTACTTCAGCCAATTTGTCCAGGAAGCGGGCGGTTTACCAAGCGTCCAGTTGCCTGCGCCATGGATGGGCATTTTCGAACCCTTCATACCCCCTTCGTTGATGATCCGCCTCCCGGCAATCCCTCCTGATCGTTCAAAGGCAAAGCGCGAACCGGATCCCTACGTCGCCCCTTCGACGACACCGCAGCAAGGCCGGACGTTGTGGGCCGATAATCTGGATCCGTGGCAGTACCTCTATGAGCGACACCGTGAAAAAGTGCTGGCCGATGCGCGCAGTCATGCGGTCCCCACGGAGGATGTCGACGCCAAGACGAGGCAAGAGAAACTCGCCAACCTACTGCAAATAGGGCTCTCGGCCGTGAATATGTTGTCCATGTTCGTTCCGGTATTGGGCGAGGTCATGATGGTGGTCATGGCGGGACAGCTGTTGTACGAAACCCTTGAAGGTGCGATCGAGTGGGGTGAGGGTGACAAACGGGCAGCCAAGGCCCATTTGATAGACGTCGCAGAAAACCTGGCGTTGATGGGCGTGATGGCCGGTGTGGGCGCCGGGGTCGGCAAGCTGGCCGCCATCAAGCCTGAACCGGTGATCGAGCACCTTGAGCCTGTGACGTTGCCCAGTGGCGAAACCCGCCTGTGGAAGCCGGACCTGAGCCGTTATGAAAGCAGTGTAACGCTCCCCGATACGAGCACTCCGAACGCATTGGGGCAATACGAAGTCGGTGGGACGACCTGCATCCGCCTGGGCGGAAAGGTTTACGAGCAGCTTTTCGATGCGTCGATACACAAATGGCGTATCAAGCATCCGACAGACAATTCAGCGTATCAACCCATCCTCCTGCATAACGGCACCGGAGCCTGGCGGCATTCGCTGGAGCGGCCAATGACCTGGAATCGCTTGACGCTGCTCAGGCGCATCGGCCATGAGACCGCAGCGTTTTCGGATGACGTGCTGCTCAGGCTCGCCGACGTCAGCGGCGTCAGCGACAACACGCTGCGTAAAATGCACATGGACAACTCGATGCCGCCTCCTGAGCTGAGGGATGCGATGCGCCTGTTCAAGGCGGACGCCGAGGCCGCCCAGGTGATTGACCGGATGCAAGGCACAGCAAGTTTGAGAGAGCTGACCCGGCAGCAGGTTTTCGAAAGGATCTATAAGGGCGAGGAACCTGCGGACGGTCGTATCAGGATTTTGCAGCGTGAGTGCCCTGGCCTTAGCGAGGCTGCCGCCCAAGAGGTCATCGCCCACGGAAGCGCTGCCGATCTCGCCCGCTTTGACGCAAGGCGCCGCGCGCCGTTGAACATGCTCGAAGAGGCGCGCTGGTATGCCCGACAAGGACGCCAGGTTCGGGCATATGCGGGGTTGCGCAGCGAGAGTGTGGCATCGGCCGACAGCCGGCGCCTGGCATTGCATGCCCTGGAAAGATTGTCGGCATGGCCGGATACGCTGCGTCTGGAAGTGCGCGAGGGAAGCGGCGCCGGAGCATTGCTTGACAGTATCGGCGACAAGCATGCGCCGCGGAAAACAACCTTGGTCAAAAACGGACCTCACTATCAAGCGCTCGATGAGCGTGGGAAAGTCGTCGATAGCGTGCCCCGGCAGGGCGACGATTTCTACCGTTCGATCCTGTACGCGTTGCCTGATGATGTGCTTTCAGGGCTGGGGCTGGCGAAGAATCAAGACGCCCAGTTGCAACGCAGGATCATCGATTACGCAGACCTGCATCGCAAGGATATGCCACAGCTGCTTGAGCCCCGCGCCAGACGTTTCAAGCCACCCGTTCGAGTGAGCGCGACGCTCAAGGGGTATTACGCGAGCGGTCGAGGCAAGGGGATGCATCCTTCCATTCAGGCGCGGGTGGAGGCGCTTTATCCCAGCGAGCAGCAAGCCGAGGCGTTCATCAGGCAGCAACGGGGCAAGTCAGAGCGGCAAGTCTATTCGGAGTTGCAAACGCGCCAGCGTGAATGGGAGTCGCTCGATGGCACGCTTCAACAATGGCTGGACGAGACACCGGGCAGCCCGACCGATGCTCATAAATTCAGGTTTGCCCAAGCGCTCAGGGATAGCTGGCGCCATCGTCCGTTAGCGGAAGAATCCCCCGAAGGCACGCGGCTGTTGCTTTCCTGTCAGGTGCCGCTGCCCTCGATAACCGCCAACTTTGGCCATGTGCGTGAACTGTCGGTGGTTGGCGGCGGGCTGACGGACATCAATGCGGATCCCTTCCTGACGCTTTTCCCCGGGCTCACGAAGTTGTCGATCGGCGTCAGAGAGGCCGGCTTCATCGACCTGTTCCTTGGACAGCAACCGTTGACCACCTTGCCGCACGCGGTGAGTCAAATGCCGGGACTTACCGACCTGCGTTTCTCCACCACAGCTTTCGCCCTGGACAGGAGTTTTGCGTCAAGGCTCACTGCGCTGACTTCACTGGAGGCTTTGCACATCGAATATTCGGGTTTCGATCGGGTCGTGTTGCATGATCTTGACCTTACCCCGTTGGACCGTTTGCGTACGTTGAAAATCGACGCGCCGCAGGTTCTGTCGCGATGGCCGGAATACGTGCAGCGTCTTCCGAACCTCGAACGCCTGGACCTGGCGCGCACATCGATACGTACACTGCCTGACGCGATATTCCAAGGGCACGAAAAGCTGTGGGCCGGGTTGTCGCTGAATTGGTCGGCGCTGGCGCCTGAGGCGTTCGGGCGTGCCTACCGATACGTCAGCGGCTACTCAGGTGAGCTCGGCCATTTGGTTGACTTGAGCGAGATGGTGGATGGGTACTGCCGCGGACAATTGCGCATGATTGTCGGGGAGCCCGATCTTGTCGGGCGCCTGCCCGCGCGATTCGACAGTGCTTCATACACCCCGCAGGAGCGATTTACCGCGTTAGAAGCCATCAGGGCGGAGCACGATGGCATCTTTGCGCAGTTTTTCGAGCCGGAGGCACTGGAACAGTTGCCTTATTCCACGCTTGCGCCCTCAGGAGTGAAGGCAGGGTCCTTGCTTCGCGCGTTGCGAGACAGCTGGCGCGGCGCTGTTCGCCAGCGCCTTGGTTTGCCGACGGCTGAGGTCTCCACCTTTCAACTGCTCCCCTCCGGATCGAGTCTTCCAGGTAAAAAAATGACATCGCTCCCGGCGTTGCCGGCCGGCAGTTTTTCCCACGTGCATACGTTGCGCCTGGGATCGTTGGAGGTCTCAACCGAGCAAGCGCGCAGCTTCTTCAGGGCATTCAGTGGCACGCAAACGCTGGAGATCGGCAACAGCGGTTTCGCCGAATTGCCTTTCGCCGCCGAACATTTGCCAGCGTTGACGCAACTCGACCTGCGCAATAACAAGCTCATCGTCAATCCCATTGTCCAGGCGCAATTCAACGGCTTGACGCGGCTTGAACAACTGAATCTGGCCAATAACCCGCTCGAGACCCTGGATGTTACTGCCTTGACCCAGCTTCGGGCCTTGAACCTCAAAGCCACCCAATTGCGGGCTTGGCCAGCTGGCGCCGAAAACCTGCAGCAACTGTCCTGGCTCGACCTGCGGGAAAACCGGCTTCGATCACTTCCGCCATCCGTACTGTCCAATGATGACCTCATCCTGAAAACCAACTGGGCCGATAACCCCTTCAGCCCTGAAGGCGAGGCAGCCTTGAGCGCGGCCTATCAGCGAGTCGAAGATGCAAGAGGACTCCTCCACGGGGCATTGGCTCGATTTGCCAAAGAACCTGTACCGGATCAGTTCCCGCCGACGGAAACAGCCTGGTCGACGACACGCCTTCTATTAAGGCTTCCCGAGGAATCGGCAATCGTCGAGGGGGATGCCGGACGCACGCTTCGCCTGCAGCGGCTGGATCCGTTCTTGACGCAGGAACAGGCAGCCCGGAAGCTCGGGCAATGGCGGGAAAACGGGATGACCGAGACGCAAATCGACGACCAGCTCAACCAGTGGCATCAGGGGTGTGTTTCGCTGACTCGTCGACTGAATAATTGGCTCTTTATCCGAGACGCACAAGTCACCAGGGGCACCGTGTCCGCGCAAAGCCGCGCGCTCGCGGCGAACAGCATTCGTAAGGTTTGGCAAGAAAGACTGATACGCCACGATGGAGCAGGGCAAACGCTCAGTCTGCATGGTCTGCAGTTGGGTGACTTGCCTGAGCTGACGGTGCCGTTTCCTGGCGTGACAACGCTGGAGCTTCCGGGCGTCCTGTTGACTGAACAAGGTTCCAACGGTTTCTTGGCGGCTTTTCCCAATTTGGGGCGGTTGGACCTGGGCGGCAATGGATTGACCGCCGTTCCGGAGGCTGCCTTGGAAATGGCGCACCTGGAGCACCTGGATTTCGGCGATAACAATTTGCCGCCGGCAGCGGCTTACCCGTTATTGACCAACGGTCGCCTGCGTTCGCTCAACCTTTCCCTCAATAGACTGGTAACGTTCGATCCTCCCGATTTTGGCCAGATCCAAGTGCTGGATCTCAGCAATAACGAGATAGAGAACTGGCCCAGCCATTTGTTGGATGCGCAAGAACTAGGGGCCCTGAACCTGAGCGGCAACGAGCTTACGGATCTTCCGGCCGGGTTGCTGGATGGCAACCACGAGAGACTCGTGGACGGAATGGACCTAACCGAAAACGAAGAGCTGTCACTCGACACGTTCTATGAACTCAGGGATTACCTCGAGTCGGGTGACATTGAAGAAGTGATGGGCTTTTCTCGAAGCGATATTGATAGCTTTATCGACATGTCAGAGTCGCCGCAAGGCGACACTTCCGATGTTGATGACGACTCCGATGGCGGCGCGGGCGGTAATATCCGTAACGATAACCACGCCGCTGTCGCTCCGGTCGAACCGCTCTTCAATCCTTCGGGCGACGCATCGGTGGAGGCCCTCGCACCCTGGCTGGTGGGGGCGGACAGTGAACAGGTCACGACCCGGAAGAGGATCTGGACGCAGTTGGCCGAAGAAAACGACCACGAACGTTTCTTCCAACTGCTTGCGCTGTTGTCAGACACGTTCGATTTCAAATTCAACCGAGCAGAACTGACGCGACGGGTATGGAACGTCATGGAGGCTGCCAGCGAAAACAGCGAGTTGCGCCAGTTGCTGTTTCGTGAAGCTGAAACCCACGGTACGTGCATCGATGGCCGCATCCTGACGTTCAGCGAGCTGGAAGTGCGTGTGTTTGTCTTTCAGGCTTTGCGCGACATTCCGCTGGATCGTCCGATGCTCAAGGGCCAGGCGTTGCTGCGCTTGTCGCGGCAGTTGTTCCGGCTGGAGCGGGTCGAGACGTTGGCCGAAGCGGCAGGTCAAGGCAGGGATCGGGCGGAAGTGCGCCTGCGATACCGCATTGGCCTGACGAGCGGGTGGGGCGATGGCATCGATTTACCTGGGCAGCCTACGCATATGGCTTTCGGCGCACCGATCACGGGAGAACTGGCGGCGCGCACGCGTCACTCGATTCTTGAGGCAGAGCGCAGCGATGCGCTATTGGTGAACATGACAACGCGTGAATACTGGACGACCTACCTACAGGAGCGGCATCCAGAACTCATGAGTGATATCACCGATGCGGTCGCCAATAGGCGCCATGAGCTTTTGGATGAATTGGAGGACCGCAGGGCCGAGGGCACGGTCGATACGGAGCAATACAATCTGCAACTCACTGCGCAGGGCAGAGCGATCGATGCCTTGCGCACTCAGAAACTGGTGGAACTGACGCGAACAGAGATCAGTGACTTGCAGAACGTCGCCGCTGGGACGGAGCCATCCGGTAATCAGTCGCCTCAACCAGGGCCGTCACGCCGTAACTGATCCATCGCTGCGGACTGCGTATGCCGACCTGTCGATGCCCGCTTCGTCGACAGGTCGGTTCGCGTTCTTTTCGCTCAGTTGTCGTAACCCAGGTTCGGCGCCAACCAACGCTCCGTCACGCTGAGATCCTGCCCTTTGCGTGCGGTATAGCTCTGCACCTGATCCTTGTCGATCTTGCCCACGGCAAAATACTGCGCCTGGGGATGGGCGAAGTACCAGCCGCTGACCGCCGCTGCCGGGAACATGGCGTAGTGCTCGGTAAGGAACACGCCGCTGCGCCCGGCTTTCATTTCACTGGCCTCGGGATCAAGCAGGCGGAACAAGGTGGCTTTCTCGGTGTGATCCGGGCAGGCCGGGTAGCCGGGAGCAGGGCGGATGCCGGTGTACTGCTCCTTGATCAGCGCCTCGTTGTCCAGGTGTTCGTCCTTGGCGTAACCCCAATGTTCCTTGCGCACCTGCTGGTGCAGCCATTCGGCACAGGCTTCGGCCAAGCGGTCGGCCAGGGCCTTGACCATGATCGAGTTGTAGTCGTCGCCGGCTTCTTGATACGCCTTGGCGACTTCTTCGGCGCCGATGCCGGCGGTGGTGATGAAGCCGCCGACGTAATCGGTGATGCCACTGTCCTTCGGCGCGACGAAGTCGGCCAGGGAGAAGTTCGGCTTGCCGTCGGTCTTGATGATCTGCTGGCGCAGGTGATGCAGGCGTGCCAGTGGCTTGCCGTCGTCGCCATAGACTTCCAGGTCGTCGTCATGCACCTGGTTGGCCGGCCAGAAGCCGAACACGGCGCGGGCGCTGATGAGTTTCTCGTCGATCAGCTTGCGCAGCATCGCCCGGGCGTCGGCGTACAACGCCGTGGCCGCTTCGCCGACCACTTCGTCGGTGAGGATGCGCGGGTATTTGCCGGCCAGGTCCCAGGAAATGAAGAACGGCGTCCAGTCGATGTATTCGGCCAGGACATTCAAGTCGATGTCGTCCAGCACCCGTGCGCCAGTGAAGGTCGGCTTGACCGGCTGGTAGCTGCTCCAGTCGAACTGCGGCTTCTTCGCCACGGCCGCCGGGTAGCTCAGGCGTTCGGTGCGGGCGCTGCGGTTCGAAGTGCGCTCGCGCACCTCGATGTAGTCCTGGCGGGTTTTCTCGACGAACGCCGGCTTCAGCTCCTTGGACAGCAACTGGGTCGCCACGCCCACGGCGCGGGAGGCGTCGGTGACGTAGATCACCGCGTCGTTGCTGTACTTGGGCTCGATCTTCACCGCCGTATGGGCCTTGGAGGTCGTAGCACCGCCGATCATCAACGGCAGGTGGAAGTCCTGGCGCTGCATCTCCCGCGCCACGTGCACCATCTCGTCCAGGGACGGGGTGATCAGGCCGGACAGGCCGATGATGTCGCACTTCTGCTCCTTGGCCACCTGCAGGATCTTCTCCGCCGGCACCATCACGCCCAGGTCGACGATGTCATAGCCGTTGCACCCCAACACAACGCCGACGATGTTCTTGCCGATGTCATGCACGTCGCCCTTGACCGTGGCCATGAGGATCTTGCCCTTGGCTTCCGGCTTGTCGCCTTTTTCCGCCTCGATGAACGGGATCAGGTGGGCCACCGCTTGCTTCATCACGCGGGCGGACTTGACCACTTGGGGCAGGAACATCTTGCCGGCGCCAAACAGGTCGCCAACGATGTTCATGCCGGCCATCAGCGGGCCTTCGATGACCTCAATCGGACGGGTGAACGACCGCCGCGATTCCTCGGTGTCCTCGACGATGTGGGTGGTGATGCCCTTGACCAGAGCATGCTCCAGGCGTTTGTTCACTTCCCAGCCGCGCCACTCTTCGGTTTCCGCTTCCTTGACGCTGCCGTCGCCCTTGTATTTGTCGGCGATGGCGAGCAGGGCGTCGGTGCCCTCGGGGGTGCGGTTGAGGATCACGTCCTCCACGGCGTCACGCAGTTCCACCGGGATCTGGTCGTAGATTTCCAGTTGGCCGGCGTTGACGATGCCCATGGTCAGGCCTGCGCGGATTGCATATAGCAGGAACACCGAGTGGATCGCCTCGCGCACCGGGTTGTTGCCGCGGAACGAGAAGGACACGTTGGAGACCCCGCCCGAGGTCAGCGCGTAGGGCAGTTCGTCGCGGATGTAGGCGCAGGCATTGATGAAATCCACGGCATAGTTGTTGTGCTCTTCAATACCTGTGGCGACGGCGAAGATGTTCGGGTCGAAGATGATGTCTTCCGGCGGGAAGCCGACTTCGTTGACCAGGATGTCGTAGGAGCGCTTGCAGATCTCCTTCTTGCGCGCCTCGGTGTCGGCCTGGCCGGCTTCGTCGAAGGCCATCACCACCACCGCAGCGCCGTAGCGCTTGCACAGCTTGGCGTGGTGGATGAACTGCTCGACGCCTTCCTTCATGCTGATGGAGTTGACGATGCCCTTGCCCTGGATGCACTTGAGGCCGGCTTCGATCACTTCCCATTTGGAGGAGTCGATCATGATCGGGACGCGAGAGATGTCCGGTTCGCCGGCGATCAGATTGAGGAAGGTCACCATGGCCTTCTTCGAATCGAGCATGCCCTCGTCCATGTTGATGTCGATCACCTGGGCGCCGGCCTCGACCTGTTGCAGGGCGACTTCCAGGGCTTCGGTGTAGTTGTCCTCGCGGATCAGCCGGGCGAACTTGGCGGAACCGGTGATGTTGGTCCGCTCACCGACGTTGACGAACAGCGAACTGCGGTCGATGGTGAATGGTTCCAGGCCCGACAGGCGGCACGCCCGTGGAATCTCTGGAATCTGCCGCGGCGCATAGCCGGCCACGGCCTTGGCGATGGCTTCGATGTGCGCCGGGGTGGTGCCGCAGCAGCCGCCGACGATGTTCAGGAAACCGCTCTGGGCGAATTCTTCGATGACCTTGGCGGTGTCCACCGGCAATTCATCGTATTCACCGAATTCGTTGGGCAGGCCGGCGTTGGGGTGGGCCGATACGTGGGTGCTGGCCTTGTTCGAGAGTTCTTCCAGGTACGGACGCAATTCGCTGGCGCCGAGGGCGCAGTTCAGGCCGACCGAGATCGGCTTGGCGTGGGCCACCGAGTTCCAGAAGGCTTCGGTGGTCTGGCCGGAAAGGGTACGGCCGGAGGCGTCGGTGATGGTGCCGGAAATCATGATCGGCAGCTCGACGCCCAGTTCTTCATAGACGCCTTGCACGGCGAAGATCGCCGCCTTGGCGTTGAGTGTGTCGAAGATGGTCTCGATCAGGATCAGGTCGGCGCCGCCTTCGATCAGGCCCTTGGTGGCCTCGGTGTAGTTCTCCACCAGCTCATCGAAGGTCACGTTGCGGTAGCCGGGGTTGTTCACGTCCGGTGACAGCGAGCAGGTGCGGCTGGTCGGGCCGAGCACGCCGGCGACGAAGCGCGGCTTGTCCGGGGTTTCCAGGGTCTTGGCGTCGGCCACCTTGCGGGCCAGGCGCGCGCCTTCCAGGTTCAGCTCGTAGGCCAGGCCCTGCATGCCGTAGTCGGCCTGGGACACCTGGGTGGCGTTGAAAGTGTTGGTTTCGAGGATGTCGGCGCCGGCATCCAGGTAGGCCTTCTCAATGGCACCGATCACGTCGGGGCGAGTCAGCACGAGCAAGTCGTTGTTGCCCTTGACGTCGCTCGGCCAGTCGGCGAAGCGTTTGCCGCGATAGTCCTGTTCTTCCAGCTTGTAGCTCTGGATCATCGTGCCCATGCCGCCGTCGAGGATCAGGATGCGTTCCTTGAGGGCTTGCTGGAGAAGATAGAGGCGAGCGCTGCGATCGGACATAGGACTACCTGGAAATAAAGACCATTACGAAGGCTGGAATGATAGCAAACCTGTGCAGGATTTGATCATGGCGGGCTTTTGCATGAATGTCGCTCATGTTTGCAAGGCGATGCTGGCCCGGTAGAATCGCCGGATTATCTCTTAGGGACCGAGACATGCCGTACCGCGTCTTATTCGGCAGTCTGTTGCTGCTGTTGTCTTTTACTGCAGCCGCCGGGAATCCCACTCCCGCGATTTCCTACACCCGCGACATCCAGCCGATCTTCACGGAAAAGTGCGTGGCCTGCCATGCCTGCCACGACTCCGCCTGCCAGTTGAACCTTGGCAGTGGCGAGGGCGCGCTTCGGGGCGCGAGCAAAGTGCCGGTCTACGACGGCGAGCGCCGCCAGGCCGCCGACCCGACCCGCTTGTTCTATGACGCCTCTGGCCAGCGAGCCTGGCAGCGCAAGGGTTTTTATTCGGTGATCGATGCCCAGGGCAGCCAGGCCGCATTGATGGCTCGCATGCTGGAGCTCGGACACCGCACGCCCTTGCAGCCCAACGCCAAATTGCCGGAAGACATCGTGCTGGGCTTGAGTCGCGACAACAGTTGCCCGATGCCGGAGCAATTCAACGAATATGCGGCCACTCACCCCAAGGAAGGCATGCCCCTGGCGGTCACTGGCCTGACCGACCAGCAGTACCAGACGCTCCAGCGCTGGCTGGCCGCGGGTGCCCCCATCGACCAGCAGGCCTTGGCGCCAAGCGCCGCCGAAGCCTTGCAAGTGGTGCAGTGGGAAAACCTGCTCAACGCGCCCGGCGCACGGGAAAGCCTGGTGGGGCGCTGGCTGTTCGAACACTGGTTCCTGGCGCATATCTATTTCAAGGGCGGCGAGCCGGGACATTTCTTCCAGTGGGTGCGTTCGCGCACGCCCACTGGCCAGCCGATCGACCTGATCAATACCCGCCGTCCCAACGACGACCCCGGCACCCGCATTTATTACCGGCTATGGCCGGTGCAAGGAGTGATCGTGCATAAGACCCACATCACCTACGGCTTGAGCGCGGCGAAAATGGCGCGGATCAAGAGCCTGTTCTACAGCGGCAACTGGCAGGTCAGCGCATTGCCGGGTTATGGGCCGGAGCGCCGGGCCAACCCGTTTTCCACGTTCGAAGCAATCCCGGCCCAGGCCCGTTACCAGTTCATGCTCGATAACGCCGAGTATTTCGTGCGTACCTTTATTCGCGGTCCCGTGTGCCGTGGTCAGATCGCCACGGACGTAATCCGCGATAACTTCTGGGCGCTGTTCCAGGCGCCCGAGCATGACCTCTACATCACCGATCCGAACTATCGCGGCCAGGCCACGCCGCTGTTGGCGATGCCGGGGCAGAACGATGACGTAGGCAGCGTCGTCAGCCTGTGGCTCGACTACCGGGACAAACGCAACGAATACGAAGCCCTGCGCCGCGACAGTTACGCCGAGCTGCCGGCGCCGAGCTGGTCGACGCTGTGGGCGGGCAATGACAATGCGCTGTTGAGCATCTTCCGGCATTTCGACAGTGCTTCGGTCACCAAGGGCCTGATTGGCGAAGTGCCGCAAACCATGTGGTTGTTCGACTTTCCGCTGCTGGAGCGCACCTACTACCAGCTCGCGGTGAATTTCGACGTGTTCGGCAACGTCTCCCACCAGGCCCAGACCCGGTTGTATTTCGACCTGATCCGCAACGGCGCGGAGCAGAACTTCCTGCGCCTGATGCCAGCCGATTCCCGCGAGGGTTACCTCGACGACTGGTACCAGGCCGGCGGAAAATTCAAGATGTGGCTCGATTACGAGGCCATCGACGACGACAAGCCGACGGCGCTCAAGCTCGACGAGAAAGATCCCAAAGGCGACTTTGCCCAGCAGTTACTGGCTCGCTACGGTGAGCTGAATGCCCGTCCCGATCCGATCAACCGCTGCGAAGGCGCCTACTGTTCGCGGCCGAACATCGATCCAACGCTGCAAAACGCCGAGCAGGCATTAAGTCGCTTGGTGTCGCGCCCGGCGGCGGGCCTGAAGGTGATCGACCAATTACCGGAAGCGACGATGCTGCGCGTCGAAACCGCTGACGGTCTCCGTGAGGTCTACAGCTTGCTGCGCAACCGTGCCCACAGCAACGTGGCGTTCCTGCTGGGCGAAGAAAGCCGTTACCAGCCGGGGCTGGACACGCTGACGGTCTACCCGGGCGTGCTCAGCAGTTATCCCAATTTTATCTTCAACATACCCGCCGGGCAGGTGCCGGCGTTCGTCGATGCCATGGAAAGCGCGCCGGATGCGGCGGCGTTCGAGCGGATTGTCGAGCGCTGGGGGATTCGGCGGAGTCACCCGCAGTTCTGGCAGTATTTCCACGACTTGAGCCGATACATCCAGGAAACCGACCCTGTGGAAGCGGGCGTGCTGGACATGAATCGCTACCAGAATCTCTGAACAAGCAGCCGACGGCGTGCCCTTGCGCCGTCGGCTGCTTTCCTGACAAAAATACTGGGACTTTGTCCGGCGCGATGATTGGCGTAAACTGCCGGCAAGCCTGCGAGGAGTTTCCATGACCGCCATTACCATTACCGATGCCGCCCACGATTACCTGGCTGATCTGCTGTCCAAGCAGAACACCCCGGGTATCGGGATCCGCATCTTCATCACCCAGCCCGGCACCCAGTATGCTGAAACCTGCATCGCCTACTGCAAGCCGGGGGAAGAAAAACCCGAAGACACCGCGCTGGGGCTCAAGAGCTTCACCGCGTACATCGACTCGTTCAGCGAAGCTTTCCTGGACGATGCGGTGGTCGACTATGCCACTGACCGCATGGGCGGCCAACTGACCATCAAGGCGCCGAACGCGAAAGTGCCGATGGTCAACGCCGACAGCCCGGTCAACGAGCGCATCAACTATTACCTGCAAACCGAGATCAACCCGGGGCTGGCCAGCCACGGCGGCCAGGTATCGTTGATCGACGTGGTGGAAGATGGCATCGCCGTGCTCCAGTTCGGCGGCGGCTGCCAGGGCTGCGGCCAGGCCGACGTGACTTTGAAGGAAGGCATCGAGCGCACCTTGCTCGAGCGTATTCCGGAACTCAAGGGCGTGCGCGACGTGACCGACCATACGCAGAAAGAAAACGCCTACTACTGATAGGTGTTCGCTGCGCGCAAAACACTGTGGCGAGGGAGCTTGCTCCCGCTCGATTGCGTAGCAATCGCAAGGCAACCCGCACGTCTTCCGTGATGGACGCGTGAGTCGCCCTGGGGACCGCTTCGCGGTCCAGCGGGAGCAAGCTCCCTCGCCACAACAGCCTCTGCGATTCCTGTGGGAGCGGGTTTACCCGCGAAGGGGCCAGCCCATCCGACATCATCACCGGCTGACCCACCGCCTTCGTCGGATCGCCGCCCGGAGCAGGTTCGCTCCCACAAGGGATCCGGGTGTGCCGATAGGTCAGGGCCTGTAGAGATGCGCATGCCCGGCGCGGTACAGCGATGATTCGCTGAATACATCATTGCCCAGCACACGTCCGACCAGAATCAAAGCCGTACGCCTGAAGCCCTTGGCCTGTACCTTCCCGGCGATGTCCTCCAGCGTTCCCACTACCCAATCCTGATCCGGCCACGTCGCCCGGTGAATCACCGCAATCGGACAATCCGCGCCGTAGTGGGGCAGGAGCTCGTCGACTATTTTTTCCAGGTGGTTGACCCCCAAGTGGATCGCCATGGTCGCCCCGTGTTGCGCCAGGCTTACCAGCTCTTCCCCTGTGGGCATTGCGGTTTTGTCCGCGTAACGGGTCAGGATCACGCTCTGGGACACGTCGGGCAAGGTCAACTCGGCACCGAGCAGGGCGGCGCAGGCTGACGTGGCGGTTACGCCGGGGATGATTTCGAAAGGAATGTCCAGTTCGCGCAGACAGCGGATCTGCTCGCCGATGGCGCCGTAAAGGCTCGGATCGCCGGAATGCACACGGGCTACGTCGTGCCCCTTGAGATGGGCGTCTTTGATCAGCTCGATAATTTGTTCCAGATGCAGCTCGGCGCTGTTCACCACTCGTTCGGCGCGATGGCCCTCCAGCACGGCTGCCGGAACGAGGGATCCTGCATAGATAATCACGGCGCAACTGCGAATCAGCCGCTGACCCTTGACGGTGATCAGTTCCGGATCGCCGGGGCCGGCACCGATGAAGAAGACGGTCATGACCGGTTTCCTGTTGAGAGTGGGGGTGCATGAGCGGCGCTCATGATTCCAGCGGCGATTATCGAGTGTTACGAAGCCGTCGCCAATGCCAGCGTGGCTTGTGCAGCCTTCTGGCGGGTAACCAGTAAACTCGCGGGGGAAGAACCCCATCGATCGGCCAGCGCGAGGGCGGCGCTTTCGGCGACGCCGTGGCAGCCCGTACGCTCAAAGGCAATCTCGGACAGATGACTGAGCCGTGCTTGATAGCCTGCCAGCTCCTCGGCAGTGAAACACGTCAGCGGCAGTGACAATTGCGCCGCTAATTCCAGCAGCCCGGGTTCGTCACGCTTGAGTTCGATGCTGGCCAATGCCCGTACCTGATCAAGCGCAATACCATGGGCCTGCAAAGTCTGGTCAAGCAGTGCCCGCAGGACACTGGCCGGGCAACCGCGCTGGCAGCCGAAGCCGACCACCAGAATCGGCCCATTGCTCATGCGTCGTGGTGGGCCTGGGTGCCCCGGCGAAACAGCCAGGCGCTGATCAGGCCCAAGGCCAGCCAGAATGCAACATTGGTCAATTGCGAGGCGAGCTTGAACTCACTTTCCAGCGCCTCGGGAGCCAGCATCGAATGCACTTCGGGCTGGGGCGCGCCGATCACATGAGGCGTCACCAGGATGGCGAGGCCCAGCAACTTCAACAGCCAATGCCGACCGAATGCAATCAGTGCGATGCCCACTGCCGTGGACGCCGCCGTGCCGATCCACCACATTTGCCGCTGGGCCAGATCCGCCGCTGCCGTGCCGGGTAATTCCGGTGGCAGGCCGAGAGTCGGCGCCAGCACGAAAGTCGCATAACCGGCCAGTCCCCAAAGCAAGCCCTGGGACGTCCGCGTCGGTGCACGCAAGGTGTACAGGCCCGCCAGCATCAGCGCAAAACCCACCGCGACCACCAGATTGCCGCCCGTCGTGGACAGTACACGCTGCCAGCCGTCTTCCGGTTCCCAGGCTTCGGCGTCATGGCTATGTGCAGCCCCAGCGGCATGTTCATGGACCTCGGTCGCCGGGGCCTTCTCGAAAGTCTCCGCCTGGAGAATCAGCGGCGACACCCAGAAACTTTGCAGCAGAGTCAGCAGCAGGGCGGCCAGTAGCCCGCTGAAACCAGCGGTTTGCGCGATACGCTTGATCATGTCGGCAGCACTCAGTGGCACGGGAACGCGGCGCTGTGCCGTGTGTCATGGGCTGCGTTGTGCACTGCTTCGATGTGAGAGAAACCGGCGAAATAGACCAGGCCCGCGCCGAGGATCGAGGCGAGGACCGCCGCGCTCAGGCGTTGGCTCAGGGTAACGGTGCTGCTGGTGGAGCGGGCGGTGCTGCTGATGGTCGACATGGCGCTTCCCTCTGGTCTGTCAGCGGGCGGATCGAGCGCAATGAAAACCCGGGCAAAGGCTCGCCGGGATTCGAACAGCGCCCGCCCACCGCGGGTTTGTTGAAAATGAGTCATGGGCCGGTCTCCGGGCTCACGAGGGGCCGGCCAGAGCCGTGCCTGCAAGCGTCACCTTCCCATGCGCATGCACAGTGGATTCGACGCTTCACTCGCTTACCGTTGCGGGGGCAGCACCGGACTGACGTGGCCTTGAAGTAAAGCACACGATTCACCGGTTTCCCGTTTCACCCTGTGAAGGGCACCCAAACTGGCGCACAGGAGACCATGGGCGAGGGCGGGGCGTCAATTGAACACGCCGGGAATATATTTCATCGTCCTCCTGCAAAAAGCCTCAAGCCCAGCCGATAACCCGGTAGGCGTACACATAATTATCCCAATCGATACGCCGGCGGCATGGACGCTCGACCCACCACCGAGGTCTTCCCATGTCCCTACGTAGCTTGAATATCGCCCCCCGAGCCTTTCTCGGCTTTGCCGTCATTGCGCTATTGGTCGTTGTGCTCGGCGTGTTCGCCGCCAATCGCATGTCCGTCATTCGCCAGGCGTCGGTGGACATGGAGCAGACCCAGTTACCCGCCGTCGGTCACCTGGCCAATGTCCTTGAAAACGTGCTGCGCATGCGCATTCTTTCATTTCGCATCCTGGTCAACCGCGACCCCGCCAGCCTCAGCGAGGCCGAGACCCGCATCGGCGTGCTGGTGGAAAAACTCAACAAGGCGAATGCAGCCTATGCAGCGCTGCCCGCCGAGCCAGATGAAGCTGAGCTGTATAAAGTCTTTTCGAAAACCCTGGAAAACTACCTCCAGGCCCAGAAGGAAATGCTGGATCTATCCCGACAAGACAAGGCCGACGCGTTGCGCAGCCTCATCAACACACGGATCAAGGAAGGCACTGACCAGATGGGCGAGCAACTCAACAAGCTCATTGCAATGAGCGTGGCGGAGGGGCATGAAGCGTCGAACCAGGCCGGCGCCTATTACAACAGCGCCATCACTGGCATTCTCGTCGTCTCGATCATCGCCGCGCTGGCCACCGTGCTGCTGGCCCTGCTGCTGACCCGCAGCATCGTCACGCCCCTGAATCGGGCCCTCGAAGCAGCACGGACCATTGCCGGAGGCAATCTGGTCACCGTTATCACCGACGAGGGCAAGGACGAACCCGCCCGGTTGCTCCAGGCCCTTGGCGCGATGCAAAGCAGCCTGCGCCAGACCATCGAGCAGATTGCCGGCTCCGCCACCCAACTGGGCGCCGCCGCCGAGGAGCTGAGCGCCGTCACCCAGGAATCTTCCCGGGGTTTGCAACAGCAGCACAATGAGATCGAGCAAGCGGCCACCGCCGTCAATGAGATGACCGCCGCCGTCGAAGAAGTCGCCCGCAACGCCGTGTCGACTTCCGAAGCGTCGAACCAGTCGACCCAGGCCGCCCAGGAGGGGCGCACACGGGTAGTGGAAACCGTCGACGCGATCCAGACCATGACCCACGACGTGCAAGCCACCGCCTCGATGATTGAAGGCTTGGCAATCCAGGGCCGCGACATTGGCAAGGTGCTGGACGTGATCCGCGCCATCGCCGAACAGACCAACCTGCTGGCCCTCAACGCCGCCATCGAAGCCGCCCGTGCCGGCGAGGCCGGGCGGGGTTTCGCGGTGGTGGCCGATGAAGTCCGCGCCTTGGCCCATCGCACTGCGCAATCAACCCAGGAAATCGAAAAAATGGTTGCCGGCATCCAGAACGGCACCGGCCAGGCCGTGCAGTCGATGCAGCAAAGCAACCAGCGCACCCAAAGCACCTTGGAACTGGCCCGGGCCGCCGGCGTAGCGCTGGAGCAGATCACTCAGTCGATCCACCAGATCAACGAGCGCAACCTGGTCATCGCCAGTGCGTCTGAAGAACAGGCCCAGGTCTCGCGAGAAGTGGACCGCAACCTGATGAACATCCGCGACCTGGCCACCCAGTCGGCCAGCGGCGCGCAACAGACCAGCGACGCCACCCACGAACTGTCGCGCCTGGCGGTGGGGTTGAATGCGGCGGTGGCGCGTTTCGTGATTTGAGATAGGGTTGAGGCTGGACACCGCGCTCACAGGAGATTCCATGCGCTTTTCAGCCTTGACCCAACGCATCACCGGTGACGGCGCCGCCGCCTGGGACATTCACGACCGGGCGCTGGCCATGCGTGAGGAGGGCAGGGAAGTCCTGTTGCTCTCGGTGGGCGATCCGGATTTTGACACCCCGCCCGCGATTGTCGAGGCTGCCGTCGCCAGCCTGCGGGCGGGCGATACACACTATTCGGATACGCGGGGCCTGCACTCGTTGCGCGCGAGCATCGCCCGACGGCATCAACAGCGCTGCGACCAACCGGTCGGCGCCGAGCACGTCACGGTGCTGCCCGGTGCCCAATGCGCGGTCTATGCCGTCGCGCAATGCTTGCTCGACCCTGGCGATGAAGTGATCGTCGCCGAGCCGATGTACGTCACCTATGAAGCGGTATTCGGCGCCTGCGGGGCGAAAGTGGTGCCGGTGGCGGTGACGCCGGAAAACGGCTTCCGCGTCCAGCCGAACGACGTCGCCCGGCTGATTACCCCACGCACCCGCGCCATGCTCCTCAACAGCCCGAACAACCCCTCCGGCGCCAGCCTGCCGCTGCCGACCTGGCAAGCGCTGGCGCACCTGTGCATTGACCATAACCTCTGGCTGATCAGCGACGAGGTCTACAGTGACTTGCTGTACGAAGGCCAGCACATCAGCCCGGCCGGGCTGCCGGGCATGGCTGAGCGCACTGTGACCATCAACAGCCTGTCCAAGTCCCACGCCATGACCGGCTGGCGCATCGGCTGGGCGGTCGGTCCCGAACCCCTT
The DNA here is from genome assembly GCF_019141525.1 of Pseudomonas alvandae. Classification (GTDB taxonomy): domain Bacteria; phylum Pseudomonadota; class Gammaproteobacteria; order Pseudomonadales; family Pseudomonadaceae; genus Aquipseudomonas; species Aquipseudomonas alvandae. Next base: position 2,524,996 of record NZ_CP077080.1, read on the forward strand.
GCCGAACACCTCTCCAACCTGTCCCTGTGCATGCTGTTTGGCTTGCCGGATTTCGTCCAGCGCGCCGCCCAGGTTGCCCTCGATCAAGACTTGCCTGAAGTGGCGCGGATGCGCGAGGAATATTTCCAACGCCGTGAGCTGGTGTGCATGGCGCTTGAAAACTGCCCGGGTCTCAAACCGGTCCGGCCCGATGGCGGCATGTTCGTGATGGTTGACGTACGTGGGACCGGGCTGGGCGCTCAAGCGTTTGCCGAGCGGCTGCTGGACGGGTATGGCGTGTCGGTGCTGGCGGGGGAGGCGTTTGGGCCGAGTGCGGCGGGGCATATTCGGATTGGGTTGGTGGTCGATCAGGTGAAGTTGGCGGAGGCGTGCCGGCGGATTGCCTCGTGTGCCGTTCAGTCCTTACAAGTGCGCTGAAGTTCTACAACGGTCTACACATACAACAGCGTAGCGTATTCAAAAAGAGCGCCCGATCCAGAAAGAGCGATGTTCGCGTGCAAGGCGCGTTCATTTACAGAATTGAAATATTGCCGTTCGCTGCCTGTTAAAGCGACGGACGGTATCCGCACCTGTCAACTCTGACAGTATTCAATCGATTGGATAGAGAGTCGAATAGGTTCACTTGGGTTCTGTTGTGTAGACCCGGAATGCACTACGCATCATCAGCGCGGCGCAAATAACCTCAATGTCGCGAGTTTGGAGTGGAAAGTGAGCGAATCGAAAGAGAACAAAGACTCAGGTGAAAGAGAAGGGCCTTTGATGCGCAAACGAGGTCCAATATTGGCTGAGCTGAAGAAATTATCGATTCCCTTGATTATTGAAGACCGTGACCCAGAAGGGCTGCTTCCCACAGGGTCACAAAATCAACCGTTGCCTGTCTATGTGCCTGAGCGATGGCCCGAATATGCGATTGCGGGTGAAGAAGACATTATCGAACTTTATTGGGAACGTCCCATTAATAGGACGGGCGCGCCCGTTCAAACACTCCCCGTGAAAGGCCCCATTACAGAGGATATGTTTCCCCTTCCTCTTGCCGTACCGAGGAACTTGCTCCAGCCCGATGGGCGTTTCGAAATATGGTACGAAGTTGTCATAGAGGGTGCTGGTAATGGGGCGCCTTCTGAACATCGCTTTGTGACAGTGGATACCGAACCGCCCAGTTACGATAAACAACTTGAGGTGTTGCTGTTTCCCAGTAACTTGCCTGGGAACATCATTACCGAAGAGTATCTTCTGAACAACAATGACAAGGTCGAGTTTCGCCTTCCGTCGCCCACTTATACCGGCGCGGCGGACGGCGATGTGCTTGAGTTGTTCTGGTCGCAAACGAACCCGCCCACCGAGACGTTTGTCACACCAAAAACGGTTCTTCAGGCGGAGATTGATGCCGGAGACATTCGTGTGGATTTGATGGGCGACGACATTCGTGCGCCGAACCAAAATGGAACCTTCCATGCTTTTTATAAAATTCGGGACCGTGCCGGAAACGAAACGCTGACCTATTCGAAGCCAGCCACCGGCACCGTTTCACTCATACCTTGGCCTGGCCGACTTCCGCCACCCACTGTGCCGCTGCATGACGATGACAACCTCGTACACCGGGCCGATGCGCGAGCGCAAGTGCAGGCAGTCGTTGAAAATATTCCCCCTCCATTGCTACCCAGTGACCAGATAGAACTGGTTTGGGACGGTATTCGGCTGCCCCGGCGCAACGCTGTTCTTCCGTTGAACATACCGGTGCCATGGATTTTTTTGATCGCCAATGGACCAGGCCCCTCGGTCGTCAAGGTGGGCTACAACTTCATTCGTGGTGGTAGTTCGCGTGCTTCGGAAGAAGCTGATATCAGCATCAATTTCACGGTTGCCGGTCAGGACCATCCCAATGCACCGGCGTTGCTCAACCCGCTTTTACCGCTCATTGATATTGTGGGTGGTTCGGGCGTGCCCAATGTGTTGTTGCCCGGTGACAGGACCTCTCCGGTCATTCCGAAGCTAAAACTTTATCAGGCGCCGAGTCCCGGAGAGATGCTCGAGCTCTACTGGGGGCAATACAGCGGGGCCGTCGCCACCTATACCGTGCGGGCCGGCGATGTCGAAGGCGCGGAAGTTTTGTTCTCCGCCGTATCTTGGGATGTGATTGATACGGAGCCTAACAACGCGAGATTGCCGGTGTACTACACAACCAGCAACGGCGTTAACGAACAGCAATCCGAAAATACTTATGTGCGCGTTCAGGTCACTACCATTGATGATTTGCCAGCGCCGGTTTTTGAGGATGCGGATGGTTTTGGTTATATCGGTTGTGAAGATAAACCATGGGAAGGGATTCGGGTTCGCATAAAATTCGACAGTGGTCATTTTGCAGCAAGCGACGAAGTCAGGGTGTTTTGGCAAGGTTATCGAGCATTCAATTCTGCCGATCCTATTGACGAAACTTATGGTGAATTTCCAGAAGAGATAAGACCTGAGCATATTCGTGACGGGTTTATCGATGTCTGGATCTTGCCCTTTGATCCGCACATAAAACCGGTGTCGAGAGGATCGTGGGGCACTTATTACACACTGAGCAAAACGGACGGACAATTTGGCACTTCTCCGGCACCGGAGAATTTGAAGATTGTTGAAACCGTTTCGGAGGAACAGTGTGCTGCCTCAAGACATGAGGGCTGAAGGACTGAAGACTGTTTGATGTCGGGCTCGCTGGGAAGTAATAAGTTGTAAGTGTTTGTCTGTTCATGGGTGTGTCTAACTGATATCTACCGGAGCTGAGAAGATGAATGACCAGAAGAAATTTGTATTGACCTCCGCGCAGGCTCGTCAGGCCTACACGACTTGGTATTTACAGGAGAGGGCCGACCAACTAGCTGATCCCTTGGATCCGATAATTGTTCCGAACTACTTTCCAGCATTTCCCGAATACAAAAACTATGTGCCTCGGGCACTGCAGGAGACTGATCTTGATCTAGAGGTCCCTGAATGGCCAGAGCAAGCCGAACTGGGCGAGACAGATACGCTCAGGATCTTCGTCAGGCGCAAAGGGAGCTCCGATTGGGGTGTTCCTACGGATATGCATCCGATCCCCGGGCCATTTCAACCTGGTGACTTTCCCTATCCGACCACTGTGAGTGCTTCGGCTTTTGCAGAGGAAGGGACGTACGAGTTGAAATACAGTGTAGAAATCCCCTCGGGGAGCACCACAGATTCTGATATAGCGGAATTCGTTATCGATAAGACTCCGCCAAATGACAATCAATCTTCCACCCATTCGTTGGAATTTAGAGACCAGGTTGCTAAGGACGACGGGTTGACAAAGGCATATCTAGATAGTGTCAGTAGTACAGGCGTGCCGCTAATCGTACCTGATTACGCAGGCGAACGTAATCAGGACGCCATTGAGGTTTACGCCCTGTTAAAAGAAGACCTTGTTTCGTTCAAAGTCTTTGATGAGGTGATTCCTAACGACCGGACAATCTTTATTCCGACTATATATTTCACGGGGAAAGACGATGGTCAGCTTGCTTTCGAATTTAAACTAAAAGATATTGTGGGTAATATCGGCCCAGAATCGGTACCGCTTGAAACTCATTTACTGCTCCTTCCCCTTCCTGTTGGGCCGTTCCGTCCTCTGAGGGTGCCATTGGCTGAAGATGCCAAGACATTGATTGATTTGGCCGACGTTAAAGCAGGCGTCCGGGCATTGGTACCGCGCTATACGAATCACGGAAAGAACGATCGTATTTACCTGACGTGGGGCGCCTATAAGGCCAGTACTCCCTACAGAGTTGGAGATAATCCAACAGACCCAATGATCATTGATGTAAGCGATTCTGAACTGATCGAACCGGATTATGGTAGCACTACGGGAGAAAAGCCGACGGCAGTGACTTATCAGATCGAAAGAGGCCCCCACGAGTACGATGCTGACAGTGATTTGGACATCAAAGTCGATTTGTCCCAGCTCATCGACCCTGGCATTCTGCCGAAGGTGCTTGTCCGAGGCGGTGGCACAGCGCCAGAAAATAATAAGCTGGTGGAACGCGACAAAGGGCTGCCTGCAACGGCGACTATTACGGTACCCGTGGGGCTTGTCGGTGTTGACTGGGCGAGACTGTACTGGGGAGATCTACCCGATTACGTAACTGAAGTAACACCGGTGCCGAATGAAGGCGATCCTCTCGTATTCAATGTGCCTTGGGCTGAGATCGAGAAGGTACCGGGCATTCTGATTGATGTGTGGTATGCAGTGGGCGTAACCGGCGATAACAACCCTAGCCCTTCTCCTATTACAGAAGTGAATGTAGAGGAAGCCGTGCCAATCAGACTGGCCGAGCCGGAATTCCCTGATGCTCAGTTTGTAGGTGGCACCACATGGTGGATCAATTGCTCGTCCTGGATTGGTCCAGACGCTAACTTGCGGTTGCATATTCCAGCGAACCCAAGGCTGTCGGCGGGCCTGTCAATGGCCATTACGGTACAAGGATATGATGTGTTTCCACCTGTCCTGGGCAATGAAGTGGGAACGGCTTGGACAACGACGATTCCTTCACTGAGCCAATCACAAGTAGATGACGGCTTTATTGTGTTGGTTGGGCCCAGGGCCAATTATTTTGATGTTTTTCTAGGACGCAGGGGGGCATTGAAGGTTGACTATTCGGTGGTAGTCGGCACGTCGACATTGTCAGGCACGTTTTCGATACGTGCCGCTTCGGTGGATGCTGCAGGTCTGTGCCCGATAAATCCTTGATATTCCTTGGTCCCGATAAAGGTGAAGAGGCGTAAAGGAAAAATTTTTTTCCTTTACGTTGTTATTTCTCCTAGAGATCGGAAAATTCTATTGGTGTAAGTTTATGGGATTTTTCTAGGTGCTATTTGGGATTTTTCCTACATGCTATGCGTGGTTCTTTGAGTATCCTGCGGCCGCCTTGCACTTTGATTGCGGCTGAGTCGTGAGGAAGTGCACCTTCACTCTTACTTCAGGTTCATCACTATGCATTCCTCGAATTCCGCACGATCACTTTTGTCCGGTATAGCGCCGGTGTCTTGTTGCCTTATCTGGTCGATGCTGGTCAGCACATCGGTGCAGGCCGACTTAGTGGAAAACGGTGACGTCAGGGACGTTACGCCTGGCACTCCGAGTGATAGCTACGAGGTCATAACAGGTTCCACGCTCAATGTGAACGGCGCCAACGTAATGGATATTATTTCAAATAGCTCCGCTGTTAATATCCGTCCTCGTAGTACGACGCAGCAAATATGGGCAAGTAACGGTTCGCGAGTGGCGCTGGATGGTGCCACGGTGACTGCCACGGGTGCAGGACTCATCGCTGGCGTGCGACTGGAAGCCAGTGAAGCAACGATCAATAACAGCACGGTGACCAATGACCACGGGATTGGCCTGCATTTGCTGCAAAGCCTCGGCGTGGGGTCGTCGGCGACGGTAACTGCCGGTAGCGTTATCAAAGGGCTGGAAGGTGGAGCCTTTGCTTCGGCGTTAAGTACTCTGAAAGTCCACAACTCTCACATCGAAGGTACGGGGGCCGATAGCTACGGCGTCAGATTGTTCAGTGCCGATGCGGAGTTTATCGGCAGCACGATTATTGGCGGTCTGAATGGACTCGATCTGCGAGGCAATCGGCCACTTCCGCGTGAAGGCAAGGTATTGCTCAATGGTACGACCGTTGAGGGCAAAAACGGTGCCGCTATTCGTGTCTCGGCTGCCGGCGCCGCATCGACGGTGATCAATATCGAACTGACCAATGGTTCGAATCTCATCGCAGGCAACGGCAATTTGCTGGAGGTTGTCGGCGGTTCCACAGCGAACATGGGTGTGAGCAATAGCGGCGGTGTCGTGCTGAAAGGCAACATTGATGTATCCGAAAACAGCACCGCCAATCTGCGTTTCGATCAAGCCCGAATGGAAGGTGACTTTATTGTCGAATCCGGGAGCACCGGCACCCTGGGGCTCGCTAACGGTTCGTTCTTCAAAGGGAATCTGGTCGGCGTTTCCGGCGTCACGATCAATAGCGGTTCCGAATGGGAAATGGCTGGTGACAATACGGTTGGCACCTTGTCCATGAACGCGGGAACGGTGGCCTTCGGCGGTGCTGGGAAGTTCTATCAGTTGAACGTGGGCACCCTGACGGGCGACGGAACCTTCAAGATGGATGTCGACTGGGCCACCAATCAACACGATGTGCTCAATGTCTTCGGTGTCGCCACCGGTAATCACTCGTTGTGGGTGGCAGGTTCAGGGGTTGACCCCGCGTCACCGCAAGCGTTGACCTTGGTCAAGACGGCGGCGGGCGACGCTACCTTTGGCCTGGTGGGTGATCAGGTGGATGTCGGGACCTATTCTTACAAACTGATCTCCGCGGCGAATGGTTCAGGGGGGACTGATTGGTTCCTCGATCCCGAGACGGCGACGGTCAGCCCTGGTACCCGCACGGTCATGGCCCTATTCAATACTGCCCCAACAGTTTGGTTGGGCGAGCTGACCAGTTTGCGCAGTCGCATGGGCGAGTTGCGTTTCAACGGAGGAAAGTCGGGCGCGTGGGGCCGTACCTATGGCAACAAATATAGCGTGGACGCGGCCTCCGGTACCGGCTACAAGCAAACTCAGCAGGGCTTTTCCCTGGGAGCCGACGCGCCGTTGCCCATGGGTGACGGACAATGGCTCATCGGTGCGATGGCGGGCCACAGCAACTCCGACCTGGATTTGAGCCGCGGCAGTTCAGGCACCGTGAAGAGCTACTACCTTGGCGCTTATACCACTTGGCTGGACGCGGACACGGGCTACTACTTCGACGGTGTACTCAAGCTCAACCGTTTCCATAACGAGGCAAAAGTCTCCATGAGTGACGGTGCCCGTGCCAAGGGTTCCTACAACACTGCAGGTCTGGGCGGCTCGGTTGAGTTCGGACGGCATATCAAGCTGGACAACAACTACTTCATCGAACCCTATACCCAATTCTCGACGGTGGTGATCCAGAGCCAGGATTATGGTCTGGATAACGGCATGCAGGCCGAAGGCGATCGTACCCGCTCTTTCCTCGGCAAGGTCGGCACGACTGGCGGGCGTAACTTTACGCTGGACGACGGCACCGTGCTGCAGCCCTATGTCCGGGTGGCGATGGCACATGAGTTCGCCAAAAACAATGAGGTCCAAGTCAATAACAATGTGTTCAACAATGATTTGTCGGGTTCGCGTGCTGAGCTGGGGGCCGGTATAGCTGCGCAACTCAGTGAGTCTTTGCAATTGCACGCTGACTTTGATTATGCCAGTGGCAAGAATATCGAAATGCCATTCGGTGCCAATGTGGGATTGCGCTACAACTGGTAAATGCCAATACCCGTAGGACAAACAGAAAGAACCCTGCCTTTATGCAGGGTTTTTTCGTTTGGCGCCGTTAATGAACGGACAATTTTTTAATGAGGCGGCGTTTCACCTGCCAATGCCCATGCCTGTGCCAGCCGGATTAAGATCCCACAACCCCCACGTAGCGCCATTGGACATGGTCAGCGCATACATGTACACCGGCGGAAGCGGAAACTTCACACTGCTGGACCATGTGTAGGCTCCCAACCAAGGCCACCGACCCCGGTAGGCGACGCTGATTGCATTCAATGTACCGAGATCCGGAATGCCCAAACCTCGGGAGGCGGCTACGTTACGAATCGCCTGGTAATGACCGCCTCCCAAGTTATGACACAGCCAAACACCGGTAACTGTCACGGTGTAGCTTTTTGACTGTGGGGGCGAGGCCGAATCGGTTGCGGTAATGGTCGTGCTGCCATTGCGGCGAACGGTGACCAATCCGGCTCCATCGACCATGGCGACACCTTGGTTGCTGGAGCTATAGCGATAGGGACCTACTCCAGCGCTAGCGGCATGGCGTACCGACGTGCCCGCGCCAAAGTTGGGCAGGGTGGGGCTGCCGACCAGTATGTAAGCCGTCCCACTTAACGTCACCGGGCTCTGGTTGAAGTTCAACGCTGGCGTTGGTGCAACGACCGTGAACGTTCTCGGCGATGAAATGGGGACGTTGTCACCGTACAGCGCTTTGGCGGTCAGGCTGTAGCCTCTGGGAGTCACAGCCAGTTCTGCCAGGGTCCAGATACCTAGGCCATCAGCCCGGATTTCGGGAGCTGTCGTCGTGGTACCCAGTATCTGGACGATTTGATAAGCGCTGCCGCTCCCCCTCAACGTCACCTTGTTATCTGTCGTACTGCCGCCGTTGTTGAGTTCGCCGCGGGAGTCCCGAACGCTGGTGATCGTCGGGTTGACAACTGGCGTCACGGTGAATGACCGCGGCGCGGACGGCGGAACGCCCTCGCCATAAAGTGCCTCGGCCACAACACTGTATCGCTGGAGAGCCAACGTGCTGAACGTGAGGGTCCAGCCACCGCTGTCGTCGGTCGGCACCTGCGGTGGGGGAGTTGAAATACCCGTGATTCTCACATTCTGCCGGGCATTGGCCTGGCCCTTGATCGTGACCTGTCTGTGAGTGGTGTAGCCGTCGTGGGCAATTTCACGCCAAGCGTCCCTGAGGCTGGTAATGGTCGGGGCATCGGCGGCTTCCACGGAAAACGTGCGCGGTGATGAGATGAAACCGCTGCCATCCAGGGCGTGGACGGTAAGCCGGTACGATTTCACGCTCAGCGAGGACATGTCGTGCGACCAAGCCCCTCCGATACTCACCGGCAGAATCGCCACGGGAACGGTACCTTCGTAGAGTTGCACACTGGAGTCGGGGGTCGCTGCGCCGTCCAGTCTCACACGGGTGTCGAGCGTGTTCTCTCCTTCTCCTACTTCGCCCCAAGAGTCCTTGACGCTGGTAATCTCCGGCACAACCCAGTCATGACGACTCTTGAACGTATAGCGGGTCAGAGGGAAGGCAAGCGCGTAAAACTCATCGGTTTCGGTGCTGAAGCCCACCTTGCATATGACCGTCAGCGGTGTGTTGTGGCCAAGCCGTTCCAGCTCGGTTCGCAGCACAACTTCGCTCAGGCCATTCGCGGCCTCATCGGCCGTCAGCTCATGGCCGTCCAACAACGGAATAGGAAAGAGCGTTCCAGTCTCGGAATGTCCTTCGAGCCGCAACCAGATGCGTTGCTTGGCGGCAATGAATGGCCATCTTCCAACGGTGACGTTGGCGTTGCCGGTAAAGGTTGCCAGGTTCAGTACTGAGGTGGTGTTGTTTGCCTGGGGCATCCATGGTTTGGGCAGCTGGTTGTCCGGATCCTGAAAGGCCAGTACTTTCAGCGCCAGGGTTTCGGAGGGAAATACGAAGCCTTTATGCGTCACCTCATAACCGAGCATCACGTTACGGTTGATATTGGCGCCGACCACCGAGGCCGGGACGGTGAACAGAACACTGCCGTTGGCACTGCCGGGCAACTCCAGATCATCGGATGTACCCGCCCCGGGGGTGCCCAGCCAATTCAAATGAATCCTGTGTGGCTCATCCATGCTCTCGTATCGCACCTCTACCGTGGCGCCGGCGAGTGCATTGATTGGATTGAGCTCATCTGCGGGCGAGGCTTCGATCACCATGGGTTCCGGGAGGTCGCCCAACAGGTCGCCGATGACCAGCTCAAGCAAGCCCGAATAGCGATACCGACCGGTGAGTTTCTCCAGGACAACATAGCGAATCCGGACGATGTTGTTGATGTTCGGTTCGATGTACTTGCGCAGGATCGTAAAATCCAGCTGTTTGCCGGCGCTGGCTTGGGATATCGGTACCCAATCGCTGGTGCTGCCATCTCCAGGGTTGCCGTGCCAGTAGTAGGTGAGAATGTCGCCTTTGGCGGTGCCGAGGTATCCGATGCGCAGTGTCACGTTGCCGGTATGAATGTGCGGATCCAATTTATTCTCGGGCGCTTCAACGACCATGGGCGCGGGGATTTCGGCACGGATGACTTGGATTTTGGCGTCGAGGACGTCGGACTCCCGGACGTCGTACACGACGGCATTGTCGTTGGAGACCCAGTAGCTCAGCCTCAGGCTGCCTCCTGTCAGCACCGCGATGTGTTCACCGGGGACGAACATCACGATGTCCGTGTCCACTTCATTGTCGCTGACAATGTGCTCGTCTTCATGCAGGTAAGGGCCTGCGTTGTTGGCCTTTTCACCCAGCCAGACCAGTTTGAGATGGTCGCCCCCCTTCATGCCCGGATAAGCATGGATGATCACTGTGGCGAAGGGCTGGTCCGGTTCGAGTGTGTCCCCAATCAGTTCGATAAGTGTCGGCGCGGGTAGAGCGGAGACCTGCCCCTCGACGTTTGCGAAGGCATGTTTGGATGACAGAGGAGGATCACCGTTGGCTTTTTCCAGGATATAGAACGCATCGCCAGACCCGCCCGCCAGGGCACGGATTTCAGCGTTGGGAATCTCGAATGCATAGACTGCGGGCAGGTTGTCGATGACTTTGGATTGACGGTTCTCCAATGGTAGGCCGACCACTGGAGTTCCGATCCAGGTCATATTCAACGTGTCGTTCAGAGCAAAGTCGGGTGCGCGCGCGATAACCTGGATCGTCACGGGCTGTTTGCCCAGCGTCGGCAAATCGATGACACCGCTGGATGCTTCCTTGATGATGGGCTCGGACAGTCGAGCAGCTCCGGCGTCTACTTGTACGTAAGTGCGCGAGGAGTATTTTTCGGCATAGTTCCAGACCAGATCGAACACCATGTAATGGACCAGCAGTCGGGCACTGTCTCCGGCGGCGAGGATGGTTTGTTGGTCGATCCTGATGAAGATCGAATCGGTCGTACTCGCCTCCTGCGGGGTGATCTCGCGGTATACAAAAGCGCTACCCCAGGCCAGCTGGATGGTGTCGTGGGCCGCACGACCGGGATAATGCCGGATCTCAAGGTCGAAGCCGTTCTTGGCGGAACCGGCATCTACCCCATTATCGATCACATCCTGAGGGGGCAGCGGAGCCTTTAGTTCTGAATGACCTGGGTTGTGAGGTTCTCTGTCTTTGCCGCCGGGGCGATCCAGCTTGACTCGCAAACGCCAGGGTGTCGACTCGTCGCTGGGCCCGGTTTCACCTACGGGCGTCAACTTGAAGTGAAAGTTCTCGCCCCAGGTGGGGGTGATTTTTTCGTGTGGCAATGACAAGAACAGGCGCTTGTTGAGCCCTCCCTTTTCAACAGTCCCCTGAGCGATTATTTCATCGTTCAGGTAGACATCGATCTTGTCGCCTTCCTTCTGCTCGTTCCAAGGGTCGATGATGCAGAGTGCGTCCTTGGGAGGGTCTTCGGTCTGGGGGGGGCGAGCGAGGTCGAAGACAATGCTGCGGTTGATTCCGTAATCAGCATCGATGACGGGACTGGTCCAACCTGCAATGAACAGCCCCCTGAGCTGCAGCGGTGCTGGGGAAAGGGGCAGGGGAGGAAGTAGGCAGGGCATGAACCGGGTCATGGGAAACGTCCAGTTGTGATGTGGGTGTGCTCTAATTTAGTAGCCGTGGAAAGGTGTGCCTACTGTCAACTCTGACAGTAGGCACACCCCGATTTCCGGCATTGAATAACCCCAGACCTCATCCAACTGGGACCCTGCCATGGACACTGCCGACAACACCCCCCTGCTTCTTCAAGAGCTGACCATCCCTGACGGCGGACCCGCGTATCCGCCGGCTCCCGTAGGCAGCGTGGGCATCAACATTGCCGCCGCCAGGCTGGTCTTTCCCCACGACGGGCTACGGCTGCTGCTACCGCCTTGGGACAACATGGGGCGGGGAGACTCCTTCAGGATCAAGTTGAACAACATCCCCGTGTTGCCGGGCTCCATCGATGAAGAGACGGAGGTGGGCCAGTGGATTGAGCGGTATATCCCGGTAGGTGGGCTGGCCGATGGAGATTTCGACCTGAGCTACGACGTGAAAATAGTGGGGGCCTCCAACTACGAGCCTTCGGAGGTGACGAAGATCCACGTCAAGGTCGAGTTTGCCCCACCCGGTGGCCAGGATCAGGACGGTGATACACCCGGTCACTCGGAACTGAGACTGACACTCCCGCCCGAGTTCCTGCCCCCCGGCGCGGTGGATCAGGAAGCCGCCAGGCTAGGTGTCCCGGTGACCATCGAGCCTTACCCGATCATGGCCGAAGGGGACCGGATCAAGATGTCCTGGGGCGGTGAAATTATTTGGAAAACGGTAGGGCCGGAACATTTTCCGCCACAGAACCAGCCCTTGGTCATCACTGTCGATGAGGAGACCATTCTCAACGGCAAAGACTCCGACACCAATGGCTTGCCGGTGGTCTTTGAAGTCTATGACCGGGTGGACAACAAGTCTGAAGACTTTAGCGTCGAGGTACGGGTGATCGTGGACACCGGCAACTCGCGCCTGGATGCGCCGTTGATCGGGGAGGTGTTCAACCTGGAGCTGGATATGGACCAGCTTGGCGAGGCGGACCTGACCTTTCAGGTGATCGCGGTAGGTAGTAACTTCAAGGTGGACGATGAAGTCGAGATGAGTTTGACGGGCACAACGGCAGAGGGGGAAAAGATCGAAGAAGTCGTCTTTGCGCGGGAAAAAATTCTCAGCGTCCCGAATGTCCTCATGTTCAAACGCCCCAGCGCCGAGGTACGACAGCTGGCCGGCGGTCCTCATGCGGCATTTTTCTACCGGCTGATCAAGGCGGATGGCAGCGCCGACCTGTTCTCCAAGATATTCTCCCCGCGGATCGTGGGCAGGGCCAATCCCCTGGCGGCGCCGATTCCCCTGGACGAGATCGCCGGCACACTCGATCCAGAACTGCCCAATACCACCATTGAGATCCCGCTGGACCCGGCCATGGAAGGGGGCAATGCGATTGAATTGATCTGGAACGGCACCAAGGCGAACGGCACTTCCTATAAACCTGATCTCCCACTGCACCCGATCACCGCGAACGAGGCGGAGGGCAGCGTACCGATCGAGATCGTCGTGGCTGGCGAACACCTTACTGCCATCGAGGAGGGGACGCTCGATCTGTATTACAAATTGCTGCGTGATGTGGTGAGCCGGGAGGTGCTGGAAGAGGAATCGCTGCACGCCGACCTGCTGAGCATCGGTGAGCCCCGGGCCGAATTGCCGCTGCCGGTGGTCGAGGGCGAAAGCGGCGGCGTACTGGATCCTGCGGACAAGCCGGACGGTACGCGCTTGATCGTGCGCCAATACAGCGGGCAAACCGCCGGCGACTGGGTGCATATCTTGTGGTGGGGCTCGAACACCGGACGGTACCGGGACTCGATTCCGGTCACCGAATTTACCGAGAACCAAAACATCCAGTTCACCATCAGGGCCGCGTTGATCGAGGACAATCGCAATGGCACGGTACGGGCGATGTATTGGGTCAAACGGGTAGGGGGCGGGACTTCTGCCTCTGAGATATTAACGATAAAAATTGGCGCAGCCATGAATCTGACTGCGCCCAGCGTCAAGCAGGCCACCGGCACGGTGCCCAACCAGTCATTGAATCCGGTGGCGGCCAAGGATGCGTTGACCGCAGTGATCCCCGATTATGGTATTCAACTCGGCGATAAGGTCAGCGTGACTTGGGCCGGCACTGCCGGGGCCGGTTCCCATACCACCCCGGTACAGGCATTGCCCGGCAGCCGGGAAATTCCGCTCCCAGTGTCGGTGCTCGCCTTCAACCTGGACAGATCGGTCACGGTTACCTACACCGTGACCCGTGACGGCAGCGAAGGGCCGGCGTCAGCCCCGCTGACGCTGAACGTGCAGGCGATGCCCGCGACGAGTTTGGCAATGCCGCTGATCCCCCAGGCGGCACAGGGCGGCCTCGGCCGCGAACTGGACCTGACCAGCTTCACCGGCAACGCGCGCGTGACCTGCGCGCCCTGGCCGCTGATCGCGGCCGGCCAGCGCGTGTGGCTGCGCGCCGAGGGCATCGCCCAGAACGGAGGAGGCGTTCACATCATCACGCTCTATACCGCCTCGGCAGTGAATTCCTCCGAAGTGAGCGCAGGGCTGGTCACGGACCTGCCGCGCAGCGAGCTGCTCAAGCTGCGCGATGGCTCCGAGCTGAAGGTCATCCTGCAGGTGACCTTCGACCGCAGCTCGGCCCAAGCCAATGCCGTGGACTTCCCGCTTCGGACCTATACCGTCAAGGCCATGCCGGCGACGGCGCCGACTATTGCCTGGGTAAAGGGCCAGCCAAGCAATACTGAGATTCCTCCCAATGGCACCACGAGAGATACCAGCGTGACATTGAGCGGTACTGCCTCGGCCGGGTTGGAGATTGAATTGTTTGACGGGGCTACGTCCAAGGGACGGTTTACGGCGATCGGTGGGATCTGGACCAGCACGGCTATTCCCGTAGCACTCGGGCTGCACACCTTCAAAGCTGAGGCTCTGTATGTGGGCAATCCGTCCTCGACCGCGCGCAGCTTTACCGTGTCGCGGTTACGCATTGATAACTCGAATATGACGCTAGACCTTTTGCATTATTACAAAGCACCCTGGCCACGGAGGCAGGCCGAAATTTTCGACGAGGTTACACGTTTGCCTAGCGATGGAATACTTCCTTACACCTACTCCACCAGTAATTCTACTATTGCATCAGTCAGTTCCACCGGGAAGGTTCGAGGGCTAAGAAACGGGACCACAACAATAACGGTTAGGGATGCAGCTGGGCTGACGGCATCATATCAGGCGTTGGTAAGCCGCAAGTATGAAATCATTGTCCACGGCGGCCCTTTTAATGCGCTTCAGGCCTACAACTGGTTAGTCAGTCAGAAATTCGAGTACGACGCGGAATATGAGTACCCCTACCATGATATTGCCAACAACTTTATAGTCCCATCAAGCTGGACATCCCAATGGTTGGGCTCATCGGCAACACGGGCCACTTATTATCGTTTTCTAGAGATTCATCTTAAGAGGACGAATGCCACTATTTACCCGTACAGTAGCAACATAACTCAGGCACTGGGCCTTCGATCGTGATGCATTTGCCTTGCGTCAGTATTTAATGATGCAACAACTATTAAGTTAGTGGTGGCTGCAAAGGGCTTTGCAGTTGTCGAGAGGGCTGAAGTATGAAGAAGATTGAGCAAATTTCGACATGGGTCGTTTTTTTGAAAAGTGCTGACGGCTCGATAGCCGGAAAACATCTGGTTATTTAAAAATGTCCCCAGCGCCCTGGAACGGCTAAACATCGGTTCGCAGTCCCGAAAAATAATGTTAATTCGATAAAACATCATTTTTCGGGCCGCACAGTCTTACTCAAGAAAAGGGCGCAAGAAAGGCAAAAAGAGGAAGCATTTATTATCCGCTTGGCGAACGGTTTGGAAGGAGGATAACAGAGTAGCGGCGCGCCCCTGACAGGCAGGTGGAAGGACGGTCCCGAGGGTGTGCCTACTGTCAACTCTGACAGTAGGCACACCCAGTTTTCTGGCATTGAATAACCCCAGACCTCATCCAACTGGGACCCTGCCATGGACACTGCCGACAACACCCCCCGGACCCTTCCTGAACCGTTGGTCATTGGGAACACAACGACCATGTCAAGGGCGCGAACAATCGGGCGCAGTTTGAAAACGGCGGGAGACTTTTCCAATCGGTGGTGGTGAAAACTGCTGCGCCTGTCCGCGTGAGTTTTGACATCGCCAATTATTACGGATCAGGGCAGGTAGCGATTGCTGAATACAATCTCGCCTATTCATTCGATTCCGCGGGACATTTCAGTGTTGGTTTTGTCGCGCCGGAGGGCTCTGGTGCCAGTGAGATCACCCTGAGCTTCACTTCTATCGGTGGCGCTTTTGATCTGGATAATGCTGAGCTGTGGGCTTGCCCCGATGAGGGTGGGCGCGGTGGACGAACCTCTATTGCGATCTTACCTGCCGACAAAGTTTGACTGTCCACCGTTAGGGTTTTGTAGGCTGTGTGTGAAATTGTGTAAGGGGTTTGGTCGGCGACGGGCGAGGGCGTATATCCTTGGCGGCTTGAGATTTCTGCGCCTGGATATCGCCATCGCGAGCAAGCTCGCTCCCACAGTGGGTCTGTGCCATACAGAAGACTTGTGGGAAGAGGCTTGTTCGCGATGAGGCCTAGCCCAGCACCACAGCATTTGTCTGGACCCACCCATGCCCAACATCCTCCTCGTCGAAGACGACGCCGCCCTCTGTGAACTGATCGCCAGCTACCTGGAGCGCAACGGCTATCACGTCAGCGTGCTCAACCGTGGCGACCACGTCCGTGAACGTGCGCGGGCGAATCCGCCGGACCTGGTGATCCTCGACCTGATGCTGCCGGGGCTGGACGGCCTGCAGGTCTGCCGCTTGCTACGCGCCGATTCGGCGACCCTGCCGATCCTGATGCTCACCGCCCGGGACGACAGCCACGATCAGGTGCTGGGCCTGGAGATGGGCGCCGATGACTACGTCACCAAGCCCTGCGAGCCACGGGTGCTTCTCGCTCGGGTGCGCACGTTGTTGCGGCGCAGCAGCCTGACCGAGCCGCAGACGGTCAACGATCGCATTGTCATGGGCAACCTGTGCATCGACCTGTCCGAACGCACGGTGACCTGGCGCGGCCAGCCGGTGGAATTGTCCAGTGGCGAATACAACTTGCTGGTGGTGCTGGCACGGCATTCCGGCGAAGTGCTGAGCCGCGACCAGATCCTGCAACGCCTGCGCGGCATCGAATTCAACGGCACCGACCGTTCGGTGGACGTGGCGATTTCCAAGCTGCGGCGCAAGTTCGACGACAACGCCGGCGAAGCGCGCAAGATCAAGACCGTATGGGGCAAGGGCTATCTGTTCAGCCGTTCCGAGTGGGAATGCTGATCGATGTGGAAGCTGCTGATTCGACTCTACCTGGTCACCATCGTTTCCTACAGCGCGGCGATCTACCTGATGCCGGAACTGGTGATCCGCCTGTTCCAAGAGCGCTTCCAAGCCTACAACCTCGACTATTCCCGTGGACTGCAAACCCTGATCGTCAAGCAGTTCCGCGCCGTGCCCAGCGCGCAATGGCCGGCGCTGGCTGCGCAGATGGACAAGGAATTCGAGCCGTTGCGCATCGAGCTGGCAGCCACCGAGGACACCGGTTTCACTGCGATCGAGCAGGCGCGCCTAAAGCGTGGAGAAAACGTGGTGCGCATCGGCGATTGGGGCTGGCGCACCCTGGCGGCGGCGCCTTTGGACGAACGCACGGCGGTGAAGATGGTCGTGCCGCCGGATCCGGCGGACGTCAGTTGGCTGTATTGGAGCATCAACGTGCTGATCGGCGCGACGATGCTGGCGTGCCTGCTGCTCTGGCTGCGGCCGCACTGGCGTGACTTGGAACGCCTCAAGCGCACCGCCGAGCGTTTCGGCAAGGGACATTTAAGCGAGCGTACGAAGATCGCGCCGAGTTCCAACATCGGCAGCCTGGCCCATGTATTCGACACCATGGCGGGGGACATCGAGAACCTGCTCAACCAGCAGCGAGACCTGCTCAACGCTGTATCCCATGAATTGCGCACGCCGCTGACCCGGCTCGATTTCGGCTTGGCCCTGGCGTTGTCGGAGGACATGCCAACGGCCAGCCGCGAGCGCCTGCAAGGGTTGGTGGCGCACATTCGTGAACTGGACGAGTTGGTGCTGGAGTTGTTGTCCTATAGCCGCCTGCAAAATCCCGAGCGTTTGCCGGAGCGGGTTGAAGTGCCGTTGGATGAGTTCATCGACAGCATTCTCGGCAGCCTCGACGAAGACCTGGCCGCGCCGGAGGTGGTGATCGACGTGCTGCTGCACGGGGCGCTGGAGCGTTTTGTGCTGGACCCGCGCCTGACCGCCCGCGCTTTGCAGAACCTGCTCCGCAATGCCATGCGTTATTGCGAGAAACGCATCCAGGTCGGTGTGCTGGTCAGCGAGCAAGGCTGTGAAATCTGGGTCGACGATGACGGCATCGGCATCCCCGACAGCGAGCGCGAGCGTGTCTTCGAACCATTCTACCGCCTGGACCGCAGCCGCGACCGCGCCACCGGCGGCTTCGGCCTCGGCCTGGCGATCAGCCGCCGCGCCCTGCAAGCCCAGGGCGGCACGCTGACCGTCGAGGCCTCGCCGCTGGGCGGGGCACGTTTCCGGCTGTGGCTCCCCACACCGTCTTGAGGCCAGTGCAGTCTCTGTGGTGAGGGGATTTATCCCCGCTGGGCTGCGCAGCAGCCCTGAATCAATGAATTCAATCTTCCTGGCACACCGAGTTGTCTGGTTTGGGGCCGCTACGCAGCCCAACGGGGATAAATCCCCTCGCCACAAGGGAAATGCTGTTCACTTAAGGTATCGATATTCCCGTGGCGAGGGAGCTTGCTCCCGCTGGGCCACGAAGTGGCCCCAAACAGTCAACCAAACAACCCCGCCGCAATATTGATCGAAAAACCCAATATCGCCGTGTTGAACACGAACCCGATCAACGACTGCGCCAAGACAATCTTGCGCAACTGCCGTGTGGCAACCCCCACGTCCGAGGTCTGCACCGCCACGCCGATGGTGAACGAGAAATACAGAAAGTCCCAATAGTTGGGTGTGGTCAGCCCCTCGGCAAAACGCAGGGCCGGTTCCTTGCCGTTCCAGGTGTAATACAACCGGGCGTAGTGCACGCTGAAGATCACCCCGATCAGCAGCCATGAGCCGATAACGGTCAACGCGGTGACGCCGTAGTGCAGCAGTTTGCCAGCGGTTGCCAGGTCGCGGCTGCCGGCCAGTTCAAAGGTGATGGTCGCCAGGCTCGCCAGCGCCGCGATGCAGACCATCAGCAAAACCAATCCGGCGTTTTCGTCCTCCATCTCGGCGATGCGCTTCACGTCCGGCGCCTTGGCCCGCACCGTCAGCCAGAACATCAGCACCAGGTAGGTCCAGACCCCGGCGTTCCAGCCGATCAGGATCTTGCTGATGATCGAGTCCGTTGGAATCAACAGGCCCGCTGCCAGGCCGATGACGGTGGCTAGGGAGAGTCGCGGATGAGTGCGGGTGAGGCGGGGCATGGGGGCTCACTGTGGCGTGGAAATGCTCGGAGTATGAATCATCCGCTGGTTATGTCATTGGATTGAATCAGCCGTACGCCGGCCTCCTGCATGCGCCGCATGGCCGCGTCCATTGAGCCGTCGATATCGATGCCCCGGCAAGCGTCGAGCACGACGATTGCGTTGAAACCGACCATTCGTGCGTCAAGCGCCGAATACATCACACAGAAATCCAGGGCCAGCCCGACCATGTACACCGTGTCGATGCCGCGCTCCTTGAAGTAGCCGGTCAGGCCGGTCTGGGTCAGGCGGTCGGCTTCCATGAAGGCCGAGTAGCTGTCGATGGCCGGGTTGCAGCCCTTGCGGATGATCAGTTGGGCATGAGGCAAGTCAAGGTCAGGGTGCAGGGCGGCGCCCTGGGTATCCTGGACGCAGTGTTCGGGCCAGAGCTTTTGTTCGCCGTAGGGCAACTGGATAAGGTCGAAGGGGTGTTTGCCTTCGTGGCTGGAGGCGAACGAGGCATGCCCGGCGGGGTGCCAGTCCTGGGCACAGACAACGTTCAGGAACGAGCGGCCGAGTCGGTTGACCAGCGGCACGATTTCGTCGCCGCCCGGCACCGCCAGTTGGCCGCCGGGGATGAAGTCGTTCTGGATGTCGATCACGAGTAAAGCGGTGGTTGTGGCTTTGGTATCCATAGGGGTCATGCCGGCTGCTCCTGGTAATGATCTGTGGAGATTAGCCGAACCTGCACGGGCTCAGGTTGTTCTTTGTCGCGGGCACCGCATCGCGAGCAAGCTCGCTCCCACATGGGCTCGGAGCCGAACCTCAGATTTTCATACGTCCGCAGCCTTCTGTGGGAGCGAGCTTGCTCGCGATAGCGCACTGGCAGCCGCCTGCCCCAGTGTCTTTCGTCGCAAACTTTCCAGGGATGATGGCTTTTTGATGTGTGGTCAGTGCACTCTCGTCCCGATTGTGTACAATCGCCGCCTTTCAACCGGGCATGGACGCAGTACGGCCTTCAGGTCACGAGAAAAATCCATGCTCATCGGCAGTTATTCCCCCGCCCTTGTTTCGATTTCTTTATTTGTTGCAATCCTCGCTTCGTTCACCGCCCTGGACCTGACCGGGCGTATTGCCACGGCCCAAGGCCGCGCCAAGCATTTCTGGATGGCCGGTGGTGCGCTGGCGATGGGCGTGGGCATCTGGTCCATGCATTTCATCGGCATGCTCGCGTTCACCTTGCCGGTGGAGCTTGGCTACGATGTGGCGATCACCGCGCTGTCGCTATTGATCGCCATTCTGTCCAGCGGCTTTGCCTTGTGGTTGGTCAGCCAGCCGCAACTGCGGGCCTGGCAACTGGCGTTCGGCGCGTTGGTGATGGGCACCGGCATCAGTGCCATGCATTACACCGGCATGGCTGCGTTGCGGATGCAGCCGGGTATCGACTATGACCCGACGTTGTTCGGGGCTTCGTTGCTGATTGCTGTCGTGGCCTGTGCGGCGGCGCTGTGGATCGCTTTTCGCCTGCGTCGGAACACCCCTCATGTTCGGCTGGCTCGCGCTGGCGCCGCGGTGGTGATGGGTGCTGCCATCGTCGGCATGCACTACACAGGCATGGCTGCGGCGCAGTTCAGCGAGGGCAGTTTCTGCGGTTCCCTCGATGGCTTGAGCGGCAAGGGGCTCGACAATCTGGTGCTGATCACCACCCTGGCGGTGCTGGCGATTGCCTTGCTGACTTCCATCCTCGACGCCCGCCTGGAAGCTCGCACGGCGGAGCTGGCCAGGTCGCTGACCCAGGCCAATCGGGAACTGACCCAATTGGCCTTGCACGACCCCCTGACCGGATTGCCCAACCGCGTATTGCTGGCGGATCGCATCGGCCAGGCCATGCACCGAGTGCAGGAGCAGGGCGGTTGTTTCGCCTTGATGTTCATCGACCTGGACGGCTTCAAGCCGGTCAACGACGCCTTTGGGCACCACATGGGCGATCTGTTGCTACGGGACGTGGCCCTGCGCTTGCGTGAAGATTTGCGCAACCAAGACACCCTCGCGCGTATTGGCGGCGATGAATTCGTCCTGCTGGTGCAGTTGGCTGATCCTGACGATGCCCTGCGTCTGGCTGCGCGGCAGGTCGGGCTGATCGGCCAGACGTTCCGTGTCGCCGACCATGACTTGCAGATTTCCGCCAGCGTCGGCATTTCGCTGTACCCCGGTAACGGCCAGAGCGCCGATGAATTGCTGATGAATGCCGACGCGGCGATGTACCACGCCAAGGGCGCCGGCAAGAACGGCTACAGCTTTTTCGACGCCTCGATGAACAGCAACGCCCGCAAGCAATTGCAACTGCTGCAAGACTTGCGCATCGCCGTTGAGCAGCGGCAATTCAGCCTGCATTACCAACCCAAGTTCGACGCCGCCAACGGCCGTCCGGTGGGCGCCGAGGCGCTGTTGCGCTGGACTCATCCGACCCAGGGCCTGTTGATGCCCGATACCTTTATCGATCTGGCGGAAAAAACCGGGCTGATCATCCCCATCGGCGAATGGGTGCTCAACGAAGCCTGCCGGCAGATGCGCGAATGGTACGTGCTGGGCTACACCGACTGGCGCATCGCAGTGAATCTCTCTGCGTTGCAGTTCTGCCATGTAGGCCTGGTGCAGAGCGTCGCCAAGGCGCTGGAGACTCACCATCTGCCGCCAAACAGCCTGACCCTGGAAATCACCGAGACCACTGCCATGAGCGACGCGGACGCGAGCATGACGGTGTTGCAGCAGTTGTCGGACATGGGCGTGGACTTGTCCATCGACGACTTTGGCACCGGCTATTCGAGCCTGATGTACCTCAAGCGCCTGCCGGCCAATGAGCTGAAGATTGATCGCGGTTTCGTCCGCGACCTGGAGCACGACAGCGACGACGCGGCTATCGTCTCGGCCATCGTCGCCCTTGGCCAGGCCCTGGGCCTGCGGATCGTCGCCGAAGGGGTGGAGACCGATGTGCAGCAGGACTTCCTGACCCAGTTGGGCTGCGACTCACTGCAAGGTTATCTGCTGGGGCATCCGCAGCCGGCCGAGCACTTCCTCAAGAACATCCGCCAATTCCCGCGCGTGGCAATCGCCTGAGGCGACTGCTCAGGAAACGATGTCGAATGCGGTGCTGCCCAGCCGCTCGCCATTGATCAGCACATGCACCGAATGCCGGCCCTCATAGTGCCGGCGCGTGGTCAGCTCGCGGATGTGCTGGGAGCGGCTGAGGTTGGCGGACGCCAGGGCGGGCAGGTCGAAGGTCTTGAGCTTGAACACCTTGGCCGACGTGCCGCCGGATGCCTTCACGTAGTCGATGGCGTAATCGATCACCAGACGCTGGTTCTCGGGACACGTCGATTGCACTTTGAACGACAGCGTGACCTGCTCCCCCAGGCGAATCACCGCCGGCAGCACTTGCAGATCCGAGACCTCGACCTGAGCCTTGCCACCCGCTCCGATCACGGCCAGCGCACGAGGATTGCCTTGCTTGATCAGGCTGCGCAGGGCATGCCGGGCGATCCAGGCGGTGTGGCGCTGCTGGAGCGGCCAGCCTTCGATCCGGTCGAGGACCCAGTCGGGATGCTGCTTGGTCACGTCGTTCAGGTGGTTGGCGACGGATTTGCGTACGTACAGGCTGTCGTCGGCCTTGAGCGTTTCGAGGATCGCGGCGGCAAGTTCCGGGTTGGCCTGGATCGGCTCCAGGTGGAACGACCAGGGCAGGCGCGGGCGGCTGCCTTCGCTGGCGAGGCGGCGGACATGCTCGTTTGTGTCCAGTGCCCAGTCGTGCATCACCGCTAGCGTGCGCGCCAGGTCATCGCGCAGGAAATGCCGTACGGCGAATTCTGCTGAGCCGAATCGGGTGAAGTATTTGAGGGCGTCCATGGAGGACTCGAACGCATGTCGACCGTACGACGCTACGTAGTGCGGCAGGAACATGCTGACGAACATGCTGTTCAGCCGCGGAGCCAGTGCGCGCAGGACTTCCAGCGATGCTTCGTAATCCAGCGCCAGGACCGCATGCAGGCATTCGCTGACCCGCGCCATGCGCTGCATCACCGACAACTCCGCCAGCCCATTATTGGCCATGTTCAGGAACGCCTTGGCATCGAAGGCGGGGTACACCGCACGCATTTCCGTGGCGATGTGGTCGAGGCGGGCGCTGTTGAAGATTTCCTTGAGGGCTGGGGAAGAGGTGGTGGTGCTCATGTTGGGTCCGTCCGGCGGGTGTTGGGCCAAGGCTCGCCACTATGCCATGCCCGGCACAACCTGTGGTGAGGGAGCCCGCCGCGTCTCGACGCTGCGCTGTCGCGCGGTGAACTAGGTCATGTGGCGAGGGGATTTATCCCCGTTGGGCTGCGCAGCAGCCCTAAAGCAGTGAACTCAATCTTCCTGGCACACCGAGTTGCTTGGCTTGGAGCTGCTGCGCAGCCCAGCGGGGATAAATCCCCTCGCCACAAAAGGGGGGGGCCAGCTTCTAGGCACCACAGTAAACGGAATGATTCGCCGCCGCCGAAGTCCCAGACTCAGTACCTTGAATTAATTGGAGCTCTTCTATGCGCAAACCCACCCTCATCGCCAGCCTGGTCCTGATCGCCGGCCTCGGAGCCTTTGGGCCTGTCGCGCAAGCCGTCGAGAAGACCGGCGATGCCCTGGAGCATTCGCCGAGCAATGGTCGCCGGCTGGTGGAAAATGACCGGGTACCGGCGGACTACCAACGCGCGGACAGGGCCATGAAGGACTGGAAGCAGAAAAAACTCGAGCAGCCGACAAAAGAGCAGCAATGGGTGCAGATCGACGATAAATACCTGCTGATCGAAACCGTGTCCGGCGCCATCGTCAAGATTGTCCCTGCGACACGCTAAAGCACTTCGCCTTTATCCCACAGATGAACCAAGTCGCCAGGTGCCCGGTCCTCGGGCACCTGCAGCACCATCTCGTCGTCCTGGTCGTTGGATCGGTAACGCACCTCGATCTGGAAATAACGCTGGTCGCCCCGGCCGGGCGTGGAGGAGGTGAGTGGCAGGCACCCCTCCAGCACCGAACAGATGCGCGTGCGTTGGTCGAGGTCGCATTGGGCGAACTCGATTTCCCGGGGACGGGTCAAGGCGTGGATCGCCGCGACGCCGCCCTGGCGCGACAGCTTCACGACTGCTTTGTCATCAAGGTCTGGAAGGGTTTTCATCCGTTCTCCTCGTTCAGGTCAACGCCCACCTGCGTCCAGCCGTCCTGCACCGCCTTGACTTCCCGGGCGCCGAAGCGTTGGCGGGCGTGCTCGACGGTCAGGCGGGCGAACGCACTGAAGGACGCATCGTTGGCCAGTTGCCTGTCGCACAAGGTGTCATACCAGATTCGCCCGGCCTTTTCCCAGGCGAATCCGCCGAGCGCGGTTGCAACCAGATAAAAGGCCCGGTTGGGAATGCCGGAGTTGATGTGCACACCGCCGTTGTCTTCGCGGGTGATGACGAATTGGCGCATGTGTGCCGGCTGGGGATCCTTGCCCAGCAGCGGGTCATCGTAGGCTGTGCCGGGGTTGGACATGCTGCGCAGGCCGTCACCGTTGATCTTGTCAGTGAGCAAGTCGGCGCCGATCAGCCAGTCGGCCTGCTCGACGGTCTGGCCCAATACGAATTGCTTGACCAGCACGCCGAACACATCGGAAATCGACTCGTTCAACGCGCCGGACTGGTTGGCATAGATCAAGCCGGCTTCGCTCTCGGTGACGCCGTGGGCCAGCTCATGGGCGACCACGTCCAAGGAGCGGGTGAAGCGCTGGAAGATTTCGCCATCGCCGTCGCCAAATACCATCTGCGCGCCATTCCAGAAAGCGTTCTCGTAGCCTTGGCCGTAATGCACGCTGCCGACCAGGGCAAAGCCTTTGTTGTCGATGGAGTCACGTTCCAGCACTCGCCAGAAAAAATCATAGGTGGCGCCGAGGGCGTCGTAGGCTTCGTCTACCGCTGGGTCACCGCTGGCCGGCTGGCCTTCCAGGCGTACTGGTTGGCCCGGCAGCTCCATGGTGTTTTGCGCATCATGCACGCTGCGTTGGGGATGGCCAGCCTTGCCGGGCTTGGGCAATTGGGCGGCTACGGGTGGATGAATGGGTGGGCCAGGGTTGTGGCGCAGGTTGTTCACGTGGGTCAGGGTGCCGAGGGCGCTGGAACGCTGCTGCTCGGAGCCATGGGCGATGATGCGGTTGAGAATGTAAGGCGGGATGAAACCGTGGAGGGGGCGAGAGTCGATCATCAGAAAATCCTTATCTGAAATGCAGGGTCGATACCCATGTGAACCGAAGTGACCGTTGCGGTTCCCTTTGCCGCAAAAGGTTGCCTGTCACGCAAATATCTGCGAAAACCCCGCGCCTGGATCACACGGGAAAGAAGCCATGATTGAAGAATTGCAAATCATCGACCTGGAAGAGGGCGACGGCAAAAGCGTAGTCAAAGGCGCGCTGATTACCACCCAATACCGCGGCACCCTCGAAGACGGCACGGAGTTCGATTCATCCTACAGCCGCGGCAAGCCGTTCCAATGCGTGATCGGCACGGGCCGCGTCATCAAGGGCTGGGACCTCGGGCTCATGGGCATGAAGGTCGGCGGCAAGCGCAAACTGGGGGTGCCGGCGCACCTGGCCTATGGCGAACGATCCATGGGCGCCCACATCAAGCCCAACGCCGACCTCATCTTTGAAATCGAATTGCTGGAAGTCCTGACGCGGGACGATTGATAGCGTTTTTGTTGATTACCGATCGCTGAACAGCGGGATGCGTCCATTGGCGGAGGGGCGGTAGCGCCAGATCAACTGGTCCAGGCCCGGCTCGCGTTCCAGAATGGCATCTAACGTCGCATGGGCGATGGTCATCGCCAAGGTCTGGCCTGGGCATTCGTGGCGGCCACTGCCAAAGCTGAAGCTGCGCCGATTCGGCCGATCCAACAGGAGGGCGTCCGGTTGCGGATTGAGCTGCGGGTCGCGATTGGCCGAGGCCAGCAGCACCAGGATCACGTCGCCCTGCTGCAGGGCAGTGCCGAGAATTTCGCAAGGGGCGGCGATGAAGCGCCGGGTGTTCTGCACTGCCGGGTCGAAACGTTGGACTTCAGCCAATAACGGGCTGATTTGCGTGGGATCATCCCGTAGCTCGCGTTGTAGCGCGGGATCACGGATCAACGCCAACAACGCGTTGCCGATCAGGCCGGCCGTGGCTTCATGGGTTTGCGAAAGCAAGCCGATCAGGTTGGCGATTCGACTGTGCGCATCGCTGTCTTTGAAACCTCGGCAGATGCCGTTCAACAACAGGCTGTCTTGCGCAACGATCCGCTCCTGGAAAAGCTTCGCCAGTTGTTCGCTGGCCCGGTGCGCAGCTTCCAGTTGCGGGGCTTGGCTCAGGGGCGACAGGCAGGCGACGAAATCCCCCGTGAGTTCGCTGATCAGGTGGCTGTCCGTCGGATTGAAGCCCAGCAGTTGCGCCACCACGCTGACCGGGCCGATGAACTGCGCCTGATGCACGCCTTCGGCACCCTGCCTGAGCCAGCGCGCCTTGACCAACGCCTCGACCTGGTGGGGATCGATGTCTTGCAACCCCGGCGCAATCGCCGCCCTCGGGCAGCGTTGTCGTTCACCTTCGTTCATCCGCATCAGGTGCCCGAATACCTGGCCCGCGGGACCCTCGGCAATCGCTTGCGGCACCGGTTCGTGGGCGGGGCGCACATGGCAGTCGGGGTGATGCAAGACGGCGCACACGGCTTCGGCCCTGCTGGCTACCCAGAGGTTAAGGTGTGGGTCGAAGTGCAGTCCGCCGCTGGCGCGAAGGGTCGCGTAGTAGGGGTACGGATCGGCGTGTGTCGCGGCGGTGATCGGGTCCATGATGGGCTGCCTCGTTCATGCGGGAGAAGTGCTGCTACTATCTTCAGTCGACGCATGGCTTGATTCGTCCGGGAGCGAAATATGAACGCAGAGCAACACGATGTAGGCGTGTCCCAGGTGGCCGCGGCGATTGCCGAACCGGCCCGGACCCGAATGCTCTGCGCACTGATGGACGGCCACGCCCGCACCAGCACGGAGTTGGCGAGCATCGCCGACGTCAGCGCGTCCACCGCCAGCGCCCACCTGGCGAAGCTCAAGGAGTTGGCCCTGGTGCGCTTGCATGTGCAGGGCCGTCATCGTTACTACAGCCTCGCCGATAAGCGTGTGGCAGAAGCCCTTGAAGCATTGATGGTGATCGGCCAGAACGCCGCGCCGGCGTTCACCTCGCGCACGCCGGATCGCCTGCAGTTTGCCCGTACCTGCTACGACCACATGGCCGGCACCCTGGCGGTGCGGCTGCATGATCGCTTGCTTGAGGCCGGGTGGCTGCTCGATGTAGAAGGGCAGGGTTATCGGCTGAGTGAAACGGGTGATCCCCTGTTTGCAGGCTTGGGCATTGACGTGCAGGCATTGGCGGCCCAACGGCGGCGGTTTGCCTGCCCCTGCCTGGACTGGAGCATGCGCCGGCCGCACCTGGGTGGTGCCTTGGGGGCTGCGTTGCTGCAAGTGGCGATCAAGCGCAAATGGGTGGTCCAGGACCTGGACAGCCGTGCGCTGGGGGTGACGGCCGCTGGACAGCGGGAAATGGTGGCGCGCTTTGGGATCAGTCCCGAGACGGAGGTTGAATCCACTGGCGCTTTCGCGAGTAGGCTCGCTCCCACAGTGGATCTGCGCTGAACGGAGAACCGTTGCTCACCGAAATTCCCTGTGGGAGCGGGCTTGCCCGCGAAGGGGCCGTCGCATCCAACATCCATGCAAGCTGAGCCACCGCCTTCGCGAGCAAGCTCGCTCCCACAATGGATTTGCGGTGAATATAGGCGTCATGAACACCTGAAATCCCTGTGGGAGCGGGCTTGCTCGCGAAGGGGCCATTCCATGCAACTGACCCACCGCCATTGCCACATCATCCAACCATATGCCTGCGCCGATATTCATCCGGCGTGGTGCCCATCATTTTGCGGAACATGCTGATGAATGCCGAGGCGCTGCTGTAGCCCAGGTCCAGGCCGATGGTTTCCACGCTCTGGCCGCGTTCGAGCAGGGCCAGGGCCTCGATGACTTTTAGGCGCTGGCGCCATTCCACCAGGGACATGCCCAGGTCTCGCTGGGCCCGGCGCATCAGTGTGCGCTCGGTGGTGTTGGCGGCGCGGGCCAGTTGCGGCAACGAGCGCGGGTCGCTGGGGTTCGCCTCCAGGGCCCGCAGTACAGGGCCCAACAGCGGATCATCCGAAGAGGGCAGGTAACTGCCGACGTGGGGCGCCCGGGCCAGCTTGTCCACCAGCACCTGCAACAAGCGCTGCTGTTCGGGCGTCTGTGGCTGGCTCGGCGGGTCGCTGCGCAGCTCTTCCAGCAACGCGCGGATCAGCGGACTCAAGGTCAGCGCACAAGGTACGGCCGGCAACGCGCCGCACAGTTCGGCCGCCAGGTACAACGAACAATGGCAGGCTTCATGCCGATTGAACCCCACGTGTTCCATGTCCGGCGGCAGCCAGATGCCGTACTGCGGTGGCGCCAGGTAATGGTGCTGGGCGATCTCGATTTCCATCACACCGCTGTAGGAGTAGACGAACTCACCCCAGGCATGCCGGTGCCGGGGGTACGTGGCATGGGCCGGCATGCAGGCGCTGCGGAAGAAAATCGGCGAGGGCAGGGCCGCGTCGAACGGAGGAATCTTCAGGTGTTGGGCTGGAGGCTGCATATCGACCGCAATGGCGGATTACCGGGATGGCTTGTCGGGTAATCACTATATCCAGCAAAGGTGTCAGGCAGACAATCCTTTCATCTCTTTTCTGCCCGAGGACCTTTTCCATGACCACCCGCCGCGCCTTGGATGGCCAGGTCATTGCCCTGATGACCGGACTCTGTGCCATCTGGGGGTTCCAGCAAGTCGCGATCAAGGCCGGCGCCGTCGACATGGCGCCGATGCTGCAATTGGGCGTGCGCTCGGCCATCGCCGCGGTACTGGTCTGGCTGTTAGTGCTGGCGCGCGGTGAACGCCTGTCCCTGGCCGACGGCAGTTGGCGCCCAGGCCTGTTGGTGGGGTTGTTGTTTGCCCTGGAGTTCGTGATGGTGGGCGAAGGCCTGCGCCATACGACGGCATCGCACATGGTGATTTTCCTCTACACCGCACCCATGTTCGCCGCCCTCGGCTTGCACTGGAAACTGCCGAGCGAGCGTCTCAAGCCGGCGCAATGGCTGGGCATCGCGGTTGCCTTCGGTGGGATCGTGGTGGCCTTCAGTGGCGGCTCGGGTGCGGCGAACGGCAGCTCATTGCTCGGCGATGGCATGGGCTTGCTGGCCGGCGCGCTGTGGGGCGCAACCACGGTGACGGTGCGTTGTTCGCGGCTCACGGACCTGCCGGCCAGCCAGACGCTGCTTTATCAGTTGGTGGGTGCCGGGGTGCTGTTGATCGGCATGTCGGCAGCGCTGGGGCAAACGACAATCAACCCCACGCCACAACTCATTGCCAGCATGGCGTTCCAGGTATTGCTGGTGTCCTTCGCCAGCTTCCTGATCTGGTTTTCCCTGCTGCGCCGCTACCTGGCGTCGCAATTGGGCGTGCTGTCGTTCATGACGCCGCTGTTCGGCATCGGTTTCGGTGTCTGGTTGCTGGATGAGCCGCTGGAGCCGAACTTTATCGTTGGCGCGGCTTTGGTATTGAGTGGGATCTTGCTGGTCAGCGGTTATGGATGGTTTCGCCAGCGTTGGGGGCGATGGCCGGTTTTGCGGCGAGGGTAACTGAACGAAGGTGTAAAAAAGCCCACCCCTGAAGCAGGGGTGGGCTTTTTACTGAGGTCGCGCAATCTCTGTGGCGAGGGGATTTAGCGAAACGTCGCACCGCCCCGCTCGAGTGCGAAGCGCTCGCAAGGTTTTTGTGGCTCACCCAAGTACTTGGGGGTTGCTTCGCAACCCAGCGGGGATAAATCCCCTCGCCACAAAAAAGCCCCCAAGTGCCTAGGGGGCCTGGATCAAACCTTGACGATCCAACCTGCTGGCGCTTCCACGTCGCCGGTCTGCACGCCGGTCAACTCTTTGTAGAGCTTCTGGGTGATCGGGCCGACCTCGGTTTCGCTGTGGAACACGTGCAGCTTGTCCTTGTAGCTGATGCCGCCGATCGGCGTGATCACTGCAGCGGTACCGCAGGCGCCGGCTTCCTTGAAATCCGACAGCTTGTCGATGAACACGTCGCCTTCGATCACTTCCAGGCCCAGGCGCGATTTCGCCAGTTCGATCAGCGACAGGCGGGTGATGCCTGGCAGGACCGACGGGGAGTTGGGGGTGATGAATTTGTCATCGTGGGTGATGCCGAAGAAGTTGGCCGAACCGACTTCCTCGATTTTCGAATGGGTCAGCGGATCCAGGTAGATGCAATCGGCGAAGCTGGCTTTCTTGGCCTGGGAGCCGGGCATCAGGCTGGCGGCATAGTTGCCACCGACCTTGGCCGCACCGGTGCCTTGCGGGGCGGCGCGGTCGAAGCTGGATATCAGGAAATTGTGCGGAGTCAGGCCACCCTTGAAGTAGGCGCCGACCGGAATGCAGAAGATCGAGAAGATGAACTCGGGTGCGGTGCGCACGCCGATGTTGTCACCCACGCCGATGACGAACGGACGCAGGTACAGCGCGCCGCCAGTGCCATACGGCGGGATGAAGCGCTCGTTGGCGCGGACCACTTGCTTGCAGGCTTCGACGAACTGCTCGGTGTCGACGTGCGGCATCAGCAGGCGGGCGCAGCTGCGCTGCATGCGGGCGGCATTCTGGTCCGGGCGGAACAGGTTGATCGAACCGTCCTTGCAGCGATAGGCCTTCAGGCCTTCGAAGCACTGCTGACCGTAGTGCAGGGCAGTGGAGCCCTCACTGATGTGCAGCACGTTGTCTTCGGTCAGGGTGCCCGCGTCCCAGGCGCCATCGCGCCAGTGCGACAGGTAGCGCTTGTCGGTCTTGATGTAGTCAAAGCCCAGTTTGTCCCAATTGATGCTCTCGTTACCCATGACACCCTCTATTTCCTGACAACCGTCGAAACGGTTCAAGGCTTCTGACGTTTTGAATGGGGACAACAATACTTCATTCCGGGGGTGTTTCGCAGCTTGTGGCGAGGGGATTTATCCCCGCTGGGCTGCGAAGCGGCCCCATTAGCTCAGATATCTGACGCCTGGCGCTGACAGGTTTGGGGTTGCTGCGCAACCCAGCGGGGATAAATCCCCTCGCCACAGGGGGAGTCACCCACAGCTGTCACAGATGCAACGCATGCCCCAACGCTCGCAACGCCGCTTCCTGCACCGCTTCACCCAGCGTCGGATGAGCATGGACAGTGCCGGCGATGTCTTCCAGGCGCGCACCCATTTCCAGGGATTGGCCAAATGCGGTGGACAACTCCGAGACCCCCACGCCAACTGCTTGCCAACCGACGATCAAGTGATTGTCCCGGCGCGCCACGACGCGGACGAAACCGCTTTTCGATTCCAGGGTCATGGCCCGGCCATTGGCGGCGAACGGGAAGCTCGAGACGATGCAGTCCAGGCCGGCAGCCTTGGCCTCGTCCGGCGTCTTGCCGACCACGACCACTTCCGGATCGGTGAAGCACACCGCTGCGATGGCGGTCGGATTGAACTCCCGGTGCTCGCCGGCGATCAGCTCGGCGACCATTTCACCCTGGGCCATCGCTCGGTGGGCGAGCATCGGTTCGCCGCTCAGGTCGCCGATGGCCCAGACATTGCGCATGCTGGTCTGGCAGCGGTTGTCGATCTTCACTGCCGAACCGTTCATCGCCAGGTCCAGCGCTTCCAGATTCCAGCCTTGCGTATTTGGCTTGCGCCCGACCGCCACCAGCACCCGGTCGGTGTCGAGGTTCAGCGTGTCGCCGTTGGGATCACGCACTTGCAAGGTGCTGGCCTGGGCATCGAAACCTTCGACGCTGTGCTTGAGATACAGCCTCACGCCCAATTGCTTGAGCGCTTCATGCACCGGTTGGGTCAACTCACCGTCGTAGGCCGGCAGGATCCGCTCTTGGGCCTCGACCACACTGACCTCGGCGCCGAGCTTGCGATAGGCAATGCCCAGCTCCAGGCCGATGTAGCCACCGCCGACCACCACCAGATGCTTGGGCACCGAGGTAGGCGCGAGGGCTTCGGTGGACGAGATGATCGGCCCACCTATCGGCAGCATCGGCAGGTTGACGCTTTTCGAACCGGTGGCCAGCAGCAGGTGTTCGCACTGGATGCGCGTATCACCGACCTCGACTGTCTTGCCATCGATGACCTTGGCCCAGCCATGAATGACCTGGACCTTATTCTTCTTCAGCAACGCGGCGACGCCGGTGGTCAGGCGATCGACGATGCCGTCCTTCCATTCGACGCTCTTGCCGATGTCCAGGGTTGGCGCGGACACGTTGATACCCAAGGCCGAGCCCTGGCTGTGGTGGCGCGTCTGGTGGAACTGCTCGGCCACATGAATCAGCGCCTTGGACGGGATGCAGCCGATGTTCAGGCAAGTACCGCCCAGCGCCTGGCCTTCCACCAGAATCGTCTCGATGCCCAGTTGGCCGGCGCGGATCGCCGCCACATAACCGCCCGGGCCGCCGCCGATGATCAGCAGCTTGGTGTTCAGAGTTTGCATCGCCTACTCCACAAACAAAGTGGCAGGTTGTTCGAGCAAGCCACGCAGGGCCTGGATGAATTGCGCCGCGTCCATGCCGTCGACCACCCGGTGATCGAAGGAGCTGGAAAGGTTCATCATCTTGCGGATCACGATCTGGCCCTTGATCACAACAGGCCGCTCGACGATCTTGTTCACGCCGACGATCGCCACTTCCGGCAGGTTCAGCACCGGCGTGCTGACGATACCGCCGAGCGCGCCGAGGCTGGTCAGGGTGATGGTCGAACCGGACAGCTCATCGCGACTGGCCTTGCCATTGCGGGCGGCCGTGGCCAGGCGGGCGATTTCCGTCGCGTTGTCCCATAGGCTGCGGGCCTCGGCGTGACGCACCACCGGCACCATCAGGCCAACGTCGCTCTGGGTGGCGACGCCGACATGCACCGCGCCTGAGCGGTGGATGACTTGGGCCTCGTCGTCATAGCGGGCGTTCATCTGCGGAAAATCCCGCAGGGCCACGACCAGGGCGCGGACCAAGAACGGCAGCAAGGTCAGCTTGCCGCGACTGCCGCCGTGTTTTTCATTCAGGTGAACCCGCAGTTCTTCCAGGGCCGTGACGTCGATTTCCTCGACGTAGCTGAAATGGGCGGCGCGCTGGGTCGCTTCCTGCATGCGCTGGGCGATCTTGCGGCGCATGCCGATCACCGGGATCTGCTGCTCGTCATGGCGCTCGGCATAACCCGAACCGCCCTTGGCCTGGGTCGACGGACCCTGGGCCAGATAGGCTTCCAGGTCTTCATGCAGAATTCGCCCGGCGGGGCCGCTGCCCTGGACCAGGCGCAGCTGGATGCCCAGGTCCAGCGCGTGTTTGCGCACGGCCGGCGAGGCCAATGGGCGCTCTTCAGGGTCGCGGGCCACCGGAGCTTGCGGGGCGCAGCGTGGCGCGGCGGTTTTTTCCAGCACCGGTTCAGGCGTGGCCACTGGCGCTGGCGCTGGCTTTGGCGCCGGCACAGCCGCCGCAGCGGGAGCCGATTGCGCCGACTCCTTCAAATTGCCCGCACCTTCCACTTCAATGCGGATCAACTCGCTGCCCACCGCCATGACTTCACCCGGCTCGCCCCCCAAGGCGATGACCCGGCCATGCACCGGCGAAGGAATATCCACCATCGCCTTGTCGGTCATCACGTCGGCCAACACCTGATCCTCGACCACCATGTCGCCGACCTTGACGTGCCAAACCGACAGTTCAACTTCCGCGATGCCTTCGCCGATGTCCGGCATCTTGATAACGTGCGTGCCCATTCAGACCTCCATGACCCGTTTCAACGCCGCGCCCACACGGGACGGCCCTGGGAAATACGCCCACTCCTGCGCGTGCGGGTAGGGGGTGTCCCAACCGGTGACACGCTCGATGGGCGCTTCCAGGTGGTGGAAGCAATGTTCTTGCACCAACGACACCAACTCGGCGCCGAAACCGCAGGTGCGGGTGGCTTCGTGGACGACCACGCAGCGGCCAGTCTTCTTCACGGATTTGACGATGGTCTCGAGGTCCAGTGGCCAGAGGCTGCGCAGGTCGATGACTTCGGCGTCGATGCCGGTCTCTTCCGCCGCCACTTGGGAGACATAGACCGTGGTGCCGTAGGTGAGGATGGTCACGTCCTTGCCCGGACGGGTGATGGCGGCGACGTCCAGCGGCACGGTGTAGTAGCCGTCTGGCACTTGCGCTTGCGGATGCTTGGACCACGGCGTTACCGGACGGTCATGGTGGCCGTCGAACGGGCCGTTATACAGGCGCTTGGGTTCGAGGAAGATCACCGGGTCATCGTTTTCGATGGAGGCGATCAACAAACCCTTGGCGTCGTAGGGGTTGGACGGCATCACGGTGCGCAGGCCACAGACTTGGGTGAACATCGCCTCGATGCTCTGGCTGTGGGTCTGGCCTCCATAGATGCCGCCGCCGCACGGCATGCGCAGGGTCATCGGCGCGGTGAATTCGCCGGCCGAGCGATAGCGCAGGCGCGCCGCTTCGGAAATGATCTGGTCCGACGCCGGGTAGACGTAGTCGGCGAACTGGATCTCGGCCACCGGCCGCAGCCCATAGGCGCCCATGCCCACCGCCACGCCGACGATGCCGCTTTCGGAAATCGGCGCGTCGAACACCCGCGAGGTGCCGTACTTGTTCTGCAGGCCTTCGGTGCAGCGGAACACGCCGCCGAAATAGCCCACGTCCTGGCCGAACACCACGACGTTGTCGTCGCGCTCGAGCATCACGTCCATGGCCGAGCGCAGGGCCTGGATCATGGTCATGGTGGTAGTGGTCATGGCGGTGTCCAACGCAATATTGTTGTTGTGATCGTTCATGTCAGATCCCCAACTGCTGACGCTGGCGCTTCAAGTGCTCCGGCATCTCTTTGTAGACGTCTTCGAACATGGTCGCGGCGCTTGGAATCTGTCCGCCGGCGAGGGTGCCGTACTGCTCGGCTTCCTTCTGCGCGGCGATCACCTCGGCTTCGAGTTCGGCGGTGACGGCGGCGTGTTCCTCTTCGGACCACTGGCCGATCTTCACCATGTGCTGCTTGAGGCGGGCAATCGGATCGCCCAGGGGGAAGTGGCTCCAGTCGTCGGCGGGGCGATATTTGGACGGATCGTCCGAGGTGGAGTGCGGGCCGGCGCGGTAGGTGACCCATTCGATCAGTGCCGGGCCGAGGTTGCGACGGGCGCGTTCGGCGGCCCAGCGCGAGGCGGCGTAGACCGCCATGAAATCGTTGCCGTCCACGCGCAGGGAGGCGATGCCGCAACCGACGCCGCGTCCGGCGAAGGTCGTGGCTTCACCGCCGGCAATGGCCTGGAAGGTGGAGATCGCCCATTGGTTGTTGACCACGTTGAGGATCACCGGAGCGCGGTAGACGTGGGCGAAGGTGAGGGCGGTGTGGAAGTCCGATTCGGCGGTTGCGCCGTCACCGATCCAGGCCGAGGCGATCTTGGTGTCGCCCTTGATCGCCGAGGCCATGCCCCAGCCCACGCCCTGTATGAATTGCGTGGCGAGGTTGCCGGAAATGGTGAAGAAACCGGCGTCCTTGACCGAGTACATGATCGGCAGCTGCCGTCCCTTGAGCGGATCGCGCTCGTTGGACAGCAGTTGGCAGATCAGGTCCACCAGCGGCACCTCGCGGGCCATCAGGATGCTTTGCTGGCGGTAGGTGGGGAAGCACATGTCATCGATGTTCAGGGCCAGGGCCTGGGCGCTGCCGATGGCTTCTTCGCCAAGGCTTTGCATGTAGAACGACATTTTTTTCTGACGTTGGGCGACGACCATGCGGTTGTCGTAGATGCGCGTCTTGAGCATGGCACGCATGCCCTTGCGCAGGATCTCGACGGGAATGTCGGCGGCCCAGTCGCCCAAGGCGTTGCCCTGGTCATCGAGCACGCGGATCAGGCTGCGGGCCAGGTCGGCGGTGTCGGCGGGTTCGACGTCGATGGGAGGTTTGCGCACCGTGCCGGCATCGGACAGATGCAGGTAGGAAAAGTCGGTCTTGCAGCCGGGACGGCCCGAGGGTTCGGGAACGTGCAGGCGTAGCGGTTCGTACGCTGGGTTCATGGCTTTCTACGCTCGATCTTGTGAATTTCTTGTAGTGGGCGCGCTAGCTGACGAATTTCCCTGGGTAGGTGGGAAATTGTCCTACAACAATCATAGGCTCGACGAAGAAGAATATTTTTCTCTGTTGGCTTGCTGTTCAGATCATTTGCAGATAAAAAATCTGCACAACGATAAAAAACAGGATTATTTGTCTCATGCGTAAATTGGATCGCACCGACATCGGCATTCTGAACAGCCTTCAGGAAAACGCCCGCATCACCAATGCCGATCTCGCCCGTTCGGTCAATCTATCGCCGACGCCGTGCTTCAACCGCGTCCGGGCCATGGAAGAGTTGGGAGTGATCCGTGAGCAGGTCACGCTGCTGGATGCCGATCTGCTGGGGTTGCACGTCAACGTGTTTATCCATGTCAGCCTGGAGAAGCAGGTGGAAGAGGCGCTGCAGCATTTCGAAGAGGCTATTTCCGACCGGCCGGAGGTGATGGAGTGCTACCTGATGGCGGGCGATCCGGATTATTTGATTCGCGTGTTGGTGCCGACTATCCAGTCGCTGGAGCGGTTCATGATGGACTTTTTGACCAAGGTCCCGGGCGTGGCGAACATTCGCTCCAGCTTTGCCCTCAAGCAGGTGCGCTACAAGACCGCGCTGCCGTTGCCGGCGAATGGGTTGACGCTGGGGACCTGAGTCACCCCACATTGGATATGGGGTGATCTTAGAGCTGGTTGATCGGAATCTTCAGGTAAGTCACGCCATTGCCCTCGGCCGGCGGCAAGTGTCCCGCTCGCACATTCACTTGGATCGCCGGCAACAGCAGCGTCGGCATCCCCAGGGTCTTGTCGCGCTGGGTCCGCATGGCCACGAACTCGGCTTCATCAATGCCATCGCGCACATGGATATTGCGCTGGCGCTGCTCACCCACCGTACTCATACACTGGGGCTCGCGTCCCTCCGGCGGATAGTCGTGGCACACGTACAGCCGCACGCCGGCAGGGAACGCCAGCAGCTTGCGGATCGAGGCGTAGAGCTGGTGGGCATTGCCGCCGGGGAAGTCACAGCGAGCGGTGCCCACGTCGGGCATGAACAGCGTGTCGCCCACCAGAATCACATCGCCATCGATCAAGTAGGCCATGTCCGCCGGGGTGTGGCCAGGCATGTGCAGTGCGGTGGCCTTGAGGTTGCCGATCAGGAAGGACTCGTCGGCCGCGAACAGATGGTCGAATTGCGAACCGTCGATGGCGAATTGCGGCTCCAGGTTGAACAGGGTCTTGAATACGTTCTGCACCTGGCCGATGGATTCGCCGATGGCGATTTTGCCGCCCAGTTCCCGGCGCAGGTAAGGCGCGGCGGAGAGATGATCGGCATGGGCGTGGGTTTCCAGCAGCCATTGCACCGTCAGTTGATGTTCGCGCACAAAAGCGATCACTCGATCCGCCTGTGCGGTGCCGCTGCGGCCCGAGGCAGGGTCGTAGTCGAGCACCGGGTCGACCACCGCGCATTGACCGCCATCGTCCTCGTAAACCACATAGGTGTAGGTCTTTGAAGCGGGATCGAGAAAGCTTTGAATCTGCGCGGGCATGACAGCGGACCTGTGCGGGAAGAAGCGGTTGCTACGCTTGAGGTTTACGACATATGGTCCGCAGCTTAGTGAGGACCAAGGCGTCCTGCAAATGCGATCGCACCTGCCAACAGGTGTGCGCGGCTTGAGAGAACCGGAATGTTACTGGCGAGTTTTTTTGGCGTGGTCATGGGCCTGGTCCTTGGCCTGACGGGCGCGGGCGGCGGGATTCTGGCCGTGCCGGCGTTGGTGTTGGGCCTGGGCTGGAGCATGACCCAGGCTGCTCCGGTGGCTTTGTTCGCGGTGGGCAGCGCGGCGGCGGTCGGCGCCATCGATGGGCTGCGCCATGGCCTGGCGCGTTATCGGGCGGCTTTATTGATTGCCTTGCTAGGCGCTGTGTTCTCGCCGGTGGGCATCTATTTTGCCCACCAGCTTCCGGAAAAAATCCTGATGATTCTGTTCAGCCTGCTGATGGTGCTGGTGGCGGCGCGCATGCTGCGTCGGGAAACCGCGCAGCCCGGTCCCAGCGATCATGGTGCCGCCAGTTGGGGCCAGAAGAATTGCATGCTCGATCGCCAGACTGGTCGCTTGGCCTGGACCGCTCGCTGCACCGCCACGCTGTCGGCATTGGGCGCGGTAACAGGCATGGTTTCGGGCCTGCTGGGCGTGGGCGGGGGGTTCCTGATCGTGCCGGCGTTCAAGCAACTCACCGACGTGCAGATGCGCGGGATCGTCGCCACCTCCTTGATGGTCATCAGCCTCATTTCGTTGATTGGTGTGGTGGGGGCGTTTCATGCTGGGGTGAGCATCGACCGGGTCGGGGCTGCGTTCATTGCGGCGAGCATCGTCGGGATGGTGCTCGGACGACGGTTTTCGGCGAAGGTGCCGGCGCGAGCGTTGCAGGTTGGGTTTGCCGGGGTGTGCCTGGGGGTGGCGGTGTTCATGCTGGTGCGGGCGTAGCGAGCGGGTCGGAGCTTTTGTGGCGAGGGGATTTATCCCCGCTCGGCTGCGAAGCAGACGCCAGGCTTGATAATGGATGGGCCTGCTTCGCAGGCCAGCGGGGATAAATCCCCTCGCCACAAGGGATCGTGTGCCACCTAGAGCGCTCGACACTGCATCGAAAACCCCAACGCCATCGACTGCCCTTGCTCCAGCAAGCGCAACCCCGGCCGTCCTGGCAGGTGATGGGCATTGACCGGGTGGCTCACCGGTTCGATGCAAAAAAAATCCAGACCCACGGGGCAGTACAACAGGAAATAGTCGCTGCCGCTGGCGCGGCATTCCAGTTCATAACCGAGGTCCGGTTGTTGGATCAGGCACTGACCATCCCAGCCACCGAAGCCGTTGTCGAGGAGGGTGTCCGGCAACAGCCGCGGTTGCTGGAAATCCCACTCCGAGGGAACGTCCCTCAGTTCCGTTGGCAGTTTCGCGGCGTCGCACATCCACACATCGCTGGCGCGGGTTTGCAGGCGAGTACCGGCGGTGCGTGGGAAATACGGATGCAATCCCAGCCCGTGCCACGCGGCTTGTTCGGCCATGTGCGTGACATGCAGGGCGATTTGCAATTGGCCGCCGCTCAACCGGATCCGCAGGCTGGCGCAATAGGCGAACGGTGTTTGGCTGTCGAGTTGCAGCAAGACTTCCTGGCCACTCTGTTCGGCCACTTGCCACGGTTGCTGCCAGGCGCTGCCATGGATTGGAAACGGATCGTTGGGGCTGTTGGCTTCCAGGGCGAGCCAGCCGTCCGGGCAATCGAAACCGCCTTGGGCGATGCGGTTCGACCAAGGGATCAGCGGGAAGCAG
The DNA here is from genome assembly GCF_019141525.1 of Pseudomonas alvandae. Taxonomy (GTDB): domain Bacteria; phylum Pseudomonadota; class Gammaproteobacteria; order Pseudomonadales; family Pseudomonadaceae; genus Aquipseudomonas; species Aquipseudomonas alvandae. The sequence goes on from NZ_CP077080.1 coordinate 2,564,529, forward strand.
CCGAGCTTGCCTGGCAGGCCGTTTTCTACAGCGTTCGGCGCGGGCGGGCGCAACAAGGGGGCGCCGTTGCTGCGCAAGGTCCATTCAACGAGGCTGGCGCCCAGGTGTGGGGCCAGGGTGAGGCGGGTCAGTTCGTCTTCGAGGTGGAGGAGAGGTGGTGTCATGGCGGCGTCTGATAGGTTGGCAAAGCTGGAGGGGAATACGCCCAAGTGTGGCGAGGGGATTTATCCCCGCTGGGCTGCGAAGCAGCCCTAAAGGCTCCAATCTCGGTGTATCAGACAAATCGAGATGGCTGGTTTTGGGGCCGCTGCGCAGCCCAGCGGGGATAAATCCCCTCGCCACAAGGGGACCTATTGTTTTCTGTTACAACACCAAATGCGGCAGCCACAGCGAAATGGCAGGCACGTAGGTCACCAGCAGCAGGACCACGAACAGCATGGCGTAGAACGGCAGCAGGGCCTTGACGGTGCTTTCGATGCTGACCTTGCCGATGGCGGAACCGACGAACAACACCGCGCCCACCGGTGGCGTGATCAGGCCGATACCCAGGTTCACCAGCATGATCATGCCGAACTGCACCGGGTCCACGCCGATGCCGACGATGACCGGCATCAGGATCGGCGTCAGGATCAGGATCAGCGGCGCCATGTCCATCACGGTGCCCAACAGCAGCAACATCACGTTGATGCACATCAGGATCACATAGCGGTTGTCCGACAGGGTCAGGAACGCGGTGGTGATCTTCGCCGGGATTTCCATCAGCGTCATGATGTAGCCGAAGCTGGCGGCGAAGCCGATCAGGATCATCACGATAGAAATGGTGCGTACCGTGCGGTGCATCAGTTTCGGCAGCTCGCTCCACTTGTAGTCGCGATAGATGCACATGGTCACGAAGAACGCCCACACCACGGCGATCGCGGCCGATTCGGTGGCGGTGAACACACCCGAGAGGATGCCGCCCAGGATGATGAACAGGGTCATCATGCCCCACATGGCTTCCTTGCAGATCTTCAGCGCTTGCTTGAGCGGAATCACTTCGCCCTTGGGGTAATTGCGCTTTTTCGCGAAAACCAAGCACAGCGCCATCAGGCAGAGGTTCATCATGATGCCGGGAACGATGCCGGCCATGAACAGCGAACCGATCGACACGGTGCCGCCCGCGGCCAGCGAGTACAGCACGGCGTTATGGCTTGGCGGCGTCAGCAGCGCCTGCACCGAACCGCTCACGGTCACGGCCGTGGCGAACTCACGCGGATAGCCACGGCGCTCCATTTCAGGAATCAGTACCGAACCGACCGAGGCGGTGTCGGCGACCGAGGATCCGGAGATCGCGCCAAAGAAACTCGAGGCCACGAGATTGACCAGGGACAGGCCACCACGGACGAAACCGACCAGCACGCTGGCGAAGGCCACCAGCCGGCGGGACATGCCGCCCTCGGCCATGATGGCACCGGCCAGGACGAAGAAGGGAATGGCCAGCAGCGAGAATTTGTTCACCCCGCCGGTTATCTGAATCATCATGGCCTGGAACGGGATATCGATCCACCACGCCCCGATCAGGGCGGCAGCGCCCAGCGCGTAGGCGACCGGCATGCCGATCAGGATCAACAGCAAAAAACTGCCCAGCAGAATCAGAGCGTCCATTAAGCGGCACCTTCGTTTTCTTCAACCAGGTCGAACTGCACGACCCGGCGCTTGCTTTGGTCACCCAGCAAGAGTTTTTCCAGGACAAAAATCAGGGTCAGGAACCCACCAATCGGGATCGGCATGTAAGTGATGCCAACGCGCAGGGTCGGGATGGCGCTCATGAATTGGTTCCAGGTGGTCATGCACAGCTTGGCGCCCCAGACGGTCATGAAAATGCACACCGCCGCCATCAACAGCTGGGTGAACACCGAAGCCAGGGTCTGCAAGTGCGGGGGCATGCGGCTGGTGACCATGTCCACGGCCATGTGCGACCCGGAGCGGTAGCTGGCGGCGGCGCCGATGAAGGTGAAGACGATCATCAGCAAAATTGCGGTGGGCTCCGGCCAGCTTGAGCCAGTGCCGAGGACGTAGCGGGCGAACACGCCCCAGGGGATCATCAGCGCAACGGCGAGGACAGACAGGCCGGCGACCCAGATGCAAGTCATGTAAATCGTGTCGTTGATACGCAGCAGCAAATTCTTCATCGGGTTCCACCGTAACTGGGCGCGCCTTCAACCGCAGGCGCGCCCAGCCTTTTCATGAGTACAGATTGAGAGGCCTTACTGGACAGCTTCGATGCGCTTGATCAGGTCGGCGTACGGCGCACCGTATTTGGCCCGGACCGGCGCGGTGGCGTCGTAGAAAGGTTTCTTGTCGACCGTGATGAACTCGACGCCGGCGGCCTTGAGTTTTTCTTCACTGGCGGCGGACTTCTTGTCCCACAGTACGCGCTCTTCAGCCTGGGCAGCCTTGGCGGCTTTTTTCACCATGTCCTGCTGCTCTGGGGTGAGCTTGTTCCAGGTGATTTTCGACATCACGATCGGCTCAGGCAGGATCAGGTGACCGGTCAAGCTGTAGAACTTGGCGTTCTGGTAGTGGTTGTGCTCGAGCATGGTCGGCGGGTTGTTTTCCGCGCCGTCGATCACGCCGGTCTGCAAGGCGCTGAAGATCTCGCCAGTGTCCATCGCGATGCCGTTGCCGCCCATGGCGTTCATCATCTCGATGAACATCGGGTTGCCTTGGACGCGGATTTTCATGCCCTTGAGGTCGGCGGGTGTGCGCACCGGCTTCTTGGTGTAGAGGTTGCGGGTGCCGCCGTCCATCCACGCCAGGGCCACCAGGCCGAATTCGGAGTTGGTGATCCGGTCGAGGATCGCATCGCCGACTTCACCGTCGATGACAGCGCGCATGTGCGCCTGGTCGCGGAAGATGAATGGCATGTTGAAGACGTTCACGTCCGGCACCACAGGGCCGACGATGCCCAGGCTGACGCGGGACATCTGGATCGCGCCAGCTTGCATCTGCTCGATGACTTCTTTTTCAGAACCCAGTACACCGCCCGGGAAGTACTTGAACTTCAGTTCGCCCTTGCTCTCTGCTTCAAGAGCTTTACCCATGGATTCCTCCGCGACTACGGTTGGGTAGCCCTTGGGGTGGATGTCGGCGATCTTGATATCGAGGGCGTGAGCCGCCTGGGCCAGGAAGGCCAGGGGCAGGGCTGCGATCAGAAGCGTGCGTTTGAAATTCATGGTCAATCTCCAGTGTTGTTGTTTTTATGTCTATCGATGTGAAGCGGCAAAGCAGATCAGCTCGCGGAGTGTTTCCGTCCTCCGAAAGCAGGTTCGGCCAGGCCCTTGACGCCGGGGTTCAGCGCGAACACGCCACCGGCCAGGGATTGCGGATCGTTGTCGTCACCCGGACGAATCGAGGTCACGAAAAGGGTGTCCAGCTGGCTGCCGCCAAAGGCGCACATGGTCGGTTTTTTCACCGGTACTTCCAGGGAGCGGTCGAGACGTCCGTCCGGGGTGAAACGGTGAATCAGCCCGGCGTCGTTGGCGCAGATCCAATAGCAACCGTCGGCGTCCACCGCCGCGCCGTCCGGGCGACCGGCCAGGGGCATCATGTCGACGAACAGCCGCCGGTTGGACGGGGTGCCGCTGTCGATGTCGTAGTCGAAGGCCCAGATCTGCTGGATCAACGGGTGCGAATCAGAGAGGTACATCGTCCGTCCGTCCGGGCTGAAGCCCAGGCCGTTGGGCACGATGAAACCGCTCAGTTGCGCCTCGACCGGGCTGCGTTGCCCGGCTTCATGACGGTACATCCGGCCTTCGTCGGCGTTGGCGCCCATGTTCAGCACCATGCTGCCGGCCCAGAAACGGCCCTGGCGATCGCAGCGGCCATCGTTGAGGCGCATGTCGGCGCGGCTGTGTTCGACGCTGGCGCAGAGTTCACTGTCCAGGCTGCCGTCGTCATGGGGGTGCAGGCGGAAGAAACCGCTCTCCATGCCCGCGACCCAACCGCCGTCCTGGTGACGGGCGATACAGGCGAGCATTTCGGGCGCTTCCCAGCCCTGGATTTTCCCGCTGCTGGCATTCCAGCGTTGCAGGCCGCCGCTGGGGATGTTCACCCAATACAGGGCGTTTTCCTCGGGGACCCACACCGGGCTTTCCCCGACGGCGTTGCGTGCATCGACAATCAATTCGGCTTGCATGGCGATTCCTTGGTTGGTTCGTATCCCATGAACAACAGGCGAATCAGTCGTCGAACGGGCCGGCCGCCACAAAGGCGCCACCCTGGTAGATCATGGCCGGGTCATCGGCGGCCGGCATTGGCTGCGCCTCGACCTTGGCGCGGAAGATTTCCGACGTGTCCTTGGGCTTGTAGCCCAGGTGCGCGGCGTGGCTGTTGTCCCACCAGACATCACGGTTGGCGGAGACGCCGTAGACGATGGTGTGGCCGACTTTCGGGGTGTAGAGCGAGCATTCGATCAGTTGAGTGAGATCGTCGAAGCTCAGCCAGGTGCTCATCATCCGGCGGTTCTGCGGTTCAGGGAACGACGAACCGATGCGGATGCTCACGGTCTCGATGCCGTAGCGATCGAAATAGAAATTGGCGACGTCTTCGCCGTAGGACTTGGACAGGCCGTAGTTGCCATCCGGACGACGAAGGCAATGGGCGTCGAGGGTTTCGTCCTGTTTGTAGAAACCGATGACGTGGTTGGAGCTGGCGAAGATCACGCGTTTGACGCCGTGCTTACGAGCGGCTTCGTAGATGTGGAACACGCCGCTGATGTTGGGCCCGAGAATTTCTTCGAATGGACGTTCAACCGATACCCCGCCGAAATGCAGGATGGCATCGACACCTTCAACCAGTTGATGCACGGCCTGCTTATCAGCCAGGTCGCACGGCACCACTTCCTCGCTTTCGTCGATGGCCGGCGCCATGTTCGCGATGTCCGACAGGCGAATGTGACGGGCATAAGGCTTGAGGCGTTCGCGCAAGACTTTGCCAAGGCCGCCGGCGGCGCCGGTCAAGAGCAGGCGATTGAAGGGGTGGCGAATCTGTGTCGTGGTCATGGCATTACCTGAGCAAACAGTGAGAGGTACAGTTGTTATAAGTTGTCGTACGACCGAGAGGGAATATCCTTATCCTTCCGCTACCTTGTCAACGTTTGATCGACGAACCGCTCTAGGTCGGCATCCTTGCCGGGCTCGCCATGGCGCTGGCAGGCGCACATGGCAAGGGTTCCATGGGGTGTTACAGGAGCGAGATCGGATAGCTGATGAAGATGCGGTTCTCGTCGAATTCGTTGGTGCTGAAGTCGCGACGAATCGATGCGTTACGCCATTTCACGTTGAGACTTTTCAACGCACCGCTCTGCACGGTGTAGGCCAGTTCGGTTTCACGGCCCCATTCCTTGCCGTCATCGACGGTGGCGGTGTGCACGTTGTCACCGCTGATGTAGCGGTTCATCAGGGTCAGGCCCGGCACGCCGACAGCAGCGAAGTTGAAGTCATGGCGCACTTGCCAGGATTTTTCCTTGGCGTTGTCGTAGCTGGAGTTGTAGCTGTCGTTCGCCAGGGTGCCGCCGCTGGTGCCGTTGACGCGCATCCAGGCATCGTCGCCGCCGACTTTCTGCAGGCCGACGTAGAAGGTGTTGCCGCCGTATTTGGCGGAAAGCATGGCGAACGCGGTTTTGTTGTCGAGGTCGCCGGCCAGCGCGCTGCCGTCTTCCTTGCCGGTGAAGTAACCAAGGTTGGCGCCCAGGGTCCAGTCGCCGATCGGCTGGCTGTGGGTCAGGTTGAAATACTGCTGCTGGTAGATGTCGGACAGTTCCGCGTACCAGACGCCGACCTGGGTGCGTTTTTCGTTGAAGGCGTATTCACCGCCGCCGAAGTTGAAACGGTCGGAGGTGAAGGCGCCACGGCCGTTCATCGACATGTCTTCCATGCTCGCGTCGTTGCGCGGGCTGTTGGCGCGGAACTGGCCGCCGTAGAGGCTCAGGCCGTTGATTTCGGTCGAAGTGACCTGGCCGCCACGGAAAGTCTGGGGCAGGGAACGACCGTCGTCGGAGCGCAGGATCGGCAGCACCGGCATCCACTCGCCGACCTTCAGTTCGGTCTTCGAGACCTTGGCCTTCAGGGCGACGCCCAGGCGACCGAAGTCATCGGCGGGGCGGCCATCGTCGTGCACCGGCAACAACTGGGTGCCCGTCGTGCCTCGACCACCGTCGAGCTTGATCGAGTAGGTCCCCAGCACGTCCACGCCGAAACCGACCACGCCTTGGGTGAAGCCGGACTTCGCGTCGAGGATGAAGCTCTGGGTCCATTCTTCGGCTTTGCCTTGGGCGGCGTTGTCGTTGGTGAAGTTGCGGTTGAAGTAGGCGTTGCGCAGGTTCAGCGTGGCCTTGGCATCATCGACGAAGCCTGCGGCACTGGCCGTCAACGGCAGGAATGCCGCCAGGCTGGTGCAGCCGAGCAAGGTCAATACAGGTGTGGAACGGAGAAGGGTACGGCGGCTGGAACGGGTATTGGACGGAAAACGGGCACGTGTGCTCACTCTGGCGCTCCTACTTTTTGTTGTTTTTATTTGTCATACGTCGTCGTACAACATGCCGGAGATTATTTGTTGGTCGCTGTCCGTTGTCAACTGGCCATTATCGGAATTATCCAAGTCGAGAGTGCTTCAAAATGAGGCGTATCAAAGGTTATCGGTCTGCGGAATCCAGACCGGAGGCCGTTGCGCCGCGCCATTCGCGTGTTGGCAAATGGCGGGGCGCAGGGCTAGGTTGTGCGATGACCGGTCTAAGACATTAGTCGAATGGTTGGGATGGACAATGTCCTTCGTGGCGAGGGAGCTTGCTCCCGCTGGATTTTGTAGGAACTATGCAGCCGAGCGGGAGCAAGCTCCCTGGCCACGAATCCCCTCGGTGTTCTTTCAATGTAGGTGAATGCTAGTCTTGGCCAACGCTGTCGCCAGGGAGCCCTCATGGGCAATCACAAGATCGAGATTCGTCGCAGTAACGTCGAAAAAATTCTGTTGGCCGCCGAGAAGGTCTTCGCCGAAAAGGGCTTCGGCAGTACCGCCATGGCGGACATCGCCGCTGAAGCGCAATTGCCACGGTCCAATCTGCACTACTACTTCAGCACCAAGAACGAGTTGTACAGCGCCGTGCTGTTCGACTTGCTGGACGTCTGGAAGCAGGATGCCTTGTGCTTCGAGATGTTCGACGACCCACGTGTCGTGCTCAGCAGCTATATCCGCGCCAAGATGAACCACTCCCGCAGTCGGCCCCATGGCTCGAAGATCTGGGCCAACGAAGTGATCCACGGTGCGCCGACCCTGGGGCAAGCGCTGGATGCCAGCCTCTACGACTGGGCCAAGATGAAGGAAGCGAAGATCCGCCAGTGGGTGGAAGACAAACGCATCCTGCCGGTGGAACCGTCCAGCCTGCTCTACATGATCTGGGCGTCGACCCAGCACTACGCCGACTTCGACCATCAGATCAACATCCTCAACGACCACCAGCCGCTGTCCGACATGCAATTCGAACGGGCGGTGCAGACGGTCACCAGCGTGATCTTGCGGGGGATAGGGTTGCAGCCTTGAGGGCTTTGTCATTGACTGTCGAGCGGGGTCAACCTCAACCACGGAGGCTCTCGATATGGACCTGGCCGAGCAATACCGCAACTACATCGCCTGCCTGAACGCTCGTCGCTGGCAGGACCTGGGCAGCTTCGTCGACGACAACGTGCAATACAACGGCAAACCGGTGGGGCTGGCAGGCTATCGGGCGATGCTGGAAAACGATGTGAGCACCATCACCGACTTGCGTTTCAATATCGATTTGTTGGTCGTCGAACCGCCGAATGTCGCGAGTCGCTTGCTGTTCGATTGCTCGCCCCGAGGACGATTCCTGGGGCTGGAGACCCACGGCCGGCGGATTCGATTTTCCGAGAACGTGTTTTATACCTTCGAAGGCGGAAAAATCGTTCGGGTGTGGTCGGTGATCGACAAGGCAGCGGTGGAGGCTGCGCTGCAACGCGAAGGCCCTTGCGAAGAAGGGCCTTGAGCGAAAACCGTTTGGGAGCGAGCCTGCTCGCGAAGGCGGTGTGGCCATCAGCGAATGTGTAAATGGTTCGGTTGCTTTCGCGAGCAGGCTCGCTCCCATAGTGATGGCTTCAGCTATCGAGCTTTTATTCCTTGAGGAACGTCAGCAGGTCCTGGTTGAGGCGATCCTTGTGCGTCTCGGTCAGGCCGTGCGGCGCGCCAGGGTAGACGATCAATCGAGCGCCCTTGATCAAGGCTGCCGAGGCCCGGCCCGCGGCGTCGATGGGCACGATCTGGTCGTCGTCGCCGTGAATCACCAGCGTCGGCACGTCGAACTTCTTCAGGTCGCCGCGGAAGTCGGTCGCCGAGAACGCCGCGATCGAGTCATAGGTGTTCTTGGCGCCGCCCTGCATGCCTTGCGCCCAGAACGACTGGATCAAGCCCTGGGACGGCTTGGCGCCCTTGCGGTTGTAGCCGTAGAACGGGCCGGAAGCGATGTCCAGGTACAGTTGCGAACGGTTTTCCTCAGAGGCTTTGCGCAATCCGTCGAACACCGCAATCGGCAAGCCGCCAGGGTTGGTGTCGGTCTTGAGCATCAGCGGCGGGACCGAGGACACCAGCACGGCTTTCTTGACCCGGCTGGTGCCGTGGCGACCGATATAGCGAGCCACTTCGCCGCCCCCTGTCGAGAACCCGACCAAGGTCACGTCCTTCAGGTCCAGCGCCTCGATGACCGCTGCCAGGTCGTCGGCGTAGTGATCCATGTCGTTGCCTTCCCACGGCTGGCTGGAGCGGCCATGACCGCGACGGTCGTGGGCAATGACGCGATAGCCCTTGGCGGCGAGAAACATCATCTGTCCTTCCCAGCTGTCGGAGTCCAGCGGCCAGCCGTGGCTGAAGGTGACGACCTGACCGTTGCGCGGGCCCCAATCCTTGTAATAGAGCTGCACGCCATCCTTGGTGGTGATGTAGCTGGCGGACTGCACAACGCTGCCGACCGCGGTGGCGCTGGCGCCGGCCTGGACGGGGGTAGCGGCTTCTGCGCCGAGGGTGGCCAAGGCCAGGATGGCGACAGCGAAGGTGCGGTTGAATGTGTTCATCGTTTCTCTCTCCATAAGGGACGGTTTGATCTGTCGGGATCGTTGTCGATCGCGTTGGTGGGCAGATTAGAGAGAGCGAAGCGCAACGAGAACGGCGCTGGCATCGATAACAACTATAGGGATATCGGATACCAGCGTTTTTGATCGTGGCGAAGCTTGCCCCCGTTCGGCCCTGTAGGAGCTGGCGAAGCCTGCGATCTTTGTAGATCTTTCGCTTGAGCAATCAACCAAACGACGGCATAGGCCCCAGCGAGTTGAGGATCCAGGTGACCGCAGCGACGGCAACGAGCACCGCTGCCAGCAAACCGATGAACAGCCACTTGACGACTTTCAGCCACTTCGGCGGACCGGCGCTCGGGGCGAAGGTTTCCACCGCGTGACTCATGGCTTCGGCGCAAAAGGGGCACTCGCCGTTGTCCTCGAGAATCAGGGTGCCGCAGTGATCACAATTCTTCATGTCGTACCAAGGCTCGGAAACGTTTGTCCAGCGGCGAACCGTCGCCGCACCTGATGCTCAGTATTTATAGACGATGCCCAGCCTGCCCATGATTTCCATGGCATTGACCAGGCCCAAGCCGTTCATGGGCAGGCAGGCAAACGCCTGGCACTCGTCGAAATGCGTGCCGATGGCCAGCAGCTTCAAATCGTGGGTTTCCAGTCGCGCATTGAAATACTGCAGCAGCGCCCGTTCCCAATCGTTGGCGCGGTTGACCGCATCGACGGTTTTGCTGTCAGGCGTGGGGACTTCGATGCCCAGTTCCCGAAGTGGGGCGAGGGCGTTGATGGCGTGGACGCCTGACAGCGCCCACTCCTTCCATTCGAACTCAGCCAACCGATGGGCGTCGGCCAGTGCCGATCGCAGTTGCGTCCAGGCCCAGTCCCACTGACCGTTGGGGGCGGGCATGTTTTCGATCAGCGCTTGGGCAAGCGCCTCGTCGAACAGGCAATCGAACAGGTCTGCCAGCGTGTCGGCCGGATCCGGTCCAGGCCCCTGATCCTGGGTGTCCAGGTCATGGCTCAAACGCTGCCAAAGACTGGCCAGTTCCGTCCAGTCGTCTTCATCCATGTCGTCATCGATCACCTGCGCCTTATGGCCGCGGTGATAGTTGTCCAGCCGCGTCTTGTGAACCTGGACAGCGCCCTCGGCGACGCTCACTTCGTAGCTGCTGTGGTCCAGGTAGCTGGTCTGGAAGACGATGCGGTCAGCAAAGAGGTCATGCACGAGGCTTTCCTCGGCATCGAAATAAGCCGCGCCTTCGAGCGTGCCGTGGGCAGTGATGATGCGTTGCAGCGACAGGGGATCGATGGCGTTCAGGGGCATTTATTTCACGCTCTGTACATGCATGTCGATGGAAGTCCCGTCGTGCTTGTCGGTACTGGCGTGGTAGAAGAACCCGTAGTCGACCAAATAGTAATAATGATTGGCGGGAAGGAGTCTTTTACTCGGAAGCTGTTCCTGGCAACTCATGGCCTTGGCCTGGCCGCTCAGGGCCGGGTTCAGTTGCTTGGCCGGCAATTCGCGGTCGATGCGACAGTCGAAGACTCTCGGCTCCGTACCCAAAGTGCCGATGAGGCTGCTGGTGTTACTGCCTTGTCGGGTGTAACCCAGTTCGCTGCCGACCGGCATGTGTCGCCAATCGCCACGAAAGCTCAAGCTGTCGATGACCACGGTGTTTCTCGACATCGTGGCCTGTTCCACGCCGGAAAGCATCAACAGGCCACGCCAGGTGATCTTGCGACCGTTGAGGTGTTCGCTTTTGTGAATGAAGCGCAACTGACGGGTGTCCGGGTCAGTGGACAGAAAGTATTCGGTACGTTCCGGCCTGCTTTCCTTGGGGAAGTTGACGGTGCCGGCCAGTTCCATGTAGGTCAGCGTCTTGATCGGCGCGGGCATGTCGAGTTGCTCGATGGTTTTCAAGACGTCCGGGTTGATGACCGGGTTACCATCGGCCCTCATCGGTACGGTGCGGAACTTGAATGTCGGCGTATTGACAGGTTTTGTCTGCGTCTGTTGGCTGGCGCAAGCGGCCAATGCCAGGAAGGTGATACCAAGGATAAGACGTTGCACGGGTGACTCCGATAAGTCCATTTTTGAGGGAGGCTGGCAGGTCGTTGACGATCTATCGCAGGCGAGTTACTGCTCAGTGGAAACGGTCAAGTCCGGATCGGCTTCAGCCGCCATCTTCAATCGATCCGCTTTGCTGATGTACTTGTCCTTGCTCTTGGGGGCCAGTTTGGCGCTGGCCTTCTTTGCGTTGGCCTTGAGCAGTTGGTTGATTTTTTTGCGGCGGTTCATGTCGTTCCACTTGGGTTTGAGAGGCAGACGCGATTTAACGCTCGGTTGCCGGCATTTTCAAGAAACGCTGTTCATGATCCGCATTCGGCAGCAGGCAAACGTCGTATTTGCCAAACAGTCGATAACGATTCAGCGCAATGTGATCGTAGACCCAGTCTCGAAGTGCGCGCGGCAAGAGGCGCAATACATTCACCGCGTGCCAGCGACCGGGCAATTGCGAAACCACTTCGAAAAACGCGTCCGAGCGCTCCCACAGTTGCTGGTCGCGGATCACCGCCATGGTATCGAACTGGTTCACTGGCAAACCCGCCCATGCGAGCAAGGCCTGGCCTTCAGGCGATTGCACCGCCGCCAGCCGCACCCGTCGCTGCCTATCATGGCGTATCAGGAACTTCGCCCAGCCGTTGCAAAGCTTGCACACGCCGTCGAACAGGACCACCGTTTCGCCTGGCTTGAGCAGCGGCGCGGGGGAAGGTCGGGTTCTTGAGGCTGGCATACGAGTGGTCCTGGGACTTGGTTAGGTTGGGATCATACAGACTGTCAGGGTGTGTTTGCCTTCTGAAGGCTACCGCCGTGGGCAATTTGAGTGCGGGAGACAGGAAGCGAGTAACTGCTGTGTTACGTTCTGTATCATTGTCTGATGGTATTCCGAATGCCAGAAAATCGCACCCTCTTCCATACCGCTCTAATCTGCCGCTTTCCAATCCCTTCAGCTCATTTGGCCGATTTTTTGCAGTCCTCAAGTAGCGATTCCCTTGAGACTCACCCCAATGATCCGGCCCTCGTCACGCTTTGATAACGCCCATGGTCGCCACCTGTTCCCTGCAGGTGGTTCGGCTCGCGCGTTGCCAAGTGGCGCCATGAAGGTCTTTCTTCGTCGGTCCGTCTCGCCATCTCCCGTTGTTCTCCAACGACTTCCGGCTTGCGTTGCCGCCAAGCAGAACGGTTTCTGGCAAATAGTCAGCTGACCCTTTCCCGTGCGTTTGACGCGTCCTGTGCCATGCCTGCTCCAGCGGGCGTGCCGCCTGTCTTTATCCGCTGAGCCGTTGGCAAGCTGTTGTTGCGCTTGCCGGGGAAGCTGCACCCGGAAGAACGTTGATGAACACTGAAACCGCAATCCTGCTGGTCGATCTACAAAAAGAAGATCAATTCGCGCTCCCGCGATTTGAGCAAGTGATCAAGAACGCCGCATCGGTCATCGATGCCGCTCGTAGCCTGAACATTCCGTTGTTCTACACGCGGCATATCAATGATGCCCATGGCCGCGACTTGATGCTGGGTGAGCCGGTCGATGAACTGGGCCGGCCCACCACCTATCTGGCGGGCACCGCCGCTGTGGAGATTCTCGATGAGCTTGCGCCCCAGGCGGGCGATGTCGTGATCGACAAGCATCGCTACAGCGCTTTCCATGGCACTCGGCTGGCCCAGATGCTCGGCCGCAGGGGCATCAAGCACTTGGTGGTCATGGGCGTGCTGACCGATGTGTGCGTCATGACCAGCGTGTTCGATGCGTATCAGCGCGACTTCCAAGTCACTGTCGTGGCCGACGCCTGCACGGCGACCACCGCTGCCGCCCACTACTCGTCGTTGCTGATTCTTTCCAACTGGATCTACGGGCTGGAGATTTTCTCTGCGCAGCAGTTGCTGCGACGTTGGCAAAACCAGCCAGCGGTCTCGCTCCGCACCGCGACGCCCGACCATCTCGCCTTCCTGCCAGAAGCGTTCGTAGAAGCCATCAAGCATCTCGAAAGCCGTCTCGTCAACGATCGCTAATCGGAGAGAACAACCATGAAAGTTGAAAACAGAAGCATTGATTTCATCCCCGAAGACGAACGCTATGGCGAGCCTCGCTCGTTGTTCTTCGTATGGTTTGGCGCCAACGCCAACATCACCACGGTCGCCGCCGGCGTATTGCCGATCAGCCTGGGCCTCAATCTGTTCTGGAGCGTGCTCTCGATCCTTGTCGGTTCCATGATCGGCGCGGTCTTCATGGCCTCGCATTCCGCGCAAGGGCCGCGGTTGGGCATTCCGCAGATGATCCAGAGTCGCGCGCAATTCGGGGTGTTTGGCGCCATTGTCCCGCTGCTGTTCGTGATGTTGATCTACCTGGGCTTTTTCGTCAGCAACACGCTGTTGGCGGCCCAGGCCGTTGCGACGGCAAGCCCGTTCAGCAACGAAGTGAACATCATCCTGCTCGGCGTGGTGTGCTTCCTGGTGGCCTTGGTCGGCTACCGGTTCATCCATCGTTTCCAGAAGATCCTTTCGCTGGTGTCCATCGCGGTCTTCGGTTTCGCCACCGTCCTGTCCCTTGCGTTGCCCATCGAACCCGGACAGTGGACACCGCAAGGGTTCAGCCTGGTGAGTTTCCTGGCCTCGGTGAGCATTTCGGTGACTTGGCAACTGTCCTATGCGCCTTACGTTGCCGATTACTCGCGTTACCTACCAACCCGCACGTCCACCCGCCAGGTGTTTTGGTACAGTTATTTGGGAACGGTCATCGGCGGCAGCTGGATGATGGTGCTGGGCGCAATGCTGGCCAAGGGCGTGGCCGGGTTCTCGGATAATGTTGGCTTGAACCTGGTCGGGCTCATGGGGGGAGGGACGTTGTTGATGTTCGGCTTCGTGCTGTACGGGCAGGTCGCGATCAACGTGTTCAACCTGTACGGCGCGTTCATGTCGACCGTGACGGTGGTCGAGCCCTATGCGCAACTCAAGGTCACGCCGCTTGTACGCGCGGGGTTCATGTTGGTCATCTGCGCCGCCGCGACCGGTTTGTGCACGCTGGCCCAGAATGACTTTTTGCAGTTCTTCCTGAACTTCATTTTCTTCATGAGCTACTTCCTGATCCCGTGGACGGCGATCAACCTCGTGGACTACTACGCCTTGCGCAAAGGTGTCTATCGGATCGCGGACATCTTCGAACCGGACGGTATCTATGGTCGGGTGAACTGGATCGCGGTCAGTGTATTCCTGATCACCATCGTGCTTGAAATCCCGTTCATGAGTACCTCGTTGTACACCGGTCCGGTTGCCAGTGCCTTGCAAGGGATCGATCTTGCCTGGGTCGTCGGCTTGCTGATTCCCGCCGGTGCCTATTACGGCTTGATGAGCCGCTATAGATGCGCAGTGACAGCGCCTGTCGAGACTTGACGGCGAGCGATGATGCCTGGGGAGTCGAACGGATCGATCGCCCAAGGCAGCATCAGCGTACCCGACTGCGACTCTGCACCGACAGGTCCAGGGCTTTCTGCATGTCCAGCCGCGCCGAGCGGCCCACATCCTTGTCGTTGAGCTGGTAATTGCGCTCCGACGGCAGGATGGGCGCGGTGAGGTCTTCGCCGTCCATTCGTTCGAAATCATGGTTGTCTCCGATGGTCATGGCGCTGCGCCGCAGGAGCATGCGCAGCTGTTCTGGCTGAAGTTCTGGATTGATCGACAGCATCGCCGCCAGCAGGCCCGTGACCATCGGCGTGGCGTAGGACGTGCCGCAATGCACCGCACCGTCCTCGCCGGCATTGACCGTCGAGGCGTGGGTGCAGGCGGCCGCGGTGATGTCGACGCGCATGTCGATGTTCGAGGAGCTGCGCTTGACCGCGTAGCCGGGGTCGTCGACGGCGACTCCGGCCCGTTCGTTGCGCTGGTGCCCGCCGACCACCAGCAACTGCTCGGTGATGAACGAGGAGGGCAGGCGGTATTCGTCGGTGCCCGAAAAGGACGAGCCGTTGCCGGCGGAGTTCACCACCACCACGTCGGGATGTTCCTTGCGCAGCCACAGGAAAAATTCCTCCAGCAATTCTTCGTAGCCGCCCATGGCGATGCCCGAACGCAGCAGCGAATCCACGTCATCGCCTTTCACATCTTTCGCCCCCACGCGGTGAATGCCCCAGCTCCAATTGAGCACGCGCACGCCGTCCTCGACGAGGTTCACCGAAGCGGCGATGTTGGCGGTGATCCCCGCGTCGGAATTGCGTTCGACGATGATCTCGAAGCCACCGCTGGCCTTGTCCAGGCCCCGGAGAAAACCGCTGTTGCCGCCCTCGTTCCAGCGCGCCGCGAGGATCCCGGCCACGGTCGTGCCGTGGTTGTCCGGCTTGTCCGCATCGCGGGCGTAGACGCAGGTGCGCGGCACCGAGCAGGGGCCGAGGTAATCGGCAAAATCCGCCGTGTCGAAATCCACGTCGCGCTCGATCAGGCCGATGCGCATTGGTTGCGGTCGGATCGGCGACTGCTGTCCGGGGATGCGCCGCTGGTAGTAATGCACCGCGTCGAGAAAGCGATTGGCCGCCCACTCATCCGAGTCCTGGGCCGGTTTTTTCGGCTCGTCAGGCTGGGCGGGCGCTTGCTCGGCCTCTTCCGCCCCTGACTCCTCGATCACCACCGCATCGACGCTGGTCTCGCTGCCCAGGCGCAGCACCAACGCATCGCGATGCACCAGATCCTTGGCCGGTAGGCGCAGTTGATACACGTTCAGCGGCGCTATGCTGCCGACCACCTTCGCGCCATATTTGCCGGCAAGCCGCTCAGCCTCCTGGCGGCCATCGTGACTTTCCTCGATCAGCACGCTGACCAGATCCACATAGGTGGTCAGGCCGTCCATGTTCTTCGCCACCTCGTTCGGCCCAGCGGCGAGCACGTGGCTGTTGCCCATGGTCAGCCAAACGGCATTGCTCAGGCGTGGGCCGTCGGCCAGCCAGAGCGGACCGCTGTGGTAATCGGCGCTGTCCAGGCGCAAGCGCAGGCTTTGTCCTTCACGCTGGATGCTGTGGGCAGGAATCGTTTTCTCGCCCAGTTGCAGTTGTGGCGTTGCGTCACCCAGCCCACGTGCGGTCAGGCACCATTCCTGACGCTGGCGTTCGAGCAAGTCGCCGCAGCGCTTCAGGCTTTCCAGGCGCAACGGTTCTTGCGCGGAGGCGGTCGTGCTGGCTGTCCAGATCAGGAATGAGGCGAGGGCGGCGGATCGTAAGCGCATGGGTGGAGTTCTTTGCTGGGGTTTGCTGTTCCGACCGCTGCGTCGATGGCTTCGTTCAGGCGTCCCTATCGAGCGTCATCGAAATGGAACAACCGAACCCGCACCGCAATCCGATTCATAAGCGTTTGAGGAACAGGGGAGTCCCATGTCTCGTCCACCCATGATCGGAATCATCGCCTGCTCAGGCAAGATCGGCCCGCACACCGTCCAGCTCAGCAACGACAAATACGCCCAGGCGGTCGCCACCGCCGCCGAAGCGCTGCCGGTGATCCTGCCGGTGTTCCCGGCGCTGATCGATCCTGCCCACGTCATTGCCGGCCTGGGCGGGCTGCTGTTCACCGGATCGCCGTCCAATATCGAACCCCATCACTACGGTGGTCCACCCAGCCCGCCGGGCACCGAGCACGACCCGGCCCGGGACAACCTGGCGCTGCCGCTCTGGCGCGCCGCGGTCGAAGCGGGCCTGCCGGTGCTCGGTATCTGCCGTGGGTTCCAGGAAATGAACGTCGCCTTCGGCGGCTCGCTCCATCAACAGCTCGACGGCCCTGGCGCCGAACATGAACCGCCGAGCAACGAACCCGTCCAGGAACAATACGCCCGCAACCATGCCCTGACGGTGCGGCCGGGCGGCGTGTTGGCGCGGCTGGGGCTCAAGGACGTCATCGAAGTCAACTCCGTCCACGGCCAGGGCATCGCGCGGGTGGGGCAGGGCTTGCGCGTCGAGGCCGTGGCGGAGGATGGGTTGGTGGAGGGCCTTTCGGTGGAGGGCAGCCGGGCCTTTGCGCTGGGGGTGCAATGGCATCCGGAGTGGGAGGTGATGGAGAACGCGGATTATCGAGCGATTTTTCGGGCGTTTGGGCAGGCGTGCAGAGAGCGGGCGGGTTACGCCGGATCGTGACAACAGACGCAGAGCTTGTTGCCTTCAGGGTCCCGAAAGTAGGCCCCGTAATAATCCGGGTGATATTCAGGGCGCAGGCCTGGAGGACCTTCGCAGCGGCCACCCAGGGTCAGCGCCAGGGCATGAGTGTTACGCACGACCTGTCTATCGGAGGCCAGCAGGGCGATCATTTGCCCGTTTCCGGACGTCGCCGGTTCGCCGTCATAGGGTTTGCCAATTACAAAAAGAGGACGTGGGTTGTCAGGGTGCATCCAGCCCGCCCAGGGGCGTTCAAGGTCTTTGAACTTGAGTTCAAGGCCGAGCGCTTGCATGACCTCTTGATAAAACACAAACGCTCGCTGGAAATCGTTCGCGCCGATGCACACATGTGAAATCATCTTTTCATCCTGGAAAGGGGAAGGCCTGTTTCCACCATAGCAGCGTCTCCTCAAGGATTGGCCTTCATCCGTCCTTCGATCGCCACGCGCAAACAACCCCAGGCGATCACGCCGATGACCAGCAGCTCGGCGATACCGATAAGCACGTGGAATGAAAAGGTCATCGGCTGCTCCGCCCAATAGAAGGTTGTCGGGCGGGAAATGCCAATGCGCAGTCGTCCGGTAAACAGCGAGGGCACCAACGTGATGATGCGGGTCAGCTCGAACACAGCCAGGAACGCGCCAATCAGCGCGAGCAGGGCGCGTGCGGGTGTGCCCAGTTGCTCAGTCGTCTCCGCCGAAGGCGTCGGCGCCTTTGCTTTGCGCTGCCTGGCGATTTTCGCCGGGGTCGGAGCAGGCCGGTAGGCGGCCTTCGCAACGGGTGCCGAACCCACCGTTACCTCGCTGGGCATTGGTATTTGCAGGTAGTCGCTTATCTCACGCAGCCATAGGTCGGTGCGTTTGCTTCCCGGTACGATCGGAACGTTGCTGCTCGTCAGGCGATGGGTGATGCCATCGCGCATCACCAGCCACAGTTGAGTGGCGGCTGGCTTGGCCTCCGGGTGGCGGCGCAGTTCGAAGTGTTTGGCGGCGTCGATCCTGAACACCGAATGCACCCGCTCACGGCGTCCGAAAAAGTTCTGGGTGCGGCGCTTGCCTTCGCCGTCGAGACGCGACAACAGCAAGGTCTCGCGGGTGCCGGTGTAAACCAGCAGCGCCAGGCCCAGGGCGGGAATCAGCAGCAGCCCGAGCACGAGCAGGAGCGAGGACAGCGGATCCATGCCTGCTGGCGAGGAGCCCGTCTCCATGATTGCTAGCACGGCCGCCCCAGGAAAGATCAAGGCCATCGCGCTTGCCAGCAATACGAATCCGCTCTGCACCCAATTGATCGAGTGGATGTGCAGGTCATCGCGCGCGGTGCGCTCGAATTGATAACCGATCAGCATGCAGGGCTCCTGATGCGCCGCTTGGAGAACGCCGAAGGGCTGCGCAAAGCCGCAGGCGACGATCGTGTTCCGGGCAGCGGAGAATACCTCATGCGGAGGATCACGTAGAACATTGGGTGTGGGTAGGCAACGTCGCCACAGCTATCCTGCAAAGGAGTACATCGGCTCAAAACCGACGCGTTGGTGACTCCCGAAAAAGCCTCACGTGGACATCGCTTTCTGGTAGGCGTTGATCAGGTTGTATCTACCTAGTTTTTGGATGACCAGGGACTCGGCGCCGGTCTTCAGGCCAGTCATTGTCTGAAAGATATAGCCCGTGACAGGCGCTTTGTCGTTTATCAACGCATCCAGGATCTTCTCGACCAGCGTGCTCTTTGCATATTGGTCAGCTGTGGAGGAGCTGGCAAGTCTGTAGTCGTCGCTAAATAGTCCAATCAGGCACCTGAATATCCACATGGGCGACATTTGCTGTCCATAGAGCGTGTTTGTAAGTTTAGCTCCCAGGCTGCCTTTTGATTCTATTATCAAATACTCTTCGACGGCCCCGCTTGACATGTTTCTACGGATCCAGATCTGATCTATTCCGTTGGTCCTTCCTGAGGCGGCTTTGCCAATTTTCATCTGGTAGTCCTGACCCTGAATAGTCAGCAGGTATTTGGTTGCGGCGTACTCGCCGCGGGCTTCTGCAGTGCCCGCATCATTCAAATTATTAAGATGCGTTCTAACACGCCTGGCTGAGTAGATATCATGGTGAACGAATCTCTCCCATCCAGGCTGGCTCGCGCCGAAGGAACCAAAAACCCAGGATTTGACATTTCGCATAAGGTCAAAGTTGGCGCGGTTGCGGTCGACGATTTCGTTAAATCGTCGATTGAATTCAGCGGGTGGAATCTGGCGCATGTCCCGTGAGGTAAAACCCTGTTGGGCTTCCTCTTTGTTCTCCATGAACCACTGAACCCTTTCTGCAAGCCAGTAATCCTGGATATTGAATACAACCGCTGCCGAGACCGCTTTATTGATATGTTTGGGGCCCGTGTGTCTGGCGTCTCTCCTGATAGCTTGCTTGATTTGTTCTTCGTCGGTTGAGTCCAGAAGAATCAGCTGGGTTGCAAGATGGGTGGAGCCGATATTGGCCCCATATCTGTTCTGGTACTGATTGACCACATGGTCATCGATCTGGTTATTGGATTTGACGATGGCGATTGAGCCGACGGAGGTATAGGGGTAGGCCTGGGTAGACAGGGCAAGCTGATCCCCCCCGCGTGCATCGAAGTGCAAGATTTCTGTGCTCTCAACTGTTGCGATAGGGTTGCAGTACCTGAGTATCTTGTCGTTGAGCGCGTCCATGGAGTCATAGCTTGTCAGCTTGTTCATGTTCGTTTTCATCCTCTGAAATGAACGTCCGATGGCTCCAAAATAGTTCATGGTCGTGTTCCATGCCAGAAAGGTTCAACTGGGCTCAATTGTCACGTCGAGTTTGGCCCTACATCGGTCGATGAAAACGGAGCGACCGGTTCAGGAAACGTCCTACATCGCCACTCACATCCCCTGCGTTAGCGTCCGCCCTGGATTTTCAGGATGAGATTCGCGACTTGTGACCACACGCCCAAAAGACCTGCCCAAGGTTCGTAATCCACGTTCCGGCGAAGGGCACAACATCTCCTATAGGGACATGACGTCCCGCGAGCTGGCGGACTACGAAACCCTCCAGCGCGGCCATGAAGCCATGCTCGCCCGACAGGCTGCCTATGAAAACGAACGTTGGGCCACGGTGGAGAAAAAGCCTCTCGTCATCACCGGCTCCGTGTTTGCCAAGAGCTGCAAACTGCCCAACGGAATCATCGACTACAGCAACCCCAACGGCTTCGTACCGCCGGACCTGGTCAAACAGTACGGTGATCTGACGTGGCTCGGCGGCCGAAGCGCCGACGCTTCGGGAAGCGTTCCCCTCAAGCAAATCGGCTCAAGCGCAATACCCGTCGCCTGGGGCCGGCTCGCACTGGGAGGTTCCGCTGTGCCGGCGGCTGGCGCCGCTACTAGCACGGTCGGCGCGGCGTTGTTGACCGGCATCGTCGCCTTGCTCTGGCCCTCCAACCTGGGCGACAGCGCCCTTTACAGCGAAGAGCAGCTACGCCACCTCAAACAAGCCCGCACCCGCATGCGCCTTAGTATCGAGCAGCAGGCCGACGGCAGTATCAAGGGCTACGGCTTCTACACCGGGCAGAACCGCGGCTGGGAAATGGTCGACGTCGTCCACCTCGCTCCTCGCGGCGACCAATACATCGCCGACCTGGGTGACGGCATCGAACTGATCTGGACCCCAGCCTCCAACCCCTCCGACACCCTCGGCATCCCCGCATTGGAAGCCGCGCCCCAAACGCCACACATCTGGATCTACCCACCGACGCCAGTGGCGGACAGCATCATCGTCAACCCGATCTATCCGCCGGAGTACAAGGATTTCATCCTGGTGTTTCCGGCGGATTCGGGGGTTCGGCCGGTTTATGTGGTTTTGAGCACGGCTCATCTCAAGTATTTCCCAAAACCGGACTTTCCAACGGCGTTCCCAAGTGCAAAATGGGCCCCGCCCAAGACTCGCATGAAAGGCGGAGGACTGCGTCCACGCTGGAAGGATAAAAACAATATTTATGAATGGGATTTTCAACATGGCGCAGTAGAAAAATACGACAAGCGAGGGAAACACCTGGGTGAGTTCAACCACATTACAGGTGTCCAGACGAAACCAGCCAACCCAACGAGGTGGATTGAACCATGAACCACAAAATAATGGGCGTCATTGACGGCGATGACTTCGCCTCTTACGAAACAGCGCTCGTCATTAATGACCAAGAATTGGCAACCATAATGAACTGGGCTGGACGGGAGGAGCAACTATACGACTATGAACTGACTGCTTCTCAAATTAAGGAATTGGAAGCCGCCTGCTCGATAATATTGCCAAGAAACCTGGTGCTTTATCTCACCACCAGCGGGAACTAGCCTGGGGGGAATCACAAAAATCCGAGGAATGAGAAAGTTTGCGACCCGATCACCGGCACGCAAACCCAACCCGCCTGGCCTGCAACGAAGGTAGAAAATCAAGCCCGCCGTTGAATTTTTGACAGCTCTAAAGGTAGAAATGTTTATAAGTGGGGCTCTAGGCATGGAGGTGGAGTTGTATCGTGCAAGCGATGGAAGCCACTTAGGTTCATTCAGCCATGAGACAGGTCTTCAAGTAGGACCGATTCAAAAAATCGTAAACTTAAAAAGTGAAGGTTCGACGGGTTTGAAAATCAGATTGGATTGGTATGACAAGAGAACCGAGTTGGGTGAGGGAAAGGAATATTCGAGGGATATGGGGGGCGATATACCAGCAATTACCGCGCTGGGATTGGGGAGCGAGCCAAGAATATACGACGGAGGTTTTGATGTGCTCGAAGAATGGATCCCGCTTCTTCAACCCTTCTTCAATCACTCAATCGCTCCTGAGCAGTTTGATTACCAGATATCATTTCGTTACCGATCAGCGTGGTAGCAGCGGGACAGCTCGTCCTTTCGAAGGGTATTTTTCTGGCAGTGGGGTGCCGTGTCTTACTTCTCAATAACGGGTTTTTATCCCGACGACAGAAATGACGATTCATTGCAGTTTGAAATGGACATAAAAAATGCTGAGCAGAATGAAATGCTCGCCCAAATAACCGAGGGGAAATCGTTCGGCGAAGTCGGCCCTGGAGAGCTAGAAATAACAAACGCGCAGCTAAGGGAAATAGGACGGGTGCTGGGTATGGAGTTCCCAGCGGGATTGGAGTACTACATTGGAACTTGTGTCGATGCCTGAAAAATACCAAAAAGGAATCGTATGGGTCTCAAATTGCGACTCGAGTGGTATGGCAAAAAAACAGAGTCTTTCGAGGGGGAGGAGTATTCAGAGGATTTGGTTGACGACGGCGCTGTTGTCGAGGCTTTAGGTCTTCCATTCGAGAATAATATTAATAACGGAGGCTTTAATGTCGTCTTGGAATGGGTGGCGATCTTGCAACCCCATTTTCAACACTCAATTGATTGGGGTGGCTATGACTATCAGATAGCCTTCGACTATCGAGACAGTTGGTGATCCCCGCGTAAGGTCTTTCAAAGGTGTTTTCAAGCAATAGCGCTTAGATCATGCCTGCCTGCCGCAAAAGGCGCAGTCCTGAAACAGATCCGAACTGTTTCAGGACCAGAAAGAATCCGCCCTTAACTAGAAACTGTACTTGGCCGTCAACATCATATTCCGCGGATTGCCATACGCATCCCCCCCATAACTCGCAGAGTTGGCGATAGACGAATAGTAGCGGCGGTCAAAGATGTTGTTGGCGTTGACCTGCAGGTCCAGGTTCTGGTTGACCCTGTACCCGGCCATCAAGTCCGTGACGGCATAGCTGCCCTGTTCGAGGCGGTACTTGCTGCCGTTGGCCAGCGGAATGTCGTTGTACATCCGGCTCTGCCAGGAGACGTTGCCGCCAACGCGCAGTTTTTCCAGCGGGCCTTGGAAGCGATAGTGGGTGGTCAGCTTGAAAAGATGTTCCGGCGTGTCAGTGTCGAACTGCTTGTTTACGTTCTGTGGGTTGGCGGCGTCCTTGATGGTGTGGGTTCGCGCGTAGGTATAACCACCGCCGACCTGCCAGTTTTCGGTTAATGCGCCTTGCAATTCGAAGTCGATCCCCTGGCTGCGAATCTCGCCTGAGGCCTCGTTGCAGGTTGCCTGCGGACAGTTGGGCACGACAACCTCCACGGCGCGATTTTCCTGGTCGATGCGGAACAGGGCCAGGCTCGCATTCAGCGCGCCATCAAAGTACTCGCCCTTGATCCCGACTTCATAATTTTTACCTACGATCGGCTTGACCGGGGACCCGGACCTATCCTTTGCTCTCTGCGGCGTGAAGATGTCGCTGTAGCTGACGTAGACCGAATACTGGTCGTCCAGGTCGTAGATCAATCCGGCGTAACGGGTGACATTTCGAGTGACCTTGTAGTCGCCCTCGCCATCATGGTTATCGTAGTCGTACCAGTCCAGGCGTCCGCCGAGGATCAGCTTCAGCGGGTCGGCCAGGCTCAGGCGTGTGGTGAGGTAGACGCCGTCCTGGGTGGTCACCTCGCGCTGGTTGTTCGTATGGACGAAGTTCGGTTTCCCGGCGTTGATCGGCCAGTTGGTGTCGTAAGGGTTGTAGCTGTGGGTGGTGTCGTCGTAGATGCGCTTGCTCGCGCCCACAACCAGTTCATGGGTGCGTCCGAATACCTCGAAAGGGCCGCTGGCAAAGGCGTCAACGCCGGCCTGGTTTTCGTCATGAGCGGCCTGGTAAACCGTGCGGGCCAGCGTGTTGTTGACCCAGCGCGATTGGTAAGAGCCGGAGAACAGGGCGTTCTGTTCTGAGTAGTTTGCGTTGAGTTGGAGGTTCCAGTCATTGGCCAAGCGATGTCGTACTTCGGCAAATACTGTGTTGATCTCCTGGTCCTTGTTCTCCCAATCCGTTCCCGGATTGTAAGAGCGCGGCAGGTCGAGGTGATGACCGTCCTGGCCGATCATCGAGGAACCCCAGAAGTAATTGGTCTTGTCCTTCTGATGGGAGAAACCCAGGGTCAAGGTGGTGTCTTCGCTCAGGTCTGCTTCGGTGACCGCATAGAACAGTCCGTGATTTTCCTCGACATCATTGATGAAACTGTTGGCGTCGCGGTAAGAGGTCACGACCCGGCCACGCAGGGTGCCGCTGTCGTTGAGCGGGCTGGACGCATCGACCTCGCCACCGTAATCGTCCCAGCTGCCGGCGGTACCGGTCAGGGTGAGTTTCTGTTCGGCCAGTGGGCGCTTGCGGACCATGTTGATCGCGGCTGACGGGTTGCCTGCCCCGGTCACCAGGCCTGTGGCACCGCGCACGATCTCGACCCGATCAAACATTGCCAGGTTGGGCTGGGCGCCGACCGAAACACCGTTGTAGCCGGTCGGGATCCCGTCATACATCAGGTTATCGATTTCGAACCCGCGCGCCTTGTAGGTCTGCCGGCCAGGGCCGCTGGAAAAATCCAGGAACAACCCGGGCGTCGCCTTGACCACGTCGTTGATGCTGGTCATCGCCTGGTCGTCCATGCGCTGACGCGTGATGACCGTAACGGCTTGCGGGGTTTCACGCATGGTCAGCGGGAGCTTGGTTGCCGTCGACATCGAACCGGTTGTATAGGATTCGGTGCCTTCCGTTGTACTCCAGAGTTGGTTGCTCGTGACTTCGGTCGCGCCCAGTTCCAGCGTGGCCGGTGGGGTGTTCTGGGCGGCGGCGCTGTTGTCATCGGCGTAGGCGGGAGCCAGGGAAGCCATGCAGATCGCCATGGTTAGGAGATCACGGGTAGGGGTGAAATAACGCGGGGTGGTGGTGCAAGTCGACATGAGTCGGTCCTGAGATGCTAATGATTGTGAGAACGATTAGCATTCAAGTGTCTCAGGATTTTTCTGAACGATAAAGCCTGCGTTGGCTGGAATTGCCGACGTAGAGCTGTGCGCTGCGAATCCTCTATCATGAGCCGACGTTCATGCTCCGTGTTTTTTCACACAACTCCCCGGAACCGTATACATGAGAGATCTGCCGCCAACGGCCACATTGCGGGCCTTTGAAGTCGCCAGCCGGCACCCGACGTTCACTGCGGCTGCGGATGAATTGCACGTCACCCAAAGCGCGATCAGTCATCAGCTCAAGCATCTCGAGGCGCTTTGGGGATTGCAGTTGTTCGAGCGTGGCAAGTCATTGAGCCTGACGGCGGCGGGGGCTGCGCTGGCGCCCATCGTGCGGGAGTTCATCATGAGCCTGGAGGCGACGTTGAGCGATTTGCGCGAGCAGAAAGGCCGGGTCCGACTCAGCGTCAGCACCACGTATTCCTTCGCGCTGAAGTGGTTGCTGCCACGCTTGCCAATGCTCTCTCGCCAGCATCCCGAGCTGTTGGTCTCGCTGGACACCACGGACAAGGTCATCCACTTTTCCAACGGCCAGGCCGATGTCGCGATCCGGCTCGGCAAGGGCATCTATCCTGGCCTGTATTCGGAGTTCCTGTTTGGCGAGCAGGTGTTTCCGGTGGCCAGCCCCGATCTGCTGCAACGCTTCGGCACGCCCTACGGCCCTGCCGATTTGTTGCATTTCCCGCTGCTGACCCGGGATGGCGCCGAGCTGGTGCCGAAGTGGGAGGCCTGGTTCCAACAGGTCGGGCTGGCGTTCTTGCCGCTCAAGGAAAGCGTGCGGTTTGGTGACACCAACATGACGGTCGAAGCCGCGCTGCTGGGCCAAGGCGTCGCGTTGGTGCGCAGCGGGCATGTTGAAAACGAAATCAGCGACGGCCGCCTGGTGCGGTTGTTCGATGTGCCGTTCCCATCGCCGCTTGCTTACTATTTCGTCTGCCCCAAGGGCATCGAATCGCAGCCGCACATCGTCAGCTTTCGCCAATGGCTGATCAGCGAGGCGCTGAAAGTCCAACGAATCTATGAGTGAAGCATGAAGGTCTGCTCATGGTCCGATGAGGAGACTTCGCTGTAGTCCGGGCGCTGGGCTGCCTAGAATGGCGACCATGCCTATCCATATCGTTTTCCTGGTTCTTTTCGCCGCGCTCCTGCATGCCAGTTGGAACGCATTGCTGCGTGGCGGTGCCGATCGGCTGTGGTCGATGACGGTGATGTGCATCGCCATCGCCATCACCTGTGTCGTCGCCGCAGCGTTCATGGTGCCGCCAGCGGTTGAAAGTTGGGGCTATGCCCTGCTTTCGGCGTTGCTGCATGTCGGCTACAACCTGTTCCTGGTGCGCAGCTACAGGGTCGGCGACCTGGGGCAGATCTATCCCATCTCCCGTGGATCGTCGCCGGCGCTGATTACTTTGGGTGCCGCCATTTTTGCCGGGGAGAACATCACCCCCGGCGAGATGCTGGGGATTGCGCTGGTATCGGGCGGCATTATCTCGCTGGCCTTCAGGGGCCGCAGCCTGTCAGTCCCCAGCTTGCCCTACGCGCTGGGAACCGGCTGCTTCATCGCGGCCTACAGCGTCGTCGACGGCATGGGTGCCCGGCTCTCCGGCGCTCCGCTTTCCTACACGGTGTGGATGTGCGCCTTATGGGGCGTGCTGATGCCGGCCGTTTACATCGGCCTGCGCGACGCCCGCAGCTTGTTTTCGCTACGCCCCGGAACATTGTCCGCGCTGGTCGGCGGACTGGTCTCGCTGCTCGCCTATGGCATCGTCATCTACGCGATGAACGAAGCGCCCTTGGGCGCGGTATCGGCACTGCGCGAAACCAGCGTGCTGTTCGCGTTGCTGATTGGCTACGCGTTCCTCGGCGAGGCACTCACCACCCGCCGGATCCTGGCGTGCGCAGTGATCGCCAGCGGCACCCTCATCATTGGCTAGGAGGTATTTCAAATGGATAACGTCTCGCCCGCACCGCTGATCCTGATAACCGGTGGAAGTCGCGGGGTGGGCGCCGCCACCGCCCGGCTCGCCGCCGCAAAAGGTTATGACGTCGCGATCAGCTACGTCGCCAACGAGCCCGCGGCGCTGGCGGTGGTGGCGGATGTGCAAGCGCTGGGACGCCGGGCGCTGGCCGTTCGGGCCGACAGCGCCGACCCTGGGCAGGTCGATGAACTGTTCAAGGCCATCGACCGGGCGTTCGGGCGGATCGACGTGCTGGTCAACAATGCCGGGGTGCTGTCCACCCAGTCACGCCTGGAGGACCTCGGCTTTGAACGCATGCAGCGCATCTTTGCGGTCAACTCCATCGGTCCGATCCTCTGCGCCCAGCAAGCGGTGAAGCGCATGGCCTACCGGCACAACGGCCCAGGCGGCGTGGTGATCAACATCTCTTCAGCCTCGGCGCGCCTTGGCAGTCCTCACGAATACGTCGACTACGCCGCGTCAAAAGGCGCCCTGGAGACGTTCACCATCGGGTTCGCCAAAGAGGTGGCTCGGGAAGGCATCCGCGTCAACTGCATTCGCCCCGGGCACATCTACACCGACATGCACGCCAGCGGCGGCGAGCCGGGGCGGGTCGATCGGGTCAAGGACTCGATTCCCATGGGCCGGGGCGGCCAGCCGGAGGAGGTGGCGCGGGCGATTCTGTGGCTGGCGAGCGCGGAGGCGTCGTTCGTGACCGGGACCTTTCTTGATGTGACCGGGGGGAAATGAGCCGCCGCCGTTCGCTGGGAATCGAAACCTCGCTGGTCGCTTGAAACGGCTTGCCGGCTGCCCCGCGATCACGGGCGAACCCGCAATCCAGGGAGCGGCACGACCCTGGGGTCAGGGCTTGAGCACCACTTTCACGCAGCCGTCTTTCTTGTCCCGGAAGGTGTTGTACATGTCCGGTCCGTCTTCAAGGCTCACGGTGTGGGTGATGACGAAGCTCGGGTCGATCTGCCCTTCCTGGATGCGCTTGAGCAGGTCGTCGGTCCAGCGATTGACGTGGGTCTGCCCCATCTTGAAAGTCAGGCCCTTGTTCATGGCGGCGCCGAATGGAATCTTGTCGATCAAGCCGCCATACACCCCGGGAATGGACAGCGTCCCGGCGGGGCGGCAGACGTACATCATTTCCCGCAGCACGTGGGGGCGGTCGGATTCCAGCATCACCGCTTGCTTGACCCGATCGTAGATGGAGTCGAACGAACGGGTCGCATGGGACTCCATGCCCACCGCATCGATGCACTTCTCGGGCCCCTTGCCAGCCGTCAACTCGGCCAGGCGGTCCAGCACGCTTTCTTCATCGAAGTTGATGGTGATGGCGCCACCGGCTTTCGCCATCGCCAGGCGCTCGGGCACGTTGTCGATGCACACCACTTGCCTGGCCCCGAGGATCACCGCGCTGCGCACCGTGAACTGGCCGACCGGTCCGGCGCCCCAGATGGCCACGGTGTCGGTGGGCTGGATATCGCATTGCACGGCGGCTTGCCAGCCGGTGGGGAAGATGTCCCCAAGAAACAATACCTGCTCATCGGTAAGCCCCTCGGGAATCACCACCGGCGTAAAGTCGGCATAAGGCACGCGCACGTATTCGGCTTGCCCCCCGGGGTAGCCGCCGGTGAGGTGGGTATAGCCAAACAGACCCGCCGTGGTGTGACCGAAGGCCTTGTCGGCCAAGTCCTTGTTGCGGTTGCTGCGCTCGCAAACAGAAAAGTTACCCCGCCGGCATTGATCGCATTCACCACAACAAATCGTAAAGGGCACCACGACGCGATCGCCGATCTTCAACTTCTTGTTGGCCGAACCCACATCCACCACTTCACCCATGAACTCATGGCCCATGATGTCGCCATGCTTCATGCCGGGCATGAAACCGTCATACAGGTGCAGGTCCGAGCCGCAAATGGCGCACGACGTCACCTTGATAATCGCGTCTCGCGGGTCTTCTATCGTGGGATCGGGGAGATGGTCATCACAACGGATGTCTTTCTTTCCATGCCAGCGTAGCGCTTTCACTTGGGTATACCTCCTAGGTGGGGACGGTACGGTCGCTACGATCAGGCTCGTTGCGGACCTACTGACATTTTCGGTTGGAGGAGGGGGTGAGTAGTTCAAAGTAATGGTTGGGGAGAGCGGGGGGAGGCGATGGGCGGTTGGGGGACGGGTAGTCACCGAAACACCAGAAACGGCTTACTGGATTTCGTGCGTATTCATCCGCCACCTACACTCCACCTGTTTGACTGACCGCTACCTTCCTTGGAAATCGCGCAATCAGGATTACGCACATGGATGTTGGATTGGCTCATGCAATCGAGGCCGCTGAAGGCGAGTATTTGTATTCCCGCGTTGAGAGCTTGTTACGGATAAGCGGAAATCCTTTCGGTGCCCGCGTGTTTTTCAACGAAGCTTTTCCCTGCTTTCAAGTGAAAGCATCAGCCAGCCCGATGTTCAATCGCATCTACGGCGACAGTACCGACAGCCCCCAACCACTGTTGAGCTTGCTCATGGAATCAGCGGAATATTCGACCGTAACGCCTCTTATCGGGAAGACCTCGACGTTGAAGCAGTACGTTTTTGTAAGGGAGAGGCGATTAGAACGCCTGAAGGGTTGGACGCACCTGCAACTCGCGTGCGCCATCAAGGACGTGGTCTTGAGCCCCCACTCGTTTGAGGTCGAGGAGGCCACCTCACACACGCTTCCTGAGTTCGCAGCTGTGCATGCGAGCGGATTTCATACCAAGCCAGAGCATCGTCAGTTGAGCCAGGCCTCTTTTGCAGGGCTACTGTCAAATGATCGTCTGAAAATCTACGTCCTTAAAGCTGATGGAGAGGTAGTTGCAGGAGCGTTGATGTACCTGGCCAGCAATGGGGTTGCCTACCTCGGGACGGCTGCCACCCGAAAAGATGCACGAGGCTTGGGCTACCATGGCGCCCTGATATCTCACCGGATAGAGCAAGCAATGAAGCACGGCTGTTTGGTGATCGCCGCAACGGCTCTTCCCAGCTCGCAAAGTCGCCGTAACTTGGAGCACACGGGGCTGGCGACATCTCACGTTCAAGCGCTGTATCGCTTGGCGGATAATTGAAATATGCCGACAAAGCTTCTATGGGGCTTGTTTACGCCCTTGGCGCACCATTTCCTGGGCGACAAAAGGGCATCTCTCTACGAGCCAATTCCACTTGTCCTCGTCTCGATAGCGCCAGTATTCCTCGGCATATTCCGCTCGGACCTCTCTGCAAGCCTCCTCATTGAGCCCGAGCTCCTTAATAGTGAACTCAACAATAGTCGCCAAAGGCCCGTCAAGCCCAGGGCGAGGTATGACCTGAAAGCCCACAAACTCCAGCTCGAACCATTCGTCCTGGATCGCAGTCGGGTCAAGTAGGTTTTTCACACCTTTACGTGAGTTCATCAGCGAACAGATCAGTCGGTAGTTGATCCATTCATACGCCTGTTGCCAGTCTTTTGTCTTCGCCACTGCGTGGTCGACAGAGGGAGCGCCAGTAACCTTCTGGATGTAGAAGCCTGTGTAGGCACACAAGCGACCATAGGACTTTAATAGGTCGGGAAGTGCTTTTGTCCAGTAAGCGGGGAAATCAGTCCCTTTGAGGTCTTCCTTGCGGGGTGCTTTTACCGTGTACGGCTTGCCTGCGGTGCGGACGACAGGAATTCCGACCCGTTCATCCAGGGCACGAAGTCCAGGTTGTCTTACATCGGCATCAAAATGTGCGGGTTCTGGCGCAAGTGTTAGTCGTATCATTTTTTCCTCAAGGCGCTGTCACTAAAGCTGCTCCAGCGCACCCAGAACCGGTCGACGTCACTCAACGATTCGCGTAGCTCCTTGTCAACGTCCCTTATGGAGTCTTTCTCTTCGCGCGTAAATATTTTGTCGTGAGCGCTATTGTTAAGGTTCCGTAATAGCGTGAGAGCTTTTGTTAAAGCCCGCTCAGCTTCGAGGGAGCGTGGTTCCTGCAGGTTGAAAATTTCAGAAGATAGCCAACCATTGACGTCGCCCTTGCGGGTGAAAGGAAGGTTTTTCACTTCGACATTTTGTCCCACGAGATCAAAGTCGATAATGCCGTCTTTGCCGAGAACGTAGAGTGGCTCAGCCGAAGCTAGTACTAGCGGGGAATGCGTGGCCGCAATCACTTGGATTGGCATTTTATGTATGCCAGTCAGTTCGCTCATTACTTTCAACAACGCCGGTACGATTCTCCGCTGCCATTGTGGGTGCAGATGGCACTCGATTTCATCGATCAGAAAGACGATTTCTCGGGCGGGTTTGACGCCATATTTTTTCGAATATTTGATGTGCTCGTGCCACGTCCATACCAAAAGGTAAGCCAAGGCGCAAACCCGACGCATTCCCGCCGAGGCTAAGGGGAGTGCCACATCTTGTCCGTAAGGCATCTTTAGTGACGGTAAATAGTGGGCGTCTTCGCCAATTCGAGTGGGCTTTCCTGGAGTGAGCCGCTCAGCCTCGCTTGGCGAAAGCACCTCCAATACCTTGGTTAGGCTATCGAATTCCGGTTCCTGTCCGCGTTGCCAAAGCACCCAGTCATTTATCAATCCAACGCAATGCGTCACACCATCTGGAGTCACCAGTCCTTTCCAGACTTGCTCGGGCGTGAAGTCGAAACTTTTAGGGCGTTCAACGCTGCCTTCCTCATCGTTTTTCCAGTAGTTCCGAGCTGGATCCCACACGGAAAAGCTGCCATCGACACCCGCGTAAATAACGACACCTGGAATCGCTGGGCGTCCCTTCTTCAATGGCCACGACTGGGTCCGGCGTATGAATGCACTGGTATCAGTGATGCTGCCGTTGCTGGATTTAGTGTAGGAGAAGCCGATTGATGGTTTGTTAGCATCATCTCCAGGTACCGCTTTGATACCCCGAGCCCACGTCCTGGTTAGGACCCACCAAGCAGTGTCAAGAACAAAGCTCTTGCCCAGCCCATTGTCTCCAGTCAGGAAATTCAGGCGAGGACTAAACTCAAGGTTCAGCTCAGCGGCCGGTCCGATCTCTTTCAGATCCAGGTTTTTGAGCATGTGCTTGGCTCCATTTTGGATTATCTAAGGTGTGTACTGTATCAAGTCAAGTATGAGCTTTACGAGGCGGTAATCCATTTAGAGCGACTAAGATTTGCCGTCGCCGAAGCAGAATTAACCTGAATGCTTACTCAATTTGATCACCTTTGAATGCGCTTCCAAAAAACGGGCGCCTCCGACGCCCGTCCCCCATTAACCTTCTACCCCCTCCTGAAGCCGCCGCCCAATCACCTCCAACAAATCACACCCATCCCGCAAGGGGATCACCAACAACTGCGCAAAATCCGACAGCACAACCGTATCGCTACCCACCTCGGCACGAAACGCAATATTTTCCAGAACCTGTGTCACAACGCGGATACGGTAATCAGCCGTAGCATGCAGAACATCAAGCGGTGCCTGACTATCAATCAACAGCGAAGCCGGTGAGCAGTCGATGCCGGTGATGGGGATGTATCTTTCCATGGGATTGCTCCGATCAGATTAATGGACTGATCCGATACTTAGGTCGCCAAACCTGACCGCCCTTCAAGGCGACGCAACGACTATAGTTTTCAGCCCGAACCCCGAACAGGTATCCGATTCCGAGAATTGCGTAGGAATCGTCATCAATCACCCCCAACGCCCCCCCAACACAATCCCCTGCGCCTTGAACCCCTCAAGTGCCGCTATCCCCATCGGCATCAACTCCCGCACCGTCACCCCAGCCATCTCAGCCAACGCAACCAGATGCTCCCGCCCACTGCGCCGATGCTCCATCAGCGATACCAACAACCCATAAGCCAGCGGCGCAAGGCGCGAAAATGTCACTTGCCCAGCGCGGCGCTGTAGCAGGACCAACGTCGGAGCCGCAGGTTTTTCACCCGGTTGATAATCCGGCCCGATGTCGCAGACCGGCCATTCATAGGCACGCGCTTGCACAAGGTTCGACACCACGGGCTCGCCCTCGATCAGGTCGCCGAAGGGGTTGTGCGACGGTTCCACCGCATCACTCAGCAATAGGGCGCTTTCGCTCCATTCGTGTTGGGCGAGTTCGGGCAGCCAGGGCGGGAGGTCGTCCAGGTCGGTGTGTTGTTCCAGGTAGGTGACGAACTCGCCGGCCAGTTTTGTGAACAGCGGCGTCTGGCAGCGGTAGTTGGCGTAGAAGTCGTGGACCAGCCATCGCCAGTCGGCGGGCGCCAGGGTTTGCTGGATGACCGGGAAGCTGGCGCCCAGCAGTGCTTCGATGCTGCCGATGAACAGTTGGCGGTAGACGGCCAGGCGGCGGGCTTCGAGCCCGGGGGGTGGCGGTTGGTGGGGGTTGCGCACGTAGCTGGCCATGCAGTTGAGTTGTTCCAGCAGTTGATCAGGCATGGCGGGCCTCCGGGATGACCGGGCAGGCGAGTTGCTGGAGCTGTTTGATCTGCCCGACTTCGGCGAGCAGTTCCGACAAGGGCGGGAAGTTGAAGTCGCGCTCCAGCAGCGTCGGTACGGGTCCGAATCGTTGGTAGGTCTGGTGCAGCAGCGTCCAGACGTCTGGCTTGACGGCGGCGCCATGTGTGTCGATTTTCAGGTCGTCGGCTTCGTCGTAATGGCCGGCAACGTGCAGGTAGGTGACGCGTTGCGCAGGGAGGGCTGCCAGGAACTTCTCGGCGTCGTAACGGTGATTGATGGCATTGACGTAGAGGTTGTTGACGTCCAGCAGCAGGTCGCAGTCGGCTTCCACGAGCACCGCGTTGATAAAGTCGATTTCGCTCATGGCCTGGAAGGGCGCGGCGTAGTAGGAGATGTTTTCCACGGCGATGCGTTGGCCCAGCTCGTTCTGGGCCTGGCGTATGCGGGCGGCGACGTGGTGGACGGATTCTTCGGTGAAGGGGATCGGCAAGAGGTCGTAGAGGTGACCGCTGTCGGAGCAGTAGCTCAGGTGTTCGCTGTAGATCGCCACGGCGTAGCGATCGAGAAATCGACGTGTGCCCCGCAGCAGGTCGAGGTCGAGGGATTGGGGACCGCCGAGGGACAGCGACAGCCCATGGCAGGTGATGGGGTGCCGTGCGGCCAGTCGGTCCAGTTGTTCGGCGTAGACGCCGCCGACGCCAATCCAGTTGTCCGGGGCGCACTCGAGGAAATCCACGGCGCCCGGGGCCATCTCCAGCAGGTCGCCAAGCAGGGCGCGGCGCAGGCCGAGCCCGGCGCCGCTGGGGGAAGTGAAGGTACTCATCGCAGTTCTCCAGGGATGACCAAACCCTCCCGGCGCGCATGTCCGGGAGGGTCGGAGCGAAGGCGGTTATTCCTTGGCTTGGCTCATGCGGGTGAACAGCTCTGTTGGCACTTTCTTGCCGTTGGCCGTGTATTGGCCGGTGCGGTATTTGTAGGTTTCGGCCTCGGACAGGTAGCCGTCGTGATTGCTGTCCATCTTTTCGAACTCGGCTTGCTGGGTCGGCGCGACGCTGAGGAATTCCTTCAGCGAGACGCGATCGTCATCGTCGGTGTCAGTGCGAGCGAAGGAGGCGTCGCCACATTTGCCTTCGCCGCACTTGCCTTCGGCAGCAGTGACTTTCTTGCTCGATTCGGCGGCACCGCATTTGCCTTCACCGCATTTGCCTTCAGAGGTCTTTTCCGCCGAGGCCAATTGATACCCCTGGGGCAGTGCTTCCACGGCGAAAGCGGACTGGGCCAGGCTCAAGCCACCGGACAGGGCGAGGGCGGCGAGGGCGAGGCGAGCGGTGCTGGAATTTTTTGTACGGGTCATGAAATTTCTCCAGATAAGAGCTGTATGGCCCCGGCAACGGTGCGCGGGGCGTGTGCCGTGGCGGCGTCACGTTGCTTGCCCGGTGCTCGGCACGTCGGGTCGAAGCAAGGCGGGACTGCCTGTTCGGACGGGGCCATTTGGCGCTTGTCGTGTATCTGGGATGTGTCATGCCGCGGTGTGTTTGTATTGCTGTGTGTCGCGGATACAGAGCCCTGCAGAAGGGCGGCGCTCAGGTCAGATCATGCAAGTCCTTGCCCAGCGCCGGCCGAGTGTCCAGTCGGAAAACGCCACTTTCAATCCACCTCGCTTGGGGCTACAGGCCATCGGGCCCACTTGGTAATGAGGTGCGACGATGAAGCGAGAGGTGATTCAGAAGAACGAGGGCTGCTGCGCAACCTAGCGGGAGCAAGCTCCCTCGCCACGGGATGGGTGTGTTGCTGACAGCAAAAGTTTGGCAGCCAGTCACTGGCCGAAGAATGGCTCAGCAAGCCCTGCAAATACTTGGACGGTCATGTGCCCTTGGAGCTGATCGACAATTCGATGGGCTTTCAGGTGGTAACGAATTACCTGAGCCGCATCGCGCATGGGGTTTATCAATGAGCCTCTGACTTCGTGTGTATTCACTTCTTGACCGAATAATCCGCACCCCACATCCGCACAGCACTGACCGCCTCGTTCATGCCTTCGAAAACGAATTTCTGCCGTACGGCGATTTTCGGTGGGACGGTGACTTCGTCGGGGTTGTCCAGGCCGGTGAGTCGGTTGGCGTAGCCTGCCTGGTCGATGGCGAGCAGGGCGCCCGTCTGGCCGAGGTTGATCAGGCGCAACTGGGTGTCGGTGCTGTTCTTGAAGCCGAGGGTGATGGTGACGCTTTCTTCGCTGGGCTCGAGCTTCAACACCTCGACGGTGATGCGGTCTTTCATCTGCTCGCCGGAGGAGATGATCGCAGCGCCGTCGGTGCCCTGGACCGACTCACGGCCATCGAGCACGCCTTCGCTCACACCGCCCAACAGGTTCTTGCCGGCGGTGATGAAGGTCGAGACGGCGGATTTGGTCGAGTCCTTGATGACGCTTTCCGCCGGCTCGCCTTCGGCCAGGCACAGTGAGCTGATCAGGAGGCTGGAGACGAAGAGGGTGGCGCGTGACGGCAGAAGGGTCATACCTGGGGTCCTTGAAGGTGGCTTGCAGCATGCCCGTCAAATGGGCGTGCGGCATGATAGCGGTGATCATGGCGCACTTGTCCATTACTGGTTTCGCCGTTTGCCGGCTTTTTGCACTGATCCGCATTTTTCGCTTACAGGTGCGTCTGTAATGGTCTCAGTTCACACGCCACAATTCGGCCGTGCCGCAATGACTCTATTGGGAGAAAACTCATGGCGAAGATGGCGATTTTTCTGGGTGGTTTCCTGGCGTTGACGTTGCTGATTGGTGTGCTGGCGACGATCTCGCCTGTTTAAGGGGTTTTTCTGTGGCGAGGGGATTTAGCGAAACGTCGCACCGCCCCGTTGGGGCGCGAAGCGGCCCTGAAAGTTCTTGGGGCCGCTTCGCAGCCCAGCGGGGATGAATCCCCTCGCCACAACAGCTTTCACTCAAAGAAGAATGCGTCGATCAGCGATGCAAGATCACCTGCGCAATCTCCAGCAGCGGCATCACCCGTTGCGCGGCGTTGAGCTTGATCGCTTCCTTGGGCATGCCAAACACCACGCAACTGGCTTCGTCCTGGGCGACGGTGGCGCTGCCGGCGTCGAGCATTTCCTTCAGGCCGCGGGCGCCGTCGTCGCCCATGCCGGTCATGATGATGCCCGTGGCGTTACGGCCGGCGAACTTGGCGACCGAGCGGAACAGCACATCCACTGAAGGGCGATGGCGATTGACCAGCGGGCCGTCCACCACCTGCACGTGATAGAACGCGCCGCTGCGGGTCACCATCATGTGTTTGCCGCCCGGGGCAATGAGCGCCAGGCCAGGGTGGATGCGGTCGTTGTTCTTCGCTTCGCGCACTTCGATCTGGCACAGGCTGTTGAGCCGGGCGGCAAAGGACGCGGTGAATTTTTCCGGCATGTGCTGGACGATGACGATGCCCGGACACACGCGTGGCAGGGCAGTCAGCACCGCTTCGAGCGCCTGGGTGCCGCCGGTGGACGTGCCCATGGCGACGATGCGCTCGGTGGTCTGGGCCATGGCGTGGCCGTTGGCGGCAGGCAACATGGCGTCGGCGGTGAGTTTGGTCGCGGGCGTCAGCGGGGCCGCCGGGGCAGTGCGTTTGCCCAGGTTGCGCACATTGACCTGGGCGGCGGCGCGGATGGCCGAGACCAGTTCCGGTGCCGAGTCCAACAGGAAGTTCTTCAAGCCGCTGGTGGGCTTGGTGATGATCTCCACCGCGCCGGCGGCCATGGCTTGCAGGGTGGTTTCCGCGCCCTTGGGCGTCAGCGACGAGCAGATCACCACCGGGGTCGGCCGTTCGCTCATGATTTTTTTCAGGAACGTGATGCCATCCATACGCGGCATCTCTACGTCCAGCACGATTACGTCGGGCCATTCCTTCGCCAGTTTGTCCATGGCGAAAATCGGGTCGGACGCGGCGCCGATGACATTGATGTCCGGGGTGTCACTGAGTATGGCCATCAACACCTGGCGGACCACGGCGGAGTCATCCACCAGCAATACGTTAATTTTTTTGCCTGACATGGTTAATGCAGGGTCCTTATTGGTTGGTGCCTGACCCAGACGTCGCCGGTGCAAAGGTCAAAAATGATACTGCGGTGGCCGGTGCTGCCCATGTCCTGGGCGATCAGGTCCAGGCGATAGAGGGCCGCCATTTCCAGTGCCGCGTTGACGTTCAACCGCGCCACGTCGCCGTAGGGCACATGGCGTTGCAATTCGGGAAACATCTCGCCGCCACCGAACAGCTTGAGTTGGTATTCCTCAGGCTCGGTGTGATGGGCCCGCGCCTTGCGGACGAACAGCTCGATGGCCTCATCGGCGTACAGCCCGTTCAGCGCCGTGGAACAACGCACGCGGCTGGGCAACATGAAGTGGCACATGCCGCCGATCTTGCGCTCTGGATGCCAGAGCGTAATCGCCACGCAAGAGCCGAGGATCGTGCGCAGCCGGGTCGGGCAGGTCGCAAAGCGAAACTCTCCCGGCCCCAGGTAGACCTCGGCGACTTGCTTGATCGCGGCGCTCATGGCTTGCGATAAATCGAAGGGGCCACCAGCTTCAACGCGTCGGAAACACCGTTGAGGCTCTCCGAATGGCTGACGATGAAATACCCGCCGCGCTTGAGCCGCGGGAGGAGCCGGGCGACCACTTTGCTTTTTGTGGGCTGGTCGAAATAGATCATCACGTTGCGCAGGAAAATCACGTCGAACTCCCCCAGCTCCGGAAGGGTGTCGTTGAGGTTGACCTGGATGAAGTTGACCCGGTTGCGCAACGCCCGGTCGATCAGCAAGGTGCCCTGCTGGCTGCCGGTGCCCTTGAGGCAATATTTCACCAGCAGCGAATGGGGCAGGTTGCGGGCGCGCTCCATCGGGTAATGCCCCGAACGGGCTTTCGCCAACACTTGCGTGCTGATGTCCGAACCGATGACTTCCCAGGGCGTGGTGCCCAGGCTTTCGGCCAGGGTCATGGCGAGGCTATAGGGTTCCTCGCCCGACGAACTGGCCGCACTCCACAGGCGAAAGGTCTTGCCCGGCGTCGCATGGGGCAGCACGTGATCGCGAAGGAAGTCGAAGTGCTTGGGCTCACGGAAAAAATAGGTTTCGTTGGTCGTGAGCAGGTCCAGCGCCACTTGCAATTCGTCGCTGCGCTGGCCGCTCATGATCAGCTTGAAATACTCGCCGTAGCTGTCCAGCTCGTAGTGCTTGAGGCGCTTGAACAAACGCCCGGCCACCAGGGCTTTCTTAGCCGGCGACAGGTTGATGCCAGCCGCCTGGTACAACCAGGATTGGAACTGGCCGAACTCCCGGTCGGTGAGCGCCATCGAATTCACCGTGCGTTCCCTGCAAGTGTCTGTGCTCATGAGTCTGGCGCTTCCAACGCGGCGGGGCTGGCCTGGGCGAGTTCGGACATCTCATCGATGGACAGCACCCGGTCCACTTCCAGGACGATGACGAACTTGCCATCGACCTTGGCCATGCCACTGATGAAGTCGGCGCGGATCTTCGCGCCGAAACTCGGTGGCGGCTCGATCTGCGAAGCCGGGATTTCCAGCACCGCCGACACCGTGTCCACCAGCAGGCCAATGTCCTGGGCCAGCCCATCGGCACTGGCGGCCTCGATGATCACCACGCAACTGCGACGGCTGATGGTGGAGTTCGGCCGGCCGAAACGGGCCGACAGATCCACCACCGGCACGACCGCGCCGCGCAGGTTGATCACCCCGCGGACGAAGGCCGGCATCATCGGCACGACGGTGAGATTGCCGTATTCGATGATTTCCTTGATGCACAGGATGCCGATGGCGAACATCTCCGTGCCGAGCATGAACGTCAGGTACTGCGCTTCTTCCTCGACCGCGCTGGCGGTCTGACGTGTGGTCGCGATGGCGCCCATTGCCTTTCTCCTTTAAGCAAGCCTGTGGAACCGGGCCGTCAGAACCGGGTGAATTCCGATTCGTCCGGTGCGCTGGCCATGTTGTAGGCAAACGCCTTGGGCATCACCGGTGCCGGTGCCCGGCCCGGTTTACGGCTGGACGGGCCAGGGGTGTTATCGACCCGAGCGGCCTGGACGGCAGATTTCGGCGGCGTGTCCAAGGTGAAGAAGCTCATGGCCTGCTGCAGTTGTTCGGCCTGGCTGCTCATCTCCTCGGCGGTGGCGGCCAGTTCTTCGCTGCTGGAGGCGTTCTGCTGGGTCACTTGGTTGAGCTGGGTCATGGCGGTGTTGATCTGCGCCACGCCAGCAGCCTGTTCTTCGGACGCGGCGCTGATTTCCTGGACCAGGTCCGAGGTCTTGTTGATGGACGGAACCATCTCGTTGAGCAGGTTGCCGGCCTTCTCGGCCATGTCGACGCTGCTGGACGACAGCTCGCCGATTTCCTGTGCCGCGACCTGGCTACGCTCGGCCAGTTTGCGGACTTCGGCGGCGACCACCGCGAAGCCTTTGCCGTGTTCGCCGGCGCGGGCTGCTTCGATGGCGGCGTTGAGCGCCAGCAGGTTGGTCTGGTAGGCGATGTCGTCGATGATGCTGATGCGCTGGGCGATTTTCTTCATCGCCACCACGGTCTGCTGCACCGATTCGCCACCGTCGGTGGCTTCCTTGGCGGCCTTGCTGGCCATGCCGTCGGTGACCTTGGCGTTCTCGGTGTTCTGGTTGATGCTGGCGCTCATCTGCTCGATGGACGCGCTGGTTTCCTCGACGCTGGCCGCCTGTTCGCTGGTGGCTTGGCTCATCGACTGCGCGGTGGCGCTGACTTCTTCGGAAGCGCTGGCGAGGTTGTCCGCTGCGTTGCGCACTTCACCGATGATGTGCGACAGCTTGCCGACCATGTTCTGCATGGCGTTGAGCACCATGCCGGTTTCGTCTTTCGAGCCACCTTCGATCTTCGCGTTCAGGTTGCCTTCGGCCAGTTGTTCGGCAACGACGGCGGCTTGTTTCAGCGGACGGGAAATGATGCGCGAGATGAACAGCGCCAGGCCCAGGCCCACCAGCAAAGCAACAGCCAGCACGGCGATGATTGACAGGCGCGCGTTCTCATACAGCTTGGTGCCGTGCGCACTGGCGACGTCAGCCCCAGCGGCGTTGAGTTCGACCAGTTTCTGCAAGTCGCCGGTCACCAGGTCGAACCGATTCTTGGACTCGCCCTTGAGCATCGCGTTGGCTTGCTCGGTCAGGTTCTGCCGGGACAGTGCCAGCAGGTCCTTGCTGATCGCCAGATAGGCGGCCCAGTCAGTGCGGGTAGTTTCGAATGCCTGACGATCTTCCGCGCTGGAAAGCAGTTTTTCGTAAGTGTCCAGGCGCGTTTCGAAGGCCTTTTTTGCTTCTTCGGCTTCTTGCTCGAGGGTGATGCGCTCCTGCTCGGAATCGGCGGCAATATGGCGATTCTCCTTGAGGCGATAGCTCGCCGCGTAGAAGCGCATGCCCGAGGCCGCCCGCATGGATGGCATCCAGTTTTCACGAATGTCGAGGGCGGTGTGGTTGACCTGGCCCAGCTGAATGATCGAGAACACGCCCATGACGGCGGTCAGCGCCAACACCGCGAGGAACGAGGTGATCAGTTTGGTGGCGATTCTAAGGTCGTAGAACCATTTCATTGGGGAATACCTCTCCATGGAGTGTTGAAGCGTCAGCGAGCGTTGGCTTGTTGTAATGGGGTCGAGTTGTAGCGGTTTTCTATCTGTGCGATCTGGGTCAGCAATGCCGGTACGTCGAGAATCAACGCCACGGCGCCGCTGCCCAGGATGGTCGAGCCGCTGATACCGCGCAGTGCGCCAAACAGCTTGCCCAGGGGTTTGATCACGGTCTGGAATTCACCCAGCAGGTCATCCACCACCAGCCCGGCCTTGAGTTCGGCGTAGCGCACCACCACCACGTTCTGCCGGCGCGAGGCCGGGCCTTCGTGGTGGAAGTGATCGCGCAGGTACACCAGCGGGAGCACTTCGCCCCGCAGGTCGAGGTAGCCTTGTTCGCGACTGGCGATGCCATCGTCTTCGCTCAACTCGATGCATTCCTGGACCATGTCCAGGGGAATGACATAAGTGGACTGGCCGATGCCGACCAGGAAGCCATTGATGATTGCCAGGGTCAGCGGCAAGCGGATGCGCACCACGGTGCCCTTGCCCGGCTGGCTGTCCAAATCGACCGTGCCGCGCAAGAGCGTGATGTTGCGCTTGACCACGTCCATGCCGACGCCACGCCCGGAAAGGTTGGTGACGGCCTGGGCGGTGGAGAAGCCCGGTTCGAAAATCAGGTTGTAGATTTCCTGGTCGGTCAGGTTCGCACCCTGGGCGATCAGGCCACGTTCGTGGGCTTTTTCCAGGATACGGTCGCGGTTCAGGCCGGCGCCGTCATCGGCGATTTCCAGCACGATGCTGCCCGAGTCGTGGTAGGCATTGAGGTGCAGATGCCCCTTGGCCGGCTTGCCTGCCGCCAGCCGTGCCTCGGCGGTTTCGATGCCGTGGTCCATGGCGTTGCGCAGCAGGTGCATCAGCGGGTCGCCGATCTTTTCCACCACGGTCTTGTCCAGCTCGGTTTCCGCGCCGCTGATGATCAGGTCGATGTCCTTGCCCAGTTCCTGGCTGACATCGCGCACCACCCGGCGAAAGCGGTTGAAGGTTTCGCCGATGGGGATCATGCGCAGGCGCAAGGCACCGTCGAGAATCTCTTCCACCAGCCCGGACACCGATGAGGTGGCTTCCTGCAACGGGTCGTTCTGGCAGGTGCGGGCCAGCAGGCTGGCACCGGCGCTGGCGATGACCAGCTCACCCACGAGGTTGATCAGTTCGTCGAGTTTGTCGGCATTGACCCGGACGTAGGCACCGTCCTTGGCTTTGTTTTCATTGGTGACGGCCTGTCTGTCAGGCGCGACCTGGGCGGGCATGCGCGGGGTCTTGCGTTGGTCCGGCATCAGCTCGCCCGTGGTGACCACGGCGGTGCCTTCGTCGCTCGCCGGCTGGGACGTCGCGACCAGGCCGGTATTCGCCTGGGCTTCGACGTCCTGGGCGGCGACGATTTCGATCACGCAGTCTTCCCGCACGAAATCGAAGACTTCGTTGATCGCGGTGTATCCGGCGGCGGAGCGAAACGCGATGTCGAAGCCCAGGTAGCAGGACTCGGCATCCCAGGCCTCGACAGCCGGCAGCGCCTCGGTGAGCGTGGAGATCTCGATGATTTCACCCAGGGTTTGCAAGTAGCGCAGGAACGACAAAGGGTCCATGCCGTTGCGGAATACGTCCTGGCCGAAGCGCAGGGAAATGTGCCAGAGGCTCGCTTCGGATGTATCGGTCGGCTCGGCTTCTGCTTTGCGGGCCGGTTCGGCTGCGGTCGGCGGAGCCTGGTATTCCTGCAGGATCTGGCACAGTTCCATTTCCCGCGCCAGGGCAGGGGGCTGCAAGGTCGAGCCCTGGTTGGCGACCACGTCGATCAGCTCGAGCATGTGATCGCCGGACTTGAGCAGCACCGCGATCAAGCCCGGGTCTACCTCGACGCTGCCCTCGCGCAGGCGGTCGAGGACGTCTTCGACGATGTGGGTAAAACTGACGATCGGCTCCAGGCCGAACAGTCCGGCCGAGCCCTTGATCGTGTGGGCCGCCCGGAAAATCGCGCCGATGGCGTCATCGTCGCCGGGGTCGTTTTCCAACTGCAGCAGCGACTCTTCCATCGCCTGCAGTTGTTCCCGAGCCTCGACGATGAAGGTTTGTTGTGCCTGATCGAGATTGATGCTCACGCTCATGTCCTTTGTCGTGTTCGACGTGTTGCGGTGGCGCTAGGCAACCAGGTTGCATAGGGCCAGTGTTTCCGTGACGGCTTTGCTTTGATCGGTCACCGTCAGTTGGGTGCCGGCCTTGGGTGCCTCGCGCTGAATCATCAGCAGCAGTTGCAGGCCGGCGCCATCCATCTCGGTGATCTGCGACAGGTCCAGCGCCATGGCTGGGGTTGCCCCCAACCGTGGCAGCAATTGCGCGGCCAGGTCGGCGGCGGTGTAGATCGTCAGCTCGCCGTCGATCTGCACCTGCGCGGTGTCATCTTCTATTTCGTACAGCAGCGGCATTGAAGCCTCCGGCCATCAGGGAAGAATCAGCTTGGACACCGCCGCCAACATCTGCGCCGGCTGGAATGGCTTGACCACCCAGGCCTTGGCACCCGCGGCCTGGCCTTCTTGCTTCTTCGATTCCTGGGATTCGGTGGTGAGCATGATGATCGGTGTGAACTTGTAGCTCGCGAGCTTCTTGACCTCCTTGACGAAGGTGATGCCGTCCATGTTCGGCATGTTCACGTCGCTGATGATCAGGTGCACTTTCTGGCCGTTGAGCTTGCCCAGTGCGTCCTTGCCATCGCTGGCCTCAATCACGTCGTAGCCG
Organism: Pseudomonas alvandae; assembly: GCF_019141525.1. Classification (GTDB taxonomy): domain Bacteria; phylum Pseudomonadota; class Gammaproteobacteria; order Pseudomonadales; family Pseudomonadaceae; genus Aquipseudomonas; species Aquipseudomonas alvandae. The sequence goes on from NZ_CP077080.1 coordinate 2,608,417, forward strand.
GCACTTTTCAACGCGATGCCGACCACCTGCCGAACGCTCGCGGAGTCGTCGACAACCAATACACTTTTCGCCATGGGGGGCTCCTAGAAGAAGGTTATTTCCTGTGAAGTCTGTTGCGCCGCCGAGTCGCCGTGGTGATTGCGGCGCTGCTCGTCGGTGGCATAGGTGGTTTCCATGCGCGCCAGCCATTGGCGGGCGTCGATGGAAGCGGCCTGTTCGGGCGACTGGCTGGCCTGCTGCAGGTGCACATGCAGGTCCTCGATGTTGTCGCGCACGTGGCTTAGGATCTGGCTGACCCGATCCTGGAATTGCAGGTTGACCAGCACGTCGGTGAGTTCGTCGCGAATGCCGAAACTCTCTCGTTGCAACATGTCGGCCGAATCGGCGAGGCGCCCGGTGACGCTCTGGAAGCGTTCGAGTACACGCTGGATGCTGCCTTCGGACACGGCCACGGATTGACTGTCCTGGTCGGCACCGCTGGAGGCTGCGTGGACCAATTGGGTGATGGCGGTGTTGATGACATCGACCTTGGCCGACATCTGTTGACCGGTCTCGCTGGACTTGCTCGACAGGGCGCGCACCGCGTCGGCCACCACCGCAAAGCCACGTCCGGCTTCGCCTGCGCGAGCGGCTTCGATGGCAGCGTTGAGGGCCAACAGGTTGGTCTGGGCGGCAATCGCCGCGACGTCGGCGGCCATGGTCCGCAGCTCGCCGGTATAGGCCGTCAGGTTGCGCACCTGTGCGAGGGTTTCATCACGACTGGCCTGGGTGGCCTTGAGCGAATCGATGACCTTGACCAGTTCGCCTTCACTCTGCGCCAACACCTGGACGGCACCGCCACTGCTGCTGCCGGCCAACTCACCGGCGGCCAGTTGCGAGGCTTGCACGGTCTCTTCGAGGCGCGAGGAAATGCCGGTGAAACGGCTGGTCAACGAAACGATCGCGGTTTCAGTCTGCTGGCGCGAGCTTTCGACTTGCTTGGCCCAGATCGGCATGGCACCGAGCATCACTTCGTTGAGTTGCGCGGTCCCGTTATTGCTGGCCTGGCTGGCCTGCAATTCATGGCTGGCGATGGCGGCAGCGATGGCCTTGTTGGATTGAAGGCGTTGCGACCGCGCGCCGAAGATCCCGGCGCCCACGCCAAGGATCAGCAGCACGACGCTCAAACCGATGTTCTGCGCGCTCGCGCCATTCAATGCCAGCACGCCGACGCATGCGACAGCGGCCACGATGACGGCCGGCCAGAGCACGCGAGGCTGGGATTTGGCGAAGGATTGGTCGTGGGAATACGACGTCATGGTTCGGTCCTTGAACAGTGTTGCGGACAGGTGTTTGCGAATAACTGGTTATCTGCAAAACCGACTTGGCCTTGAGGACCAGTCGTCCGATTCCGTTAAAAAAGATGGCACATTGATATCTCAGAATAGACGAGATCGGCGAAATGTCGAGGTGGCCCGACCTACGGAAAACCCGTGGCGAGGGAGCTTGCTCCCGCTGGACTGTGCAGCAGTCCCAACCACCGGTCTGATTTCCCGGCGATGCCAATTCAAAAAGGGGGCCGCTTCGCGACCCAGCGGGAGCAAGCTCCCTCGCCACAAAAGCGGACATCTTCCGAAACATAACGAAAGGATTGAGCTAAATTACCCCGCATCAGATTTCGAACCTGCCATCGAGCCCTCATGCCCACCCAGCCTCTCTGGAAAACCTACCTGCTGTTCCTGGCCCCCATGGTCGTGTCCAATTTCCTGCAATCAATGTCCGGTACGCTCAACAGCATCTATATCGGCCAGATGCTCGGCACCCAGGCCTTGGCAGCGGTGTCGGGGATGTTTCCCATCGTGTTTTTCTTCATCGCCTTGGTGATTGGCCTGGGTGCCGGGGCAGGGGTGTTGATCGGGCAGGCCTACGGTGCCAGCGAGACCGGGACGGTGAAGGCGATTGCCGGTTCGACGCTGTTGCTGGGGGCGATCATCGGGTTGGTCGCGGCGGTGCTGGGCAGTGTCTTTGCCCGTGAAGGCCTGCAGGGGCTCGGGACGCCGGCCGATGTGCTGGATGACGCGGTGTCCTATGCGCGGGTGATGATGTGGATTTTGCCGATGCTGCTGGTGTTCGTACTGTTCACCCAGCTGTTGCGCGGTGTCAGCGATACCGTTTCGCCGCTGCTGGCGTTGCTCGTCTCCACCAGCGTCGGGATGATACTGACGCCGGTGCTGATCCGTGGCTGGCTGGGGGTCCCGCCGATGGGCATCCAGAGCGCGGCGCTGGCGGGGCTGGTGGGCACCGCGTCGGCGATGGCGATGCTGGCGTGGCGCCTGAACCGCCGGGCGCATGCCCTGGCACCGGATCGGGCGTTGTTCGCGGCGATGCGCCTGGACCGGGACATCCTCGGCAAAGTGCTGCGCATCGGCCTGCCCACCGGTTTGCAGATGGTGGTGATCTCGTTGTCGGAGCTGGTCATCCTCGCCCTGGTCAATCGCCACGGCTCCCAGGCCACGGCGGCCTACGGCGCGGTGACGCAGATCGTCAACTACGTGCAGTTCCCGGCGTTGTCGATCGCCATCACCGCTTCGATCCTCGGTGCCCAGGCCATCGGGGCCGGGCGCCTGGAACGCCTGGGACCGATCCTGCGCACCGGGCTGTTGATCAATGTCTGGCTGACCGGTGGGCTGGTGCTGCTGGGGTATCTGTTGTCCCACTGGTTGTTGGGGCTGTTCATCACTGACCCGGCAGCGCGAGTCCAGGCCGAGCATCTGCTGCACATCATGCTCTGGAGCCTTCTGGTGTTCGGCTTCCAGGCGATCGTCGGCGGCATCATGCGCGCCAGCGGCACGGTGCTGGTGCCGGTGGCGATCTCGATCTTCTGCATCATCGGCGTGCAAGTGCCGGTTGCCTACCTGTTCGACGCCCACTTCGGCCTGCAAGGGGTGTGGATGGCGTTTCCGGTGGCGTACCTGAGCATGCTGTTGCTGCAGACGCTGTATTACAAACGGGTCTGGCAGCATCAGCGGATCGAGCGGTTGGTGTAGACCACTGCCAGGCGAAACGATGCAGAACTCTGTGTGGGAGCGGGCTTGCTCGCGAAGACGGCAGTCCATTCGCCATTGATGCAAGCTGACCCACCGCCTTCGCGAGCAAGCCCGCTCCCACAGTACAGTGGCCACCATTTCATCCCAGTACGAGGATCACGATGTCCGTAGAACTCCCCTCCATCGCCTACCGCGCCTTCCTCTTCGACATGGACGGCACGCTGCTCAATTCGGTCGCCGCCACCGAGCGGATCTGGACCCGCTGGGCCATCCGCCATGGCCTGGACGTGGCGAAGTTCCTGCCTACCATCCACGGCGTGCGCGCCGTCGACACGGTCGCCCGCCAGAACTTGCCCGGTGTGGATGCCCAGGCCGAGGCCGCGCAGCTCACCGTTGAAGAAATCGAAGACGTGGAAGGCGTGGTCGAGGTGCCCGGTGCACTGGCCTTTCTCAGGAGCCTGCCGCCAACGCAATGGGCCATCGTCACGTCTGCGCCGATGGCCTTGGCTTTACGCCGGATGGAAGCCGCCGGGATCCCGCGCCCCGAGGTGATGGTGACTGCCGAAGACGTGAGCGCCGGTAAGCCGAATCCAGGGTGCTATCTGTTGGCCGCGCAACGCTTGCAGGTCGCCCCGCAGGAATGCCTGGTGTTCGAGGACGCCGACGCCGGGATCAAGGCCGGCGAGGCGGCGGGCATGGACGTAATGGTGGTGACCGCCACGCATACCCACCCGGTGGTGACGTTGCATGGGCAGATCGAGGATTACCGTGGGCTGAGCATTGCGGTAGACGACAACGGATTGATGCACCTTCCAGACCACCGCTAACCCCTGTGGGAGCGGGCTTGCTCGCGAAAGCGTCGTGTCAGCCACATCAGTCATGGCTGAACCACCGCCTTCGCGAGCAAGCCCGCTCCCACATGTCTACCTCAGCGATTTCGGGATCAGGTCACTACGCGATAGCACGGCACATACGCCGCGCCGCCCGGCAGTTTCATCCGATGCTGGGCGACGAAGGCCTGGAGCAGGCGATCCAGCGGCTCCATGATCGCGGCGTCGCCGTGGATTTCGTACGGGCCGTGTTCTTCGATCAGGCGGATGCCCTTGTCCTTCACGTTCCCCGCCACGATCCCCGAGAACGCCCGGCGCAGGTTCGCGGCCAATTCGTGGGCTGGCAATTCGCGGCTCAGGCCCAGGCTGGCCATGTTGGCGTGGGTTGGGTCGAACGGACGCTGGAAACCTTCGTCGATTTTCAGCAGCCAGTTGAAGTGGAACGCGTCGTTGCGCTCGCGGCGGAACTGCTTCACTTCTTTCAACCCCTGGGTCATCTGCCGCGCCACTTCGGCCGGGTCGTCAATGATGATCTGGTAATGCTTTTGCGCGGCCTCGCCCAAGGTCGCACCGACGAATGCGTGCAGTTGCTCGAAATACGGCGTGGCGCTTTTAGGCCCGGTGAGGATCACCGGGAAGGGCAGGTCCTGGTTGGCCGGGTGCATGAGAATGCCCAGCAAGTAGAGGAACTCTTCCGCCGTACCGGCGCCGCCCGGGAAGATGATGATGCCGTGGCCGACGCGCACGAAGGCTTCCAGGCGCTTCTCGATGTCCGGCAGGATCACCAGTTCATTGACGATCGGGTTCGGCGCTTCGGCGGCGATGATGCCCGGCTCGGTCAGGCCCAGGTAGCGACCGCCGTGGATGCGCTGCTTGGCGTGGGCGATGGTGGCGCCTTTCATCGGGCCCTTCATCACGCCCGGGCCGCAGCCGGTGCAGATGTCCAGGCTGCGCAGGCCCAGTTCGTGGCCGACTTTCTTGGTGTATTTGTATTCTTCCGTGTTGATCGAGTGACCGCCCCAGCACACGACGATTTTCGGTTCCACGCCCGGGCGCAGGGTGCGAGCGTTGCGCAGCAGGTGGAAGACGTAGTCGCTGATGCCCTGGGATGAGCTCAGGTCGATGCGCTGGCTGTCCAGTTCGTTCTCGGTATAGACGATGTCGCGCAGGGCGCTGAACAGCATCTCGCGGGTGCTGGCGATCATTTCGCCGTCGACGAATGCGTCGGCCGGCGCGTTCAGCAGTTCCAGGCGCACGCCACGGTCCTGCTGGTGAATGCGGATCTCGAAATCCTTGTAGGCTTCCAGGATGGTCTTGGCGTTATCGACATGGGCGCCGGTATTGAGAATGGCCAGGGCGCACTGGCGGAAAAGATCGTAGATGCTGCCGGAACCGGCTTCGCTCAGTTGCTGCACTTCGCGCTGGGACAGGGTTTCCAGGCTGCCCTTCGGGCTTACCGAAGCGTTGATTACATGTCTTTGAGTCATTCAGCTTTCCTTGAAAACGATGCCGCTCGCACGACGGCGGCATCTTGAAAAAAACATCCACGCAGGAAGATCGCACGATCCTTGCGGTATCGCCATGGACTTTGATCCGGGTCCTTCGGATCGCTTGCCACTTAAAATGAGCCCCAGCATAGCTAAATCGACCGGGCAGGCGATAATGCGCGACTCTTTTCACGCCACACAAGGAAATTGCGACGCGATGTTCGAGATCAAACCGTGGGACGCCGCCGACTACCGGCAACAGACCCGTCGCAGCACGCTCATCCTGGCCGTGGTGTTTCTCGCGCTGGCGATGCTGTTATCGAGCTTGGCAGTGATGGCGTTCGGTACGCCTGGAGGGGACAATTTTCGCTTCAATGTAGGTGGCGTATTTGCTGCCGTGCTGGTGATGGTCGGGCTGATGCGCGGGTATTTCTGGTCGCAGCCGTGGATGAGTGCGGCGGTGTACGGCTGGCAGCTCAAGCGCAGCCTGATGAGCATCACCAACGTGATGCATCAAGTGAAGGCCGGCGCGCAGGCCCGGGACCCGGCGGCGATGAAACTGTTGCGTTTCTATCACTTGGGCTTGGCCCAGATGCACCTGCTGGATGCCAATTCCAGCGACCACGCCTCGCTGGTTCGCGAGGCCGATGAGCATCTGGAGAAATTGCAGGCGCAAGGCCTGGACCCTGATCAATCACGCTTGGACCCGGCCTGGATCGACACTGTGAAGCAGGCCTACAACGCGCGGCCGTAGCGGCCGCTCGTCGGTTCCCTTAGGGAAAAAATCAAACCCCGGCCAGCGGACGCCTTTCTCATGAACAGTCATGGAAAGGAGAGTCGAGATGCCTGGAAAGATTGTTCATGGAACCTGGGCCATGCTCTATGCGGCAACGGTGGGCCTGGCGGGCTGCGCGGGCGGCAACAGCCATTCACCGGTGGATGCGCCAGGGGCTGCGAAAAGCCCGACCACCGCGACCCTGGAAGCGGGGGCCGGGATCATGCAGGACAAACCCCCGTTGCAAGCGTTGGATACCTACCTCGATGGTTTTCATTTCTATAACGGACGAATGTCCGGGCAAATGGAAGCGCACCACTACTGCACGGCACTGAACGAAGAAGTCTTCCAGTGCGCCATCTTCGACGCCAACACTGCCAAGGCCAAACTGATGGGGGTGGAGTACATCATCAGCAAGCGCTTGTTCGAAGACTTGCCCGCCGCCGAGAAGCAGCTGTGGCACAGCCATGTGCATGAAGTGAAGTCGGGTCAACTGGTCGCGCCGGGCATACCCGAAGTCGCGGAGACTCGCTTGATGAAAAATCTGGTCGGCACCTACGGCAAGACCTGGCACACCTGGCACACCGAGCAGGGCAATGCGCTGCCCTATGGCGTCCCGCAATTGATGATGGGCTTTACGGCCGATGGCCAGATCGATTCGCAGCTGGTGCGCGAGCGCGACGGGCGGATGGGCATCGACAGCGAAGCGAAGAAACGTGCCCGCGAATCCATCGAGGCGCCGGCAATCGATCCTGGCGCGGATGCGTGGCAGAAAGGCAAGATTTGGCAGATCAAGGATCCGACGGGGCATGCTCATTAAAGAAAGTGATCTTGAAGAAAGCTTTCTGTGGCGAGGGGATTTATCCCCGCTGGGTTGCGAAGCGACCCCAAATAATAAACGAATCAGATATCAAGTTTGTCGCCCGGGGGGCTGCTTCGCAGCCCAGCGGGGATAAATCCCCTCGCCACAAGTGCAGCGACAGCAAAAGATAGGTGCGTTTGGAAGTTAGGTGGGGCGATCGGCATCCGTTACGGCTGTTTGAAATGCCCCGGAACATCATGTTCCGTTTCGTTTGGCCTGGTTCTTTTCTGAACTTGAACGTCACTGATCTTGACACTCTTAAGTTCAGTGAAGGTCACCCTCAAGAGCGCTTCGGCTTCTTCGGTGGTCAGCGTCTCGGTGTCCGTTGCGAGTACCCGGCTATCGGGTTGGCCGTCGGCGATAAAGCTGATGATGAATCGATCGTGGCTCATTCATGACCTCGACAGGTTAAGCGCCAGGACGCAGCAAAGCTGCGCCCCAACGATTCTCCGGGTTACGACTTCCGGCCACCGCCGTGGCTACGTTCGCCACCTTTGCGGCCAGCTTCAGAAGCTTTTTCCCGGTCGTTTGCGAAATTGCCGCCGGAAGCATGTCCGCCTTTCTTGCCGGCTTCGGATGCTTTCTCACGGTCGTTTGCGAAGTTACCTGGGTTTTTGTTTCCGCTATTAGCCATTTCGAGAATCCTCATTTTGGTTAAGCGAGTAAAACGTGCCTCGCAGTACTGTGAAAGAAAACTGCGAAGGGAAGTTTAAAAAAAACGTTTCGCTGGCGACGAACGGCATTGGTTTGTAAAAGTGTATGGAAAAAGTTATACAGCCGTTTCGCTTGAACTTATACAACATGGATTTTGTTAATAAACAAAACGGCGTCAAATCGAATTTATTCATTGCCAGGGGGACGGTTTCAGTCCTCGCCGCCGCTCACTTTCCAATGCTTGGCCTCGGGTGGGAACACCACTTGTTCAACCCGATGCGCGATGCCGAAGGCCAGGGAATTCTCCGCCGGGATCACTCGTTCTTCGGCGCACAGGCATTTGAAGATATCCAGTTGCGTGGCAGCGCCGGCCGTTTCCTTGACGTAGATTTCCACGTACCGCGCCACGTCGTTGTCGAGGCTGGACAGGTATTCGCGCAAGCGCGAGTGGTCCACGGATTTCTGGCCGAAATACCAATTCATCGGGTGGATCAGGAAGCGCGAATGCGGGGTCGTGGTGCGGTCGCTGGCGGCCAGGTACATGACGATGCCCATCGACTCGATGTTGCCGGCGTTCACGGCGCGCACCGGCACGGGGAGGGACTTGATGAAGGTGTAGAGGGTGAACCCGAAGTTGGTGCTACCGCCGACCGTAGAGAGGTTGAGCATCAGCGAGTCAGCGCCTTTTTCAATGGCTTCCAGGCAATTGTCGCGGAAGCGTTCGGTGGTTCCCTGATCGATCTGGCAATGGAAATGGACGATGTGTTCGGACATCTGAAACTCCTCTCGACGTCACGCGTTGACGAGTCTGTGGATCAGCGGCTCTGTACAGTTGGGAGTCCACCGGCTGTCGGATGTTCCACTTCCGTAACACGTTATCGAGTCCGGCAACGAATCGATCGTTTCGCTCAACAGGCTTCGACGGCGTGGGCCATGCGTTCCAGGAACATCGTCAGCGCCGCTTCCTGCGCACTGAGGCCCTTGCGCACCCGAGGCTTGGGCAGTTCATGCAGGACGCCGCCCATGAAGCCTTCCAGTACGGCGGGATGGATGTAGCATTTGCGACAGACGGCTGGCGTGTTGCCCAACTGCCGGGCGACTTGCCGGACCATCTCGGCGACGTGTCGCTTGGCCTCGGTTTCGGTTTCCCATTGCAATGTGCGCAGTCCCTCCAGGGCTGCCGCGCTGCCCGCCCAGGTGCGGTAATCCTTGGCGGTGAAATCCGCGCCGGTGAGTGTCTTGAGGTAGGCGTTGACGTCCGATGAGGTGACGGCGTGGCGCTCGCCGTTCTCGTCCAGGTACTGGAACAGATTCTGTCCGGGCATTTCCTGGCAGCGCCGGATGATGCGCGCCAGGCGTCGGTCTTTCACGGTGATCTGGTGTTCGATGCCGCTTTTGCCACGGAACTGGAACGCGATGGCACTGCCGTTGACCGCGACGTGCTTATTGCGCAGCGTGGTCAGGCCGTAGGAACGATTATCCCGGGCGTATTGGGTGTTGCCGACGCGGATCAGGGTCACGTCGAGCAAGGTGATGACTGTTGCCATGACTTTGTCGCGGCTGAAGCCCGGGGCGGCGAGAATGTCTTCCAGGCGCTTGCGCAAGCGGGGCAGGGTGCGGCCAAACTCCAGCATGCGTGAATACTTGTCGGCATCGCGCACTTCGCGCCAGCGTGGATGATAACGGTACTGCTTGCGCCCACGGGCATCGCGGCCGGTGGCCTGGAGATGGCCGCGCGGGTCGGTGCAGATCCAGACATCGGTGTAGGCCGGCGGAACGGCCAGGGCATTGATGCGCTGGATTTCGGTTGCGTCGGTGATGCGCTCGCCCGATGGATCGAAATAACAGAACTTGCCCCGCAGTTTCCTGCGGGTGATGCCCGGCGCCGTGTCGTCGACGTAATGCAAGTCGGCCGGGAGCGCATCGGGCATTGGGGTATCGGGCATGGTGGATCCTTGGCGATGAATTCGGATGGCCTGTGAATTCATTGACCGCTGGCCGTTGCGGTCGTGCCGAGATTCTCATATCACCCGATTCAAACCCTGTGGGAGCGAGCTTGCTCGCGATAGCGGTGGATCAGCTTGCTCAGAAGCTGAATGTGCCGACGTCATCGCGAGCAAGCTCGCTCCCACAGGGGAAATCTTCTGTGAACGGCTACGCCAACACCGCCACCGCCTTGATCTGCGCCCACAGCAATTGCCCTGGGTGCAGCTTCAACTGGTCGCGGGAATACCGGGTGATCCGCGCCAGCAGCGGGGTGCCGGCAGCGTCCAGGCGGATCAGCACGTGGGCCGCGTTGTCGCCGGCCAGTTCGCTGACCACCGTCACTGGCAGGCGATTGAGGATGCTGGTCTGCGCATCGTTTGCCAGGCTCAGGCTGACGTCCCGGGCCTGTACCTTGATGCGCAGCGGCAGTCCGTCAGCCAGGGGCGTGTGGGTCACGCGCATGCGGAGCTGGCTGTCGGGCAGCGTCAGGGTGAGCAACTGATACTGCGTGTCATAGCCGGCGACCTTGCCCTGGATCACCACGCCTGCGTCATCGCCCAGGGCCAGTGGCAGGTCGAGCCGGGCCAGGGTCTCGCCGATCGGCCCGCTGGCCAAGGCCCGCCCGGCATCCAGCAACACGATGTGATCGGCCAGGCGCGCCACTTCATCCTGGGAATGGCTGACGTACAGCACCGGGATGTCCAGTTCATCGTGGAGTCGTTGCAGGTACGGCAGGATCTCGTTCTTGCGTCGCGTATCGAGGGCCGCCAGCGGTTCATCCATCAGCAGCAAGCGCGGGCTGGTCAACAAGGCGCGGGCGATACCAACGCGCTGGCGTTCGCCGCCGGAGAGGTTGTGCGGCTGCCTGTCGAGCAGGTGGCCGATGCCCAGCAGTTCCGTCGCTTGGGTCATGTCCACGCGCCGTTGCGCCGTGGCGACGCGCTTGAGGCCGAACAGCAAGTTACCGCGCACCGACAGGTGATCGAACAGGCTCGCCTCTTGGAAAACGTACCCCAGCGCTCGCTGGTGGGGCGGCACGAAAATCCCGCGCTCGCTGTCCTGCCACACCTCGCCATTGACCTCGACGAAGCCCCGCGCAGGCCGGTCCAGCCCGGCGATGCAGCGCAGGCAGGTGGTCTTGCCGGAGCCGGATTCGCCGTATAGCGCGGTCACGCCCCGGCCAGGCAATTGCACGTCCAGGTCCAGGGAAAACGGGCCGTGGTCGAGTTGAAATCTCGCCTGGATCATCGATCAGCTCCAGCCGGCGCGGGTTCGGCGGCTGGAATACAACGCCAGCAACACCAGGAAGGAAAACACCAGCATCGCCGCCGCCAGCCAGTGGGCCTGGCTGTATTCAAGGGCTTCGACATGGTCGTAGATCTGCACCGACACCACCCGGGTCTTCTCCGGGATGTTCCCGCCGATCATCAGCACCACGCCAAATTCGCCGACCGTGTGGGCGAAGCCGAGGATCGTCGCCGTGATGAAGCCGGGGCGCGCCAAGGGCAGGATGACGCTGAAGAAGGTGTCCCACGGCCCGGCTCGCAGGGTGGCGGCGACTTCCAGGGGGCGGCTGCCGATGGCGGAAAAAGCGTTTTGCAGCGGCTGCACGACGAAGGGCATCGAATAGATCACCGAGCCAATCACCAGCCCGGTAAAGCTGAAGGTGAGGGTGCCCAGGCCGAGGGCCTGGGTGAACTGGCCGATCCAGCCGTTCGGCCCCAATGCCAGCAACAGATAGAAGCCGATCACGGTCGGCGGCAGCACCAATGGCAGGGCGACCACTGCACCCACGGGCCCGCGCAGCCAGGATCGGGTGCGCGACAGCCACAAGGCGATGGGCGTGCCGATCAGCAGCAGGATCACCGTGGTCAGTGACGCCAGTTTCAGGGTCAACCCGATGGCGGAATAGTCGGCGCCGGTCAGCATTTAGCGTTGATAACCGTAGGCTTGGATGATAGCGGCGGCTTTCGGCCCCTTGAGGTAGTCCATCAATGCCTTCGCGGCAGGGTTGTCCCGGCCCTTGCCGAGGATCACGGCGTCCTGCTTGATCGGGTCGTGCAGTTCGGCAGGGACAATCCACGCGGAACCGCTCGCCAGCTTGCCGTCCTTGAACACCTGGGACAAGGCCACGAAACCGAGCTCGGCATTGCCGGTGGAAACGAACTGGTAGGCCTGGGTGATGTTCTGGCCTTCGACGATCTTGCCCTTGACCTGATTGGCGAGCCCCATCTTATCCAACACCTGGGTGGCGGCGAGGCCATAGGGCGCGGCTTTCGGGTTAGCGATGGACAGGTGTTGGAACGCGTTGTCCCGCAGGACCTGGCCCTTGGCGTCGACGTAATTGTCCTTGGCTGACCACAACGCAAGCGTGCCAATGGCGTAGGTGAAGCGCGAGCCTTTCACGGTATCGCCTTCGCTTTCCAGTTTGGCCGGGGTGGTGTCGTCGGCGGCGAGGAACACTTCGAACGGCGCGCCGTTCTTGATCTGGGTGTAGAACTGCCCGGTCGCGCCGTATGCGGCAATCAGTTTGTGTCCGGTGTCCTTCTCGAAATCGGCGGCGATGGCCTGGATCGGGGCGGTGAAATTGGACGCGACCGCGACTTGCACCTCTTCGGCGTGGGCAGCGTTGACACAAAAGCAGGCTGCCAGCAGCAGCGGGGCGAAATGGACTGGGCGCATGGACAGGGTTCCGTGGGGGCGGGTTCGCTATATAGCGGAATATATAGCGAATGGCTGACAAACGGAACGTGGCATTTTGTCAGAAGTCAGCGGTGGCAGGGCTGCCGTCATCGCGAGCAATCTCGCTCCCACAGGATTTCGGGATGAATGCATGATTGATATTCACACTGAACCCCTGTGGGAGCGAGCTTGCTCGCGATAGCGTCCGGTCAAGCGCCGGGGACTGTCAGGCTTGCGCTCAGCCCTTGAATCGAGCCAGCGCCTCCTCGGCCAGACGCCGCGTCAACTCGCCGCTCGGCAATTCTCGCCCCATGGGAAACGCCTGGCCGGCCCAGAGATTGGAGAAGTCAGCTTCATCTTTGGCGCGCAAGGGCATCAATGCGCCGCCCGCCAGGGGAAAGGCGGGGGCGAGCGGGCTCATCGGGCCGACTTCGCGCATCACTCGGTTGACGATCCCTCGGGCCGGGCGCCCGGTGAACAGATTGGTGACCGCGGTCTGGCTTTCCTTGGCCGTGCGCAACGCCCGGTGATGGGACGCGCTGATCTTGGCTTCCGGCGTGAACAGATAGGCGCTGCCCAGCTGTACCGCCGACGCGCCCAGGGCGAACGCGGCGACGATTCCGCGCGCATCGCCGATACCGCCGGTTGCGATCACCGGCACCTTCACTGCGTCCACGATCTGCGGCAGCAGGGCGAACAGGCCCACTTGAGTGTTGAGGTCTTCACTGAGGAACATCCCGCGATGACCGCCGGCTTCATAACCCATGGCGATGATCGCGTCGCAGCCGTGTTGTTCGAGCCAGATGGCTTCCTCGACGGTGGTGGCCGACGAGAGGATTTTCGCCCCGGTGGCCTTGACCCGATCCAGCAACGACTTTTCCGGCAGGCCGAAGTGGAAGCTGACCACCTTGGGCCGCAACTCTTCCAGCACGCGGCAGGCTGCGTCGTCGAATGGCGTGCGATTGGATACCGGCGTTGGCGCGTCAAAATCGGCGCCAAGCTCTTCGTAATAAGGCTTGAGTCGTTGCTTCCAGGCCTCGGCCCTTTGCTCATCAAAGACCGGCGGTTGGTGGCTGAAAAAATTCACGTTGAACGGCTTGTCGGTCTGTCCTGCAATGTCGGTCAGGGCCTGGCGCAATTGCTCTACATCGAGCATCGCGGCAGGCATCGAACCCATCCCACCGGCATTGGACGTGGCGACCACCATGGCCGGACCGGTCACCCCGGCCAGCGGACCCTGGATGATCGGATGCTCGATGCCGAGCAGGTCGAGAATGCGGGTGTCTGGCCACTGACTCATGTACGGGTGTCTCCGAGGGCAGAAGGAAATGCTGTTTTTAGCAGGAGTGACCCGGCCAGGGCCAGTCGAGTTTTTCAATCGATGCCCGGGTTGATCCCGACGCAAGGAACGGTACCATGCGGACTTCAACCATCAAGGAGCCCGACCCATGGACGTGAAACTCAGGACCGTCGAACCCTTCACGGTCGCCGGATTGCAGGTGCGCACCCGCAACGCCGACGAGCAACGGGACGACGCGGCGAAGATCGGCCCGATGTGGCAGCAGTTCTTCACCGAAGGGGTGTTCGACCGGATCCCGGCGCGTCAGTCGGAGTCGTTCGTCTATGGGGTGTATTCCGACTATGAGTCCGATGCGACTGGCTATTTCAACGTGACGGCGGGTGTGCAGGTCGATGCCACGAGCGCAGGCTACCCCGCCGTGGACGTCGAAGGCGGGGACTACCTGGTGTTCTCGGCCAAGGGCGAGATGCCTGGCTGCGTGATCCAGGCCTGGGGGCTGATCTGGGCGTACTTCGCCGACAACCCGCAGGCCGTGCGCCGGTTCACCACCGATTTCGAGGTGTACAACGCACCCGATTCGGTCGCGATCTATATCGGCGTTCAATCCTCCAGCGAGCGCTCCAGCGCCAACAGCTGACGCTTGCGCTCAACGCCCCATCGGTAGCCGGACAGGTTGCCGTCGCTGCGCACCACCCGATGGCAGGGTATCGCCACGGCGAGGCTGTTGGCACCGCAGGCCTGGGCCACCGCGCGCACCGCTTTGGGCAAGCCGATGCGCTGGGCGATCTCGGCGTAGCTGGCGGTGCTGCCGGGTGGAATCTCCCGCAGAGCCTGCCAGACCCGCTCCTGGAACGCCGTGCCGCGCAGGTCCAACGGCAAATCCAGGCCCAAGGCCGGCGCTTCGATAAACCCCACCACCTGGGCGATCAGTTGCTCGAATTCCCGGTCGGCGCCGATGAGGTTGGCACGGCGGAATTTGTCCTGCAGGTCGCGCACCAGCGCGTCCGGATCATCCCCCAGCAGGATCGCGCATACGCCACGCTCGCTTTGCGCCACCAGGATCGCCCCGAGGGAGCACTGGCCGACGGCGAAGCGAATGTCAGTGTTTTGTCCGGCGGCGCGGTAATCGGCGGGTTTCATGCCCAGGACTTTGTCGGCGGCTTCATAGAAGCGGCTGTTGGAATTGAAGCCGGCGTCATACAGCGCTTCGGTCACCGATCCGGCGTCTGCCAGGCGTTCGCGCACCTTGCGTGAGCGATGGGCTGCGGCGTAGGCCTTGGGTGTCAGGCCGGTGATGGATTTGAAGACTCGATGGAAGTGGAAGGGGCTCAGGCCCGCAGTCCTGGCGAGGTCATTCAGCCCAGGCAGTTCCTCGGCCGCCTCGATCTGCCGGCAGGCGGCCGCGACCCGGGCCGCTTGTTGCGCGGCAATCTGGGTCTGGTCCCTTGCCAGGCGCTTGCTGGGACGGTAGCCGGCGGCCTGGGCCTGTTCCGGCGTGTCGAAGAATTCGACGTTGCGCGGGTTCGGCAGGCGCGACAGGCTGCTGGGGTGGCAATAGATGCCAGTGGTCTTCACGCCGTAGACAAATGTGCCGTCGGCGCGTGGATCCCGGGCGAGCACGGCGGCCCAGCGTGGGTCCTGATCAGGGGAGCGGTTGTTGGAAGTGTTGTTCATGGTCGTTATTCCATTGGCCCGTTTTGCCTAGAGTAAGGAGCCATGCTTGTGACGGCACTCCGGGTCTTGCGGTTGAATTCTGCGCTTTTAACCGGCCATGCGGAACGTCAGGTTGATCCGTTGGGCGCCCAGGCGCGGATGCTCTCCGGGCTTGAGCGGCAGCACGCCGTGGTAGCGTAACCGGTCCACGCCACCCCAGACCACAATGTCGCCATGGAACAACGGGATGCGCTGGCTTTTGTCGCTGCGCTCGAATCCGCCGAACTGGAAGACGGCTGGCAGGCCCAGGGAGAGCGAGACGACGGGGGCCGTCAGGGAACGTTCGTTCTTGTCCTGGTGCAGCGACATGCGTGCGCCAGGCACGTAGCGGTTGATCAGGCAGGCGTCCGGCTCGAAATGCTCGAACCTTGCCTCACGGGCGGCGGCCAGGGCCAGTTCGCGAAATACTTGCGGCATGTCGGGCCAGGGGTGGCCGGTCTGCGGGTCGTGGGCGGTATAGCGGTAGCCGCTGCGGTCAGTGGTCCAGCCGAGCGCGCCACAACTGGTCAAGGCCACCGACATGGTGAAACCGCCGGGCGTGACCATCTGCCGGAACGGTGCTGCCTGCAAGACGCTTTCCAGGGCCGGCAGCAGGCGGTCGAGCCAAGGCAGGGCAAACCCGCGCAGTACAAAGGACTGTCGGCCGATCTGCTCGACCTGGCCTGGGAGAGTGGGCGCCTGGTCGGCGAACAGGTCGAAGGTGATGGGCGTGTCGTCATTGCGCATCATGAAAAATGATCCCGAGTGTATGCCGGCGCCCGCTGTGTACGCGGCTGACGCCATGGCGCAAGTTGACTCGATAATAACCTCGAACGCCTTTGACCGGCCGCTGATGCACGGCGAACACTACGGCGTCGCCTTGTTTCAAGTCGGTGACCTGGGGGCGCGACTGCATACGCGGGCGCTGCTCGGTGAGGACGAACTCGCCCCCGGTGAAGTCCTCGCCGGGTTCCGACAGCAGGATCGCCACCTGCAGCGGGAATACGTGCTCGCCATACAGGTCCTGGTGCAGGCAGTTGTAGTCCTGAGGCCCGTATTGCAGCAGCAATGGAGTGGGGCGTTGTTGACCGGCGGCGTGGCAGCGTTGGATGAAATCGGTGTGTTGCTCGGGAAATCGCGCTTCCAGCCCCATGCATTCATTCCAGCGATTGGCCAGCGGTACCAGCTTCGGATACAGCGACTGACGCAATTGCTGGATCACTTCAGGCAGCGGATAAGCAAAGTACTGGTACTCGCCGCGCCCGAATCCATGGCGCGCCATTATTACCCGTGAACGGAAAAACCCGGGGTCGGCGTACAAGCCGCTCAACCGTTGGCATTGCGCCGCCAGCAGCAGGTTGCGAATGGCGGCACAGCCGTCCTGGTCGAGGTTTCGTTCCAGGGTGGGCCAGTCGAGGTCGGCGAGGTGTTGGGTCAGGGAGGGCGTAGGGGACATGATTGCAATCCTGTTGGAAGGACTGGTCAGTCTGAAGAATGCTGCGGTGCAGGCACCCCGTTTCTTGCTTATTTGAGAGCTCTTGTGGCGAGGGGATTTATCCCCGCTCGGCTGCGCAGCAGTCGTAAGCTCGCATTCACTTTTCACCTGCTGCAATGAGGTAGCAAGTTTTGGGCTGCTGCGCAGCCCAGCGGGGATAAATCCCCTCGCCACGGATGCATGGCTGCGTCTTACAGTGCCTTGCTGACCTTGAGCTCGGTGATCTCGTCGTCCGTCTCGCCATGCAGCTTTTTCAGCGCGGCCATGGCTTCTTCCTCAGTGCCGGTTTGCAGCTGTGCGAACTCGAAGCGGCGTTCGCCGTTGAGCTTGTACTTGATCACGTATTTGGTCGTCGGGGCCACGGTTTTCCTGTCCTTTGCGATAGGGCGGCTCAGCTGAGTTTCGAGCTGGAGCGCCGGATGATCTTGATCTTGTGGGTCAGGGTCGGCTTGCGGGTGACGCTGATGGCGCGACGGCTGACGGTGTCGATGGTAATGTTCCAGAAACCGGTGCTGGGCGCGGTGATCCTGGCCGGGAACGTGTCGAACGCGCCGCCATGGTAAGTGTGCCGGCCACCGTTCTTGAAGCTGCGGAAATTGGCGTCGTTCATCAAGCGGATGTTGCACATTTGGGAGCATTCGATGACGACGATGTCGTCCTCGTTGAGGTGCTCGCGCTGATGGATGAATTTCATGGGTGCCTCCAGAAGGGCATTTCTTGCAATCGACACGGCAAGGTGGGCAAATAATGGCGCGCAGTTTACCAGCACCACGGTGCAATAACCGACCCCTGTCCTGGGTGAAACTTATTTATTGCCGGTAGGCGAATAAAAAAAAACGGGGCGCCGGAGAAAAACGGCGTTTGCATTGTCGGAGGGTCTTTATCGGAGGATTGATATGAAGCGCAGCGTGTGGGTAATGGCCTTGGTCCTGGGTGGATGTGCATCGGTATCGGACATCAACCAGACGCCACCCACCATGAGCGTCATCTCCGGTAAGAAACCTCATGAATACGCCAATTGCGTTGCCGACAAGCTGCTCAAGACCCGTGGCCCGCTGCAGATGGAGCCGCACAAGAACGGCGTCCGGGTGATCGTGCCAGGCCGATTGTCGACGCTGCCCGCGGCGGTGTTCGACATTGACGAGCGTTCCAGTGGCAGCAGCATCAAGTTGCACGAAAGCCTGTCCAACGTGCCGGTGCGTCCGGGAGACGTGCAGGAAGCGGCCAACGCGTGCATCTCCGGTTGAGCGCGTCCCGGGCCTGACGAACGGGCCGGGCATCGGTTAAGCTGCGTCCTTCGAAAAAATGCCGCCACGGTCACGTTGGCGGCATTGTCATTTATGGAGTTCAGTCGATGAAACGCGAGCAGGTCCGCGAGCGCCATGCAGAAGGACTTATCTGCGCCACCCATGTGATACAGAATCCCGCGAGCCCCGGGGAATGGATCGTCTTCTTCAAGAAAAGCGCCGGACGCAGTTTCTTTCTCGTGGATGACCAGGACGAAGTCGAATCCTTCGGCCGGCTCGATGACCTGATCGAGACCTTGCGGGGCCTGGGGATCAAGTTCGCCGAGATTCACATCTAGCTTATTTGCAGACGACCACGACACTGCGGCTGGTGAAGTTCCCGACGTCGACGCCCAAGGTTTTTTCGCTGTCCTTGGCCTGTGGCGTGCCATCGGTGCCGACGATGCGGTAGCCGGTGCCGGCGCATGAGGCATCCGCCTTCTCATAGCAGGTGGCCCAGGAGTTGGCTTCGCCCGAACAGTCGATGGACAGGCCTTGCTCGCCGTTATCCAGGTAGGTTTTTTCCGCCGAGGCACAACCTGCCAGGGCCAGGACTGCGGACAGCGCCAGGAGTGTCTTCATGGGGAGAGTCATCGAGAAGGGAAGGATGGCGCGAGATTATAGCGAATGGCCATTCCGGTACAGCTAAACCAATGGCCCCTTCGAGCACCCAGGCGTCGAAGGGGCTGGTCGATTACTTCTTGCGGCGATTATTGCGCGCTGGCGCCTGTTCGCGCTCCCGGGGCGCCGGTGCAGAGCGCTCGTCCTGGAAGACCGCGGCGACTTCCACCGCCATCGTCTTGCTGGGCAAGGGGCCGGCCACCTGCTCGCCATGGTAGTTGATAATCCACCATTGGCCGTCCTTGTCCTGGCTGACCGAATAACCGTTTGCGTTCTGTGTTGCCGACATCTAGCTGCCTCGTTGGCGGGATCAAGGCGGCCATGATACGCCAAATACCCGCAAACAGCGCTGATGGGCGTACAGTGGGGACCGCTGGAACCATCGAAGCGAAAGGCGATTGAACTATCCGCCGGTTTATTTCTCTATGATGGCATCGGTTGGCCAGTGCAGGCATTGTAAGCCGCCTGCCGGCTGATTAGACTGCGCCGAAACTTGTACACACCGCCTTTTCAAGGACTTATATGATCAAGAAATGCTTGTTCCCAGCAGCCGGTTACGGTACTCGCTTCCTGCCAGCGACTAAAGCCATGCCCAAAGAAATGCTGCCGGTGGTGAACAAGCCACTGATCCAGTACGGCGTCGAAGAAGCCCTCGATGCAGGCCTGACGGAAATTTCCATCGTCACCGGCCGTGGCAAGCGCGCCCTGGAAGACCATTTCGACATCAGCTACGAGCTGGAAAACCAGATCAAGGGCACCGACAAGGAAAAATACCTGGTCGGCATTCGCAAGTTGCTGGACGAGTGCTCGTTCTCCTACACCCGCCAGACCGAAATGAAAGGCCTGGGCCACGCGATCCTCACCGGCCGCCCGTTGATCGGTGACGAACCGTTCGCCGTGGTCCTCGCGGACGACTTGTGCGTGAACCTGGAAGGCGACGGCGTACTGACCCAGATGGTCAAGCTGTACAAGCAGTTCCGCTGCTCCATCGTGGCGATCCAGGAAGTGGATCCGCAGGAAACCAACAAGTACGGTGTGATTGCTGGCGAAATGATCCGCGACGACATCTACCGCGTCCACAGCATGGTTGAAAAACCAAAGCCTGAAGATGCACCGTCGAACCTGGCGATCATCGGCCGCTACATCCTGACCCCGGACATCTTCGACCTGATCGAACAGACCGAACCGGGCAAGGGCGGTGAAATACAGATCACCGACGCCCTGATGAAACAGGCCCAGAACGGCTGCGTCATGGCCTATAAGTTCAAGGGCAAGCGTTTCGACTGCGGTGGCGCCGAAGGTTATATTGACGCGACCAACTTCTGCTTCGAGAACTTCTACAAGACCGGCAAGGCTTACTGATAAGCCTGCGTCGCGCTTGAAAAAAACGCCCCGACTGGTTCGGGGCGTTTTTTTTTGCGCGCGAATAAGCAGGCGCGAAAATCGTCCGTGGCGAGGGAGCTTGCTCCCGCTGGGCGCGAAGCGCCCCCTCTGGCCTCAAAGGCTGCCGACCATTTGCGGCTGCTTCGCAGCCGAGCGGGAGCAAGCTCCCTCGCCACAAAGGCAAGCTGCAAAAAATGCCGTTTGGCTTTTCAGGTTTTACCCCCATAACCATCTGAACGCTGCCCCAGGTGAAAGCAGCAGGTATGCTGACAACCTGCCGAAGGAGATAGATGATGGCCTACGATTTTGATCTGTATGTGATTGGCGCCGGTTCCGGTGGTGTGCGGGCGGCGCGGTTTGCCGCGGGGTTTGGCGCAAAAGTGGGCGTGGCGGAAAGCCGCTACCTGGGCGGTACGTGCGTGAACGTCGGTTGCGTGCCGAAAAAACTGCTGGTCTACGGAGCGCATTACGCCGAGGACTTCGAACAAGCGTCGGCCTACGGCTGGACGGCGGGCGAGGCGAGTTTCGACTGGGCCACGCTGATTGCCAACAAGGATCGCGAGATCAATCGCCTCAACGGCATCTACCGCAACCTGCTGGGCAACAGTGGCGTCACGCTGCATGAAGGCCACGCCAGGATCACCGGCCCTCACGAAGTCGAGATCAACGGCGAGCGCCACACCGCCGAGCACATCATGATCGCCACGGGTGGCTGGCCGGTGATTCCGGATATTCCAGGGCGCGAGCACGCCATCAGTTCCAACGAGGCTTTTTTCCTGAAGACGCTGCCCAAACGCATGCTGGTGGTGGGCGGCGGCTACATCGCGGTGGAATTCGCCGGGATCTTCCACGGCATGGGCGCGCAAACGTCCTTGCTCTATCGCGGCGACCTGTTCCTGCGTGGCTTCGACGGCGCAGTGCGCAAGCATCTGGCCGAGGAGCTCGAGCGTCGTGGCCTGGACCTGCAATTCAACGCGGACATCCAGCGCATCGACAAAGAAGCCGACGGCAGCCTGAAGGTGACACTCAAGGACGGTCGCACGCTGTCCACCGATTGCGTGTTCTACGCCACTGGCCGGCGGCCGATGCTGGACAACCTCGGCCTGGAGAACACCGGCGTGACGCTGGACGAAAAAGGCTTTGTCCAGGTCAACGAAAAATACGAGACCGCCGAGCCGTCGATCCTGGCCATAGGCGACGTGATCGGCCGCGTGCAGCTCACGCCTGTCGCGTTGGCTGAAGGCATGGCGGTGGCGCGACGCCTGTTCAAGCCCGAGCAGTATCGCCTGGTGGATTACCGGATGATTCCCACGGCCGTGTTCAGCCTGCCGAACATCGGCACGGTTGGCCTGACGGAAGAGCAGGCCCGGGAGGAGGGCCATGAGGTGCAGATTTTCGAAAGCCGTTTCCGGCCGATGAAGCTGACCCTCACCGAGTGCCAGGAACGCACGCTGATGAAGCTGGTGGTCGATGCCAAGTCCGACAAAGTGCTGGGTTGCCACATGGTCGGGCCGGACGCAGGGGAAATTGTCCAGGGCCTGGCGATTGCCCTGAAGGCCGGCGCGACCAAGCGTGACTTCGACGAGACCATCGGCGTACACCCGACCGCTGCCGAAGAATTCGTCACCATGCGTACGCCCACTGCCTGATCTCCTCCCCAGAACAAGGCTGCGATCCCTTTGATCCAGCCTTGTGAACTGTTTGGCAACCGCTGCGATCAACCGATCGCCGCCTTCCGCAGCTTCCACAGATTTCTTCTATCTATATGGATTCCTGATAGCCAAAACCAATCATTCGCATGAGGTTTGGCAATGAGCCAATAGCGGAATGAATGGCTAAGATTCACCCCATCAACTTTTCAACCCCTGACGGAGAGTCAACGATGCCTATCATCAACAGCCAAGTTAAACCGTTCAAAGC
Source organism: Pseudomonas alvandae (assembly GCF_019141525.1). Lineage (GTDB taxonomy): Bacteria > Pseudomonadota > Gammaproteobacteria > Pseudomonadales > Pseudomonadaceae > Aquipseudomonas > Aquipseudomonas alvandae. The sequence continues at coordinate 2,630,416 of NZ_CP077080.1, forward strand.
TACCGCTTTCAAAAACGGCGCATTCGTCGAAGTGTCGGATGCTGACCTGAAAGGCAAGTGGTCTGTCGTGTTCTTCTACCCGGCTGACTTCACCTTCGTTTGCCCAACCGAGCTGGAAGACCTGGCCGACAACTACGCCGAATTCCAGAAACTGGGCGTCGAGATCTACAGCGTGTCCACCGACACTCACTTTGCCCACGCTGCCTGGCACAACACTTCGCCAGCCATCGGCAAGATCCAGTACACCATGATCGGCGACCCGACCCTGGCAATCTCCCGCAACTTCGACGTGCTGATCGAAGAAGCAGGCCTGGCTGACCGCGGTACTTTCGTGATCAACCCAGAAGGTCAGATCAAGATCGTTGAAATCAACGACGGCGGTGTAGGCCGCGACGCTTCCGAGCTGCTGCGCAAGATCAAGGCTGCTCAGTACGTTGCCGCTCACCCAGGCGAAGTCTGCCCAGCCAAGTGGAAAGAAGGCGAGGCCACCCTGGCTCCGTCCCTGGACCTGGTCGGCAAGATCTAAGTCCGTGAGTCATCCGAGGGCGATCCGCTCTTGATCAGGTAAGCCGCTTCGCCCCAAAAAACGCCCGGGCGAGATTCGCTCGGGCGTTGTTTTTTCTGAAATTCAAACATGGAAATCGCCCGTATGTTGGACGCCAATCTTAAAGCTCAGTTGAAGTCATACCTGGAACGGGTCACCCAGCCGATCGAGATCGTTGCATCCCTCGACGACGGTGCGAAATCCCAGGAAATGCTCGCGTTACTCAAAGACGTTGCTAGTCTTTCCAATCAGATTACCTTGCTCGACAACGGCACCGATGCGCGCAAGCCATCGTTCTCGTTGAACCGCCCCGGAGCCGATATCAGCCTGCGTTTCGCCGGCATTCCCATGGGGCATGAATTCACTTCGCTGGTGCTGGCCCTGCTGCAAGTCGGTGGCCACCCTTCGAAGGCCAGTGTCGAAGTGATCGAACAGATCCGCTCGCTCAAGGGCGAGTTCAACTTCGAGACGTATTTCTCGCTGTCGTGCCAGAACTGCCCGGACGTGGTCCAGGCGCTGAACCTGATGGCCGTGCTGAACCCGAACATCAAGCACGTCGCCATCGACGGCGCGCTGTTCCAGGCCGAAGTCGATGAACGCCAGATCATGGCCGTGCCAAGCATCTACTTGAACGGTGTGAACTTCGGCCAGGGCCGCATGGGCCTGGAAGAAATCCTCGCCAAGATCGACACCAGCGGCATCGAGCGCCAAGCCGAGAAGATCAGCGCCAAGGATGCCTTCGACGTGTTGGTGGTTGGCGGTGGCCCGGCCGGTGCCTCGGCGGCGATCTACGCAGCGCGTAAAGGCATCCGCACCGGTGTGGCGGCCGAGCGTTTCGGCGGCCAGGTGCTCGACACCATGGCCATCGAGAACTTCATCTCGGTCCAGGAAACCGAAGGCCCGAAACTGGCCGTTGCCCTGGAAGAACACGTCAAGCAGTACGACGTGGACATCATGAACCTGCAACGCGCCGACGCCTTGGTGCCTGGCACGGACGGCGGGCTGCATGAAGTCAGGTTCGCCAGCGGCGCAAGCCTCAAGGCCAAGACCGTGATCCTGGCGACCGGCGCCCGCTGGCGCGAAATGAACGTGCCGGGTGAGCAACAATATCGCAACAAAGGCGTGGCTTACTGCCCGCACTGCGACGGTCCACTGTTCAAGGGCAAGCGCGTTGCGGTAATCGGTGGCGGCAACTCCGGCGTTGAAGCGGCCATCGACTTGGCCGGTATCGTGTCCCATGTGACCCTGCTGGAGTTCGACGTGCAATTGCGTGCCGACGCAGTGTTGCAGCGCAAACTGCACAGCCTGCCGAACGTGACGGTGATCACCAACGCCCAGACCACTGAAGTAACCGGCGATGGGCAGAAGGTCAACGGCCTGCGCTACAAGGATCGTCCGAGCGGTGAATTGCGCGACGTGGCGCTGGAAGGGATCTTCGTGCAGATCGGCCTATTGCCTAACACCGATTGGCTCAAGGGCACCGTCGAGTTGTCACCGCGTGGCGAGATCATCGTCGATGCCCGTGGCGAAACCTCGATCCCGGGTGTGTTCGCTGCAGGGGACGTGACCACCGTGCCGTACAAGCAGATCGTGATCGCCGTGGGCGAGGGCGCCAAGGCTTCGTTGAGCGCTTTCGATCACCTGATCCGCACGTCCGCGCCGGCCTGATCGCCAGTCGCTGAAACAACAAAACCCCATGGGCCTTGGCTCATGGGGTTTTTTATTTCGAATTACGCATTCTCCTGTGGGAGCGAGCTTGCTCGCGATAGCTGCAGCACATTCAGTATTGACGTGCCAGACAGACCGCTATCGCGAGCAAGGGGGCTGATGTGGTTATAGAACTTGTAACGGCGCAGGCTGGATGATCTCGACCCAGTAGCCATCCGGGTCCTTGATGAACGCCAGGCTTTTCATGCGGCCATCGTTCAGGCGTTTCTGGAAGTCACAGCCCAGCGCTTCGAAGCGTTCGCAGGCGGCGACGACGTCCGGCACCGAGATGCAGATGTGGCCAAAACCGCGCGGGTCGGTGTTGCCGTTGTGGTAGGCAAATGCCGGGTCGTTTTCGGTGCCATGATTGTGGGTCAGTTCGAGAATACCGGGGATCGACTTCATCCACTCGGTGCGCGCCGCCGCGTCCGCCGGGATCTGGTTTTTGTCCACCAGCGCCAGGAAATACAGGCTGAATTCGGCTTCAGGGAAATCACGTTTTTCCACCAGGGAAAAACCCAGCACGCGGGTATAGAAGTCCAAGGATTTGGTAATGTCCTTGACCCGCAGCATGGTGTGGTTGAAGACGAACTTGGCCGTGGCGGTGTCAGGTTGGGCGGTGACGCCAGGAAAAGAGTTGAGTGCTTGCAGGCTCATGGGCCCTCCGGAAAATAAGTGGGGCAAACGGCGTCGCAACTTGGGCGCGACGATCCTGGGCTTGCGCTGGACGGCTTCCTTGCAGGTGTGTCCATGATACGCAAGGGGCATGGCATCGCCAAACATCGCTATTGCCTGGTGATGCCACGCCCATCAGACTTCAGGATTCGCCCTGGAGTGCGTGCAATGTTTCGATCGTTCCTTCCGCTGTCTTTTTTACTGTTCGCCGTCGTGGCGAGTGTCGATGCCGGAGCGGCCGAACCGCAGGTAATCTGGCCCCAGGGCTGGAAAGTCGAGTCGTTGTCTGCCGATGCGCCGGCACCGGGCACCCACCGGCAGCGTGCGACCAAGAGCGACCTTTCAGGTAATGCCTTGATGGTCATGGAACTGACTGTAACGCCTGTAGCGGCGGATCATCAGCCGAACTTGCAAGGCGTGTTGCTGGAAATGCGAAAGTCCCTGCAAAAGGATTTTTTCCAGGGCGGCTATCAAAGCGTCTGCAATAAGATTCACCCTTCCATGTTGGGCGGCGTAACGGCATTGGAAACCACTTGCACGATCACGCAGAACGGGCGTCATGTATTGTCACAAACGTTGGTCGTAGCACTAAGCGAGGGCAGCGCCTACGTGCTGTCCTATGCTGGGCAGGCGCAGGTGTATGTTGAAAGCCAGGACGAAATACAGTCAGTACGAAATAGCCTGAAACTATAAGGCCTCGGTGTACTACTCTGGAATTACTTCCAAAGTTCAGCCATAAAAAAGCCCTGAATGTATTCAGGGCTTTTTCCACTAGTGTTGACTGTCAGCCACGCAGCCACGAATCGACCGTGCTTGCGCCGTACTTTTCCTTCCAGGCTTTCAGGCCGCGATGGTTGCCGCCCTTGGTTTCGATGAGTTCGCCGGTGTGTGGGTTCTGGTAAACCTTGACGACCCTGGCCCGGCGGGTCTTTGGGGTCTTGGCGGAGAGGCTGCCCGACTTGGACGGGTTCGGCTCGAGGATCGCGATAATGTCACGCAGGCCTTTGCCGTAGGTTTTCATCAGCCCCTGGAGCTTCTCTTCGAATTCGATTTCTTTCTTGAGCCCGGCGTCATTCTTCAGTGCCTCCAGCTGTGCGAGCTGTTCCTGAAGGGCCTTCTCGGCTTTGCGAAATTCAGCGAGTCTGGACAATATCAATACTCCAATAGAAATAAATGGCTGATACCAACCGCAAACAAAGCTATAAGCCAAGCGCTTTGTAGCGACTCGGTGACTAATGACTCTCCTGCTATCGGGTACAGGCAGAAAAAATTGTAGTAGTTAAACCGAAAAGTGTAAATCGTAACTTTTTCGTTATGTAACAACAGTAGACGTTCTAGCGAGAGCGCGCTTTCATCGTCAAGCGCTTGGCGGCGGAAAATGGCCACTAACGGTACTCGCTGTCGCAATAAATTTTTTCTCCTGATCGCACATATCAATAGACAGCACTCTATAAAGTTCACGCGTCGGGCTGCGGAAAGTCACTCTCACTCAGTAGGTTATTTAAGATTCGAGCTTGCTGTCACCCAAGCGAACGCCGCATCAGACCGGGTGCAACGCCTGGGCCAGTTCAATAAATGCAAGGGTTGCGGGAGAGGCCTGGCGGCGATCCAGCACGGCCAGGCCGATCTGGCGTGGAACCCGTGGTGACAAGGCTCGTTTGGCGATACGTGGATCATCGAGGGGCGGCAACGAGCCTTCGGACACCACGCTTACCGCGTCGCCACGACTGACGATATCGAGCGTGCTGAGCAACTGCGAGCAGCGATAACGTACGTTCGGTGTGAGCCGAGCGGCATTGAACAGGCGCCAGACCAGTTCCGACGAGCCGGCCTCGGTGAGTATGAAAGGGTCGTTGCACAGCTCGCCGAGCTTGAGATTGGCCTGGGCGGCGAGGGGGTGAGCGGCGGGGAGCAGAGCGACCATTTGGTCCTCCATCAACGCGAATGTATCGAAGCGCTCTTCAGGCAAGACCACGAAGCCGACGTCGACTCGCCGTTCATCCAGCCACTGTAGAACCTGCCGGTCCGGCCCCTCGTCGATGTGCACCTCGATCCCCGGGTGCAAGGCACGGAAGCGCTCCAGGATGGACGGCAGCAACTTCATCGACGACGTCGGACCGAACGAGCCGATGCGCAACGTGCCGCGGCGCATCCCTCGGGCGTCGGCGGCTTCCTGGCGCAAGGTGTTCGCCAACCCGAGCATGGCCCGGGCCCGCAACAGCAACTGCTGGCCGATGTCGCTCGGCTCGACGAGGGACTGATGACGTCGGAACAATTCGACGCCCAATTCCTGTTCGAGGGTTTTGATGGCGTGTGACACCGCTGACTGGCCGATGCCCAGGCGTGTCGCGGCTGCCGTGAACCCGCGCAGCTCGGCGACCAGCGAGAAGATTTCGAGTTGGGTGAGTGTCATGAGGAAAGGCTCATTTTACGATGACCAGACATGAGTAGAACAATACGGCATCCCAGCAATACAGAAAACCGTGGCGAGGGAGCTTGCTCCCGCTGGACCGCGCAGCGGGCCCATCGCTGGTAAATGAAAGGACTGCTTCGCAGCCCAGCGCGAGCAAGCTCCCTCGCCACAGGTAATTCGTCCTATTCAACGTGGTGAAACCATGAAAACCCTCGAACAAACCGTCCCAATCCCTTCAGACCTTCCGGTCTATCTAAAGCTCGCCATGGTCACGATGATCTGGGGCGGGACTTTCGTGGCCGGGCGGATCCTCTCCGATGCCCTGGCGCCCCTGTTCGCGGCCAGCCTGCGGTTCCTGCTGGCGAGTGGCGCGCTGTTGGTGTTTCTCGGCCTGGCCGGCATTCCCCTGGCCAGGCCCAGCCTGAAGCAGGGCGTGCAACTGGCGGTGCTGGGATTCTTCGGTATCTTCTTCTACAACCTGTGCTTCTTTTATGGCTTGCAGTACATCAACGCATCACGGGCCTCGCTGATAGTGGCATTGAATCCGGCCGTGATCGGGTTGGCCTCCTGGTGGCTGTTCAAGGAGCGGTTGGGGCGCTTGAAAATCATCGGCATCGCGCTGTGTATCGGCGGGGCGGGGCTGGTGATCGTCAGTCGTGATCCGTCCTTGCTGCAGGCAACGGGGCAGGGCTGGACCGGCGACTTGCTGATTTTCGGCTGCGTGCTGGGATGGGGCATTTATTCGCTGTTCTCCCGAAGCCTCAACGAAAGCCTTGGCCCGTTGCAGACGGTCACCTGGTCGATCCTGTTGGGCACGCTGATGTTGTGGGCTGCCTGTGCGACGGTGGGTGAGGTTCGCTTGGAGGCGTTGACCGCGCTGGACATCAGGCAATGGCTGAGCCTGCTATACCTCGGCGTGCTGGGCTCGGCCCTGGCCTACATCGCCTGGTATGACGGTATTCGCCGGATTGGCGCAACCCGTTCCGGCGTGTTCATCGCACTCAATCCGCTGACGGCGGTGTTGCTGGGGGCGTTGTTGCTGGACGAACGGCTCACGGCCCTGATGTGCGTCGGCGGCGGCGTGATTCTGGCGGGCATTTTCCTCTGCAACAAACCCCTTGCACGGTCGGCGCAAAAGGCGATTTGATACAGAAGGCGGACAAATCCAGTTACGCTGTGTAGAATCGGTTTACGCATACAAGAATAACGTCTTCTGGCAGCAGAAGCCTCGCCCGCAAGAGCCTTGGGTCGACAATGAAGATACTTGGGTTTCAACTGATCTATGGCGATTTCCTCGCCCGCAGCGTTCGTGGCATCTCCTGCGCGCCGCCCCGTGCCCTCAGCATCACTGGCAACTAACGTTTCCTGTTAATTGATAAGCATGATGAGGCGCCGACATGGCAGATCTATACGAAAACCCCATGGGCCTGATGGGCTTTGAATTCATCGAATTCGCGTCCCCTACGCCCAACACCCTGGAGCCGATCTTCGAGATCATGGGCTTCACCAAAGTGGCCACCCACCGGTCCAAGGATGTGCACCTGTATCGCCAGGGCGCGATCAACCTGATCCTCAACAACGAACCCCATAGCGTCGCTTCGTATTTCGCGGCCGAGCACGGCCCGTCGGTGTGCGGCATGGCGTTCCGGGTCAAGGACTCGCAAAAAGCCTACAAGCGCGCCCTGGAGCTTGGCGCCCAGCCGATCCATATCGAAACCGGCCCGATGGAGCTGAACCTGCCTGCCATCAAAGGTATCGGCGGCGCGCCGCTGTACCTGATCGACCGTTTTGGCGAAGGCAGTTCGATCTATGACATCGACTTCGTGTTCCTCGAAGGCGTCGACCGCAACCCGGTGGGCGCGGGCCTGAAAATCATCGATCACCTGACCCACAACGTGTATCGCGGGCGCATGGCCTACTGGGCGAACTTCTACGAGAAGCTGTTCAACTTCCGCGAGATCCGTTACTTCGACATCAAGGGCGAATACACCGGCCTGACGTCCAAGGCGATGACCGCTCCGGACGGCATGATTCGCATCCCGTTGAACGAAGAATCGTCCAAGGGCGCCGGCCAGATCGAAGAGTTCCTGATGCAGTTCAACGGCGAGGGCATCCAGCACGTGGCGTTCCTCACCGACGACCTGATCAAGACCTGGGACCAGTTGAAGAAAATCGGCATGCGCTTCATGACCGCGCCGCCGGACACCTACTACGAAATGCTCGAAGGTCGCCTGCCGAACCACGGTGAACCTGTCGGTGAGCTGCAATCGCGTGGCATTTTGCTGGACGGTGCGTCCGAGCAAGGCGATAAGCGCCTGCTGCTGCAGATATTTTCGGAAACCCTGATGGGCCCGGTGTTCTTCGAGTTCATCCAGCGCAAGGGCGACGACGGCTTCGGCGAGGGCAACTTCAAGGCCCTGTTCGAGTCGATCGAGCGCGACCAGGTGCGTCGTGGTGTGCTCGCTACCGAGTAACCGCTGAAACAATAAAAAGCCCGCCCGGCAGTGATGCCGGGCGGGCTTTTTATTGTCAATACACAACCCTTTGTGGGAGCGAGCTTGCTCGCGATAGCGGTATATCAGCCGGCAAAGATGTTGGCTGACACTCCGCTATCGCGAGCAAGCTCGCTCCCACAGGGGGGCAGACGGTGACCTTAAGTCCTGCGCCGCTGCCTCACCAAGTGCTTGAACCCTTCGAACACCAGTACCGCCACGGCCATCCAGATGGGGATGTAGGTCAGCCATTCTTCGGCCTTGATACTTTCTCCCAGCAACAGCGCAACGCCCAGCAGCAACACGGGTTCTACATAGCTCAACAACCCGAACAGGCTGAACGGCAGCAGTCGACTGGCGACGATATAGGACACCAGCGCCGACGCACTGATGACACCGAGAATCGGGATCAACAGCGACAGCCACGGGTATTGGTCGAAAACCCCGAAGCCCTGTTCACCGCTCTGCACGAACCAGAGCGCCAATGGCAGCATCAATGTCATGTCCAGCCAGAGCCCGCCCAGGTTGTCGGTACGCAGGCGTTTGCGCAGGATGAAATAGATGGGATAGCCCACCACCACCAATAACGTCGCCCAGGAAAAACCACCCACCTGGTAGAGCTCGTTGAGCACGCCCAGGGTGGCGAAAAACACCGCGACCTTTTGCAAGCGGGAGAGGCGCTCGCCATAGACGATACGTCCGGTCAGGACCATCGATAACGGCAGCAGGAAATAGCCCAGCGACACGTCCAGGCTGTAGCCGTTGAGCGGCGCCCACATGAACAGCCACAACTGCGCGCCCATCAGTGCCGATGACGCCATTGCACCCAGCAGCAAGCGCGGCGTGGCGACCAGGCGTGCGACAAGATCCGAGACGAGTTTCCATTCGCGGGCGATCAACATGAACGCGGTCATGCACGGCATCGTCAGCAACATGCGCCAGCCGAAAATCTCCAGGCCGGTCAGTGGCGTGAGCAGTGAGGTGTAGTAATACATGACGGCGAACAGGGCGGATGCCGAGACCGATAGAGCGATGCCTTTGGACACTGATGCCTCTTGTTATTGGATGAGCCTGAGTCTCCGTGGCGAGGGCGCAAGCTCCCTCGCCACGGTGGTATCTGTGTAGGTTACGACGTACGCGGCACGCGTCCTGGCACGAAGTGGCCGACATCATTGAACCCCGGCGTCGAGGCATGCCCCGGCGTCACCAGCGAATCGATGAACGCTTCATCTTCCGCCGTGATCTTCACCGCCTGCGCCTTGGTGTACGAATCCCATTGCTCCTCGGTGCGCGGCCCGACGATGGCCGAGGTCACGGCATTGTTGTTCAGTACCCAGGCGATGGCGAACTCGACGATGCCTACGCCCCGGCCCTGGGTGTATTCCAGGATCTGCTGGGCAATGCGCAAGGACTCGACCCGCCATTCGGTTTCCAGGATGCGCTTGTCCTGGCGTCCGGCGCGGCTGTTGGCGTCCGGTGCGACGTCTGGCGCGTATTTGCCGCTGAGCACACCGCGAGCCAGTGGGCTGAACGGCACCACGCCAAGGCCATAATTCTGCGCCGCCGTGATTTGCTCGGTTTCCGCCTGGCGGTTGACGATGTTGTACAGCGGTTGGCTGATCACCGGGCGGTCGATGCCCAGGCTGTCGGCAATTCGGATCACCTCGGCGATGCGCCAGCCGCGGTAGTTCGACAGGCCCCAATAGCGGATCTTGCCCTGGCGGATCAAATCGCCGATCGCTGACACGGTGACGTGCAGCGGGGTGTTGTGGTCTTCGCGGTGCAGGTAATAGATGTCCAGGTAATCGGTGCCCAGGCGCGTCAGGCTGGCCTCGATGCCATTGAACAGATGCTTGCGGCTCAGGCCGCTGCGGTTGGGCACACCGTCCGGCGGGCCGAAACCGACCTTGGTGGCGAGCACCCACTCGTGGCGACGACTGGCAATCGCTTCGCCGACGATTTCTTCGGAGCGACCGCCGGTGTAGACGTCCGCCGTGTCGATGAAATTGATGCCCTGGTCCCAGGCCTTGTCGATGATCCGCAGCGAATCCTCGGTGCTGGTCTGTTCGCCGAACATCATCGTGCCCAGGGTCAACGTCGAGACTTGCAACCCGGAATGGCCTAGCGTGCGGTAGCTCATGACAAGATCCTTTTATCCATGGGAAAGGCTCAATCAAATACCAGAACCGCCGCGTGGATCCAACCGTTTTCTCAAACACCCCCAATCAACTGTGGGAGCGAGCTTGCTCGCGATAGCGTCAGGTCAGCCAACATCTGTATCGACTGGTTCACCGCCATCGCGAGCAAGCTCGCTCCCACAGGGTAAGAGGTGGGTCAGGCCCGCAGGGTGCGAGTCATGCGCAACGCCAGCAGGCTGCCGCAGACGATCACGCCGGCCAGCAGGTACAACGCCGCGTCGGTCGAGCCGGTGGCGTCCTTGACCCAGCCCACCAGGTACGGGCTGAGGAAGCCGGCCATCTGGCCCATGGAGTTGATCAACGCCAAACCACCCGCCGCCGCGCCTGCGCTGAGCAGGGCGGTGGGCACCGGCCAGAACATCGGCAGGCCGGTGAGGGCGCCCATGGTGGCGATGGACAGGCCGAGGATGGCGATGGCTGGCGTGGTGGCGAAGTTCACCGCGATCAGCAGCCCCACCGCGCCCATCAGCATCGGCACCACCAGGTGCCAGCGGCGCTCCTTGTGCAGGTCCGCCGAGCGGCCTACCAGCAGCATGAACACCGCCGCCAGCAGATAAGGGATCGCACTCAGCCAGCCGATCACGAGGTTATCGCTGAAGCCGAGGTTCTTGATGATCGACGGCAGCCAGAAGTTGATCGCGTATACGCCGCTCTGGATGCAGAAGTACACCAGGCCAAACGCCCAGATCGCCGGGTTCCTGAACACCGCCGCCAGTGAGTCGGTGCTGGTTTTCGGTTTGTTGGCCTGGTCTTCGGCGTGGTCGGCGGTGAGCACGGCACGTTCATGATCGGTCAGCCAGGTGGCCTTGGCGAAGGTGTCGCTGAGCAGGAAGAACGCCAGCGCGCCGAGGATCACCGTCGGGATGCCTTGCAGCAGGAACATCCACTGCCAGCCGGCTAGGCCACCTTGCCCGGCGGCGAAGTGGTTGAGGATCCAGCCGGAAAACGGGCTGCCAAGCAGGCCGGACACCGGGATGGCCGACATGAACAGCGCCATGATGCGGCCACGGCGGAACGTCGGGAACCACTGCGAGAGGTACAGCACGACGCCAGGGAAGAACCCGGCTTCGGCCGCGCCGGTGAACAGCCGCAAGGTGTAGAACTGGGTCGGCGTAGTCACGAACAACAGGCAGGTCGACAGCGTGCCCCAGGTGATCATCATCAGCGCGATCCAGCGCCGAGGGCCGAACTTGGTCAAGGCCAGGTTGCTCGGCACGCCGCACAGGACGTAGCCGATGAAGAAAATCCCGGCGCCGAGACCGTATACGGTTTCGCTGAATTTCAACGCGTCGAGCATCTGCAACTTGGCGAAGCCAACGTTCACCCGGTCGAGGTAATTGAACAGGTAGCAGATGAAGATGAACGGGATCAAGCGCAGGGTGATGCGCTTGTAGACGGTATTTTTTTCGTCGTGGGTAGCCAGGAGGGCTGTTGCGCTCTGGGACATGGCGGGTCTCTCTTTATTATGATTTTGGCGTGCCAAGGGGTAACGTTGACCGCCCCTTGAGTCTCGGCCAGCCCAAGGTCCCGTGTCTTTGTGCCGGAGCACAGGGTTTGCAGGCCGACCCTGTGCGCCTGACCAATCACGCGGGCGCTGCACCTCAAAAACAACAATCACGCCGCTTGCAAGGAACACCGCCCATGTTCGAACTCGATCACGACCTGGCGCAGGACATCGTCGACCGGGCGATGGCGATCCTGCCCTATAACGTCAACGTCATGGACAACCAGGGCCTGATCCTCGGCAGCGGCGAGCGCGAGCGCATCAATACCCGCCACGAGGGCGCGCAACTGGTCCTGGCCAACGGCCGGGTCGTGGAAATCGACGAACACACCGCCGTGCACCTCAAGGGCGTGCAGCCGGGGATCAACCTGCCGTTGATGCTCGACCAGCGGCTGATCGGCGTGCTGGGCATCACCGGCGAACCCGCACAATTGCGCACCTACGCCGAACTGGTGCGCATGACCGCGGAAATGCTGCTCGGCCAGCGCAACCAGCAGGCCGAGCAGCAATGGCGCCGCCAGCGTTGCGATGATTTGCTGGCGTTGCTGCTGGGCGATGCTGGGGATTCGCCACGGTTGCTCGACGAGGCGCAGCAGATGGGCCTCAAGCCGCAGCTGTCACGGGTGCCGTATCTGTTTGAACTGGGCCTGGAGCATGGCCCCGGGCAAACCGTGGAATCGTTGAGCGCTTGGTTGATGTCGCGCTACCCGGACAGTTGGTGCCTGACTCCGTCCAAATCCTCATTGCTCTGGTGCCGGCCGGTCACGGCTTCGGTGGAGAACGAGCGCCTGCTGGGCAAGCTCGACGGCTTGGGCTGGAATATTCTTCGAATCGCTGTGGGTGGGCAGGCCGAAGGCTTGGCGGGCCTGCGCCGTTGCTACCGGCGGGTGGCGGATTTGCTGGCGTATGGGCGCGATGTCCTGCCGCAGTCACGCTTGTTGATCCTCAATCGCTATCGTCTGCCGGTGATGCTCTGGCGGCATCGCAGCGACGATGCGCTGGACGAGCTGCTGACCCCGTTGCGCAAAGTCATCGCCAAGGACAGCAACGGCCAACTGCTGGCTACACTGCGAAGCTGGTGCGAACACGACGGCCAGAGCCAGGCCTGCGCCGACGCCCTGGGCATCCACCGCAACAGCCTGCGCTATCGCATGGAGCGCATCGCCGAACTCAGCGGCGTCGACCCGCTCAGGCTGGATGGGATGTTGGCGTTGTACCTGGGCGTCCAGTTGTTGCCACAGACCGTCGATACCCCCACATAACCTATGTGGGGTGCAATTGACTCATAACCCCGTGGCGAGGGAGCTTGCTCCCGCTGGGTCGCGCAGCGGCCCCAAAAAAGCGGCCGCTACGCAGCCGAGCGGGAGCAAGCTCCCTCGCCACAGATGCGCTGGCCACACGCTATGCGACCCAGCCTTTGTGAATTTGACCAATAATGCTCCAAGACTTTTGTGCGGCGGACCGGCGTCACGGTTACGGTCAGCTGGCAGCATGCTGTGCATCGGAACCGGAGAACAAAAATGAAAATAATCATCGCCCCCGACTCGTTCAAGGACAGTCTCAGCGCCCAGGGCGTGGCGGACGCCATCGCGCAAGGGTTGGCCCAGGTCTGGCCGGATGCGCAGTTGATCAAGTGCCCAATGGCTGACGGCGGCGAGGGAACGGTGGAGGCGGTGCTTGCGGCCTGCAACGGCCAGTGGCGTGAAAACCGGGTCCGTGGCCCGCTGGGAGCCGCCGTCGAGGCCCGTTGGGGCTGGCTGCCGCAAAGCCGCACGGCAATCATCGAGATGGCTGAGGCCAGCGGCTTGCAATTGGTGCCACCGGGGCAGCGCGATGCTTGTTCCAGCAGCACCTTTGGCACCGGCGAACTGATCCGCGCCGCCCTGGATGAAGGCGCTAGCCGGGTCATTCTGGCAATAGGCGGCAGCGCCACCAACGACGGCGGCGCCGGGGCGATGCAGGCCTTGGGCGTGGCGTTGCTCGACGACCAGGGCCAGACGCTGCCGCCCGGCGGCCTGGCCCTCGGCAAACTGGCGCACATCGACCTGAGCCAATTGGACCCGCGTCTGGCCGGCGTGTGTTTCGAAATCGCCGCTGACGTCGACAACCCGCTCTGCGGCCCCCATGGCGCTTCAGCCGTGTTCGGCCCGCAGAAAGGCGCCTCCGGCGAACAGGTGCAGCAACTTGACCGGGCGCTGGCGCACTTCGCCGGACACTGTGCCCAGGTGCTTGACCGTGACGTTCGCGACGAACCCGGCAGCGGCGCCGCCGGCGGCCTGGGCTTTGCCGCCAAGGCTTTCCTCAAGGCGCAGTTTCGCACCGGTGTGGAAGTCGTCGCGCAATTGACCGGCCTGGCCGATGCCATCAGCGGTGCCGACCTGGTGATCACCGGCGAAGGCCGTTTCGACGCCCAGACGCTGCGCGGCAAGACCCCGTTTGGCGTGGCCCGCATCGCCCAGCGCCACGGCGTGCCGGTGCTGGTCGTCGCCGGCACGCTGGGGGAGGGCTACGAAGCGCTCTATGAGCACGGCATCGATGCCGCGTTTGCCCTGGCGAACGGGCCGATGACGCTGCAAGAGGCCTGCACCGATGCGCCGCGCCTGCTGGCCGAGCGGGCCCGGGACATCGCGCGGCTCTGGCGGGTGGCGGCCCGCTGAATTCGCCCGCGCGGTAGTCGCCAGGACGCATCAGGCATCGCAGATTGCCTTCGGACATTGACCCGCCCGCACTCCCTGCGTAGCCTTGCGCCTTCGAGGTTCTTCGGCATGTGCCGAAGCTAAGAAGGGAACGCGGTCCAAGCCGCGGCTGCCCCCGCAACTGTGAACGGTGCTGTTTCTGCAAGGCCACTGTGCATGCCCTGTTACAACGGGCGCACGGGAAGGCGCAGCAAATTGTCAGCCCAGGCTTTGGATAAAAGCCTGCCTGGCCCGCCGTCAGCCAGGAGACCTGCCTCGACAACAGATTCTCACTACAACCGGGCGGGGTGATCCGGTGGCGAAATCTTCCGCGCACGCCCGTGCCTGCGGTTGTCGTCCCGTTTGCCCGCCACCTTGCCAAAGGGCATCCGATGAAAACACTGGCCAAACTCCCCGTCACCATCGTCACCGGTTTCCTCGGCTCGGGTAAGACCACCTTGCTGCGGCACATGCTCGACAACGCCCAGGGCCGGCGCATCGCGGTCATCGTCAATGAATTCGGCGAACTGGGCATCGACGGCGAGATCCTCAAGCAGTGCTCCATCGGTTGCACCGAAGAAGAAGCCAACGGCCGCGTCTATGAACTGGCCAACGGCTGCCTGTGCTGCACGGTGCAGGAAGAGTTCTTCCCGGTGATGCGGGAATTGGTGGCCCGTCGCGGCGACCTCGACCATATTCTCATCGAAACCTCTGGCCTGGCCTTGCCCAAGCCGCTGGTCCAGGCCTTCCAATGGCCTGAAATCCGCAGCGCCTGCACCGTCGATGCGGTCATCACCGTGGTGGACAGCCCGGCCGTCGCCGCCGGCACCTTCGCCGCGTTCCCGGACAAGGTCGATGCCCAGCGCAAGCTGGACCCGAACCTGGACCATGAATCGCCGCTGCACGAGCTGTTCGCCGATCAACTGGCGAGCGCCGATCTGGTGATCCTCAACAAAGCCGACCTGATCAACCCCGAGGACCTGGCAAAAGTGCGCCTGGAAGTCGCCGAAGAACTGCCGCCAGCGGTCAAGGTCATCGAAGCCAGCAGCGGTCGCTTGCCGCTGGACGTGCTGATCGGCTTGGGCGCGGGCTCCGAAGAGCACATCGACAGCCGCCACAGCCATCACGACCACCACCATGACGGCGATGACGACGACCACGATCACGATGCCTTCGATTCGATTTCCATCGAGCTGCCCCAGGCTGACGAAAGCCTGCTGCTGGACGCGTTGACGCAACTGGTGGTCCAGCACGACGTGCTGCGGGTCAAGGGTTTCGCAGCCATCCCGAACAAGCCGATGCGCCTGCTGATCCAAGGCGTCGGCACGCGCTTCGACAAGCACTTCGACCGCCAGTGGGGCGCCGACGAAGCGCGGGTCACGCGGCTGGTATTGATCGGCCAGGACCTGGACGCCGGGCTGCTCGAAGCGCAGTTGCGCGCCGCCCTCAGCGCCTGAGCCATGCACCTGCTCAGGACCCAGCCCGGCGGTTTCGTGTCGGATGACAACATCGCCGACCTCGGGCAAACCCCTGCCGAGCTGGTGATCCTGTGCAGCGGCGATTCCAGCCTGGCACTGCTGGCCGAAGCGGCGCGGCAGTTGCCGGACGACTACCCGCAGTTCCGCCTCGCCAACCCGATGCAGGTGCAGAACCATGCGTCAGTGGATCTGTATTTCGAAGACGTGCTGCAACACGCCAAGGTCATCTTGCTGTCGCTGCACGGCGGCATCGGCTATTGGCGCTACGGCATCGAGCGGCTGATGGAACTGGCCGGACGCGGTGTGCAATTGATCCTGGTGCCGGGGGACGACCGCCCGGACCCGGAGCTCAGCGACTTGAGCAACGTGCCTGTCGAAGATCGCGACCGGCTCTGGCAGTTTCTCCGCCAGGGCGGATTGGAAAACGCCCTGAACCTGTTTCGGCACCTCGGCAGCCAATGGTTTGGCCGCAATTATTCGTGGGGCGAGCCCCAGCCCCTGGCGCGGACGGCGATCTATCATCCGGAAAAAAACAACGCGACCCTGAACGACTGGCAAGCTGACTGGCAGGCCGGCGAACCGGTGGCGGCGCTGTTGTTTTATCGCTCGCACCTGCAAGCCGCGAACACCGCGTTCATTGATGTGTTCTGCCAGCGCCTGCAAGCGGCGGGGCTCAATCCTTTGCCGATCGCGGTGGCGAGCCTCAAGGAACCCGCCTGTCTGGCCCAGGTGGAAGACTGGCTGGACGAGGCAGCGGCGGGGGTGATCCTCAACACCACCGGCTTCGCGCAATCCAGTCCGGAAGCACCGCACCTGCGGCCGTTTCGTCGCGATATCCCGGTGATCCAGGCGATCTGCGCCCAGGACAACGAACCCGGCTGGCGCGCCAGCGAACAAGGCCTGGGCCCGCGGGACCTGGCGATGCACATCGCCTTGCCGGAACTGGACGGACGCATCATCAGCCGGCCCATCAGCTTCAAGGACCTGGCCTGGCGCAGCGAGCGCAGCCAAAGCGACGTGGTGTGCTACCGGGCGGTGCCCGAGCGCATGGATTTTGTCGCCGGACTGGCCCGGCGCTGGACCACCTTGGCGCGCCTGCCCAACAGCGAAAAACGGGTGGCGCTGATCCTCGCCAACTACCCGACCCGGGACGGGCGCATCGGCAACGGCGTCGGCCTGGACACGCCGGCGGCGGCGCTGAATATCCTGCGGGCGATGCAGGCCGAAGGGTATCCACTGCCCGCCGCGTTGCCGGCCAACGGCACCGCGTTGATCCAGCAGTTGCTCGGCGGCGTCACTAACGACCTGGACAGCCTCGACCTGCGGCCCTGCCATCAAAGCCTGGCCCTGGACGCGTACCAGGCCATGTTCGACGCGCTGCCCGAGGCCAATCGCCACGCGGTGCTGGCGCGTTGGGGCGCGCCCGAGCAGGACCCGATGTTCCGCGACGGCCGCCTGATGGTCGCCGGCTTGCGCCTGGGCCTGACGTTCGTTGGCATCCAGCCGGCGCGGGGTTACCAGGTCGATCCGAGCGCGGTGTACCACGACCCGGACCTGGTGCCGCCCCATGGCTACCTGGCGTTCTATTTCTGGTTGCGCCACGCCTACGGCACCCACGCCGTGATCCACGTCGGCAAGCACGGCAACCTCGAATGGCTGCCGGGCAAAGGCGTCGGGCTTTCGGAGAGCTGTTGGCCGGACGTGCTGCTGGGACCGCTGCCGAACATCTATCCATTCATCGTCAACGACCCGGGCGAGGGCGCCCAGGCCAAGCGCCGCACCCAGGCGGTGATCATCGACCACCTGATGCCACCGCTGACCCGCGCTGAAACCTACGGGCCGCTGCGTAACCTGGAGTTGCTCGCCGACGAATACTACGAGGCGCAGCTGCTCGATCCGCGCCGCGCCAGGGAGCTGCAACGGGACATCCTCGCCCTGGTGCGCGAGACCCACATCGACCGCGAGTTGCAACTTGACGCCGCCCTCGACAGCGACGCCGACGCGGCGATCTGGCTGCCGCGCCTGGACACCTACCTGTGCGACTTGAAGGAATCGCAGATCCGCGACGGCTTGCACATCTTTGGCGAGTCGCCCGGCGGACGGCTGCGCATCGACACCTTGCTGGCGTTGTTGCGCATTCCCCGTGGCGACGGCAAGGGCGCCCAGTCGAGCCTGCTTCGCGCGCTGGCGAAGGCGTTCGGGCTGGGTTTCGATCCGCTCGATTGTGCCTTGGCCGAACCTTGGACCGGCGAGCGTCCCGAGGCTTTGCGCGACATCAGCGACGAGCCTTGGCGCACCGTCGGCGATAGCCGCGAGCGCCTGGAATTGTTCGCCGGACGGTTGATCGCACAAGCCTTGGACGGCGAGATCGGGCAGCTCGACGCGCCGGGTTGGGAGACGGTGCACGGCATCATCGACCACCTGCGCGCCGTCGTCGCGCCGCGCCTGGACGCCTGTGGCCCGGCGGAAATGCGCGGCTTGCTCGATGCCCTGGGCGGGCGTTTCGTACCGGCCGGCCCCAGTGGCGCGCCGAGTCGCGGACGCCTGGATGTGCTGCCTACCGGGCGCAACTTCTTCTCCGTCGATGTGCGCAACCTGCCCACCACCACGGCGTGGCGCATCGGTTTCCAATCGGCGAACCTGATTCTCGAGCGGCACCTGCAAGACCACGGCGATCACCTGCGCCAGCTCGGCTTGTCCGTGTGGGGCACCGCCACCATGCGCACCGGTGGCGACGACATTGCCCAGGCGATGGCGCTGATGGGCGTGCGTCCGGTGTGGGCCACGGGCAGCCAGCGTGTCGATGATTTTGAAATCCTGCCGCTGAGCCTGCTGGACCGGCCTCGGGTCGATGTGACGCTGCGGGTCTCCGGTTTTTTCCGGGACGCCTTTGCCAACCTGATCCGCTTATTCGATGCGGCGGTGCAGGCCGTCGCGGCCCTGGATGAACCCGACGACATGAACCCGCTGGCGGCCAAGGTCCGCGCCGAGCGCGAAGCCTTGTTGGAATCGGGCTTGGCCCTGGAAGATGCGGCGCGCCAGGCCGGATGGCGGATCTTCGGCGCCAAGCCCGGTGCCTATGGCGCGGGTGTGCAGGGGGCAATCGACGGTCGGCTCTGGCAGAGCCGTGAAGACCTCGCTGAGGTTTACCTCAATTGGGGCGGCTACGCCTATGGCGCGGGCGACGAGGGCACCGCGGCGAGGGCGCAATTCTCCCGGCGCCTGAGCCAAGTGCAAGCGGTGCTGCAGAACCAGGACAACCGTGAGCACGACCTGCTTGATTCCAACGATTATTACCAGTTCCAGGGTGGCATGCTCGCTGCCGTGGAAACCCTCAGTGGCCAAGCCGCCGCCAGTTACCACGGCGATCACAGCCAGCCGGACCTGCCGAAGATCCGCACGCTGAAGGAAGAACTCAACCGAGTGATTCGTTCCCGCGCGGCCAATCCGAAGTGGATCGACGGGGTCAAGCGCCACGGCTACAAAGGCGCATTCGAACTGGCGGCGACGGTGGACAATCTGTTCGCCTTCGACGCCACCACCCAGTTGATTGACGACCACCAGTACGCCTTGCTGGCCGATACCTATCTCCTCGATCCGCATACCCGGGATTTCGTCCGCCAGCACAACCCCGACGCGCTGCGGGACATGACCGAGCGAATGCTCGAAGCGCAGCAGCGCGGGATGTGGCAGGAACCGGGGGATTATCGCGAGGCGCTGGGAAACCTGCTGCTGGACATTGAAGAAGATGGCTGACTTTAGCCAAGACAGATATCTATGGTGATGGGATATATCCGTGGCGAGGGGATTTATCCCCGCTGGGTTGCGAAGCGACCCTCTAGCCAGTTATTGGGGCTGCTTCGCAGCCCAGCGGGGATAAATCCCCTCGCCACGGAATATTGTGTTGCCTGAACCTCACCGGACAGCTTGAGAGAACAACATGACCGACACCCCACATTTCCCCCTCGCCGCCGTGGTCGGCGCCGATGCGCTGAAATTGGCCCTGTGCCTGGCGGCGATCGATCCGAAGATCGGCGGCGTGCTGATCGAAGGCCCGCGCGGGATGGCCAAGTCCACCCTGGCCCGGGGCCTGGCGGATTTGTTGGCCAGCGGCCAATTCGTGACCTTGCCCCTGGGCGCCACCGAAGAACGGCTGGTCGGCACCCTCGACCTGGGCGCGGCGTTGGGGGAAGGGCGCGCGCAGTTTTCCCCCGGTGTGCTAGCCAAGGCCGACGGCGGCGTGTTGTATGTCGATGAAGTGAACCTGCTGCCGGATCATCTGGTGGACCTGCTGCTCGATGTCGCCGCCAGCGGCACCAACCTGATCGAGCGCGATGGCATCTCCCATCGGCATCCGGCGCGTTTCGTGTTGATCGGCACGATGAACCCGGAAGAAGGCGAGCTGCGTCCGCAACTGCTCGACCGCTTCGGTCTCAACGTGGCCCTGGACGGCCATACCGCCCCGGCCGAGCGCGGGCAGATCATCCGTCGGCGGCTGGATTTCGACAGCGATCCGGCGGCATTTTGCGCCGAGTGGGAGCCTGCCCAGCAACGGTTGCGTGAGCGCTGCGAACAGGCCCGCGCAGGCTTGGCCCAGATCCCCTTGGATGACACGGCGCTGGGGCAGATCACCGAGCGTTGTTTTGCCGCCGGGGTCGATGGGTTGCGCGCCGACCTGGTCTGGCTGCGGGCTGCCCGTGCCCATGCCGCGTGGCGTGGCGCGCAAGCCATCGCTGCTGAAGACATCGACGCGGTTGCCGAGTTTGCCCTGCGTCATCGCCGCCGCGATCACACCGCACCGGCTCCGGCGCCAACCCAGGCACCATCGTCGACCCCGAATGAAACCAGCCAGCCCAGCGAAGGCCAGGGCCAATGGGGCGACCTGCCGCCTCGGGCATTGCCGACCGGCGCCCGGCGTGATGTGCCGAGCTGGCCAAAAAAGCCCTAGGCATTCGTCCCCGTTCGCCGGCGGGGGCGAATGCCAGACCCCGCGCCGGGCGACTCGACCAGGGCCGCCAGGGACGGAGCAAAGCGGCGACCGCTGGCCTGGTGGACTGGCCGGGTTCCTTGCTCAATGGACGTCCGCGCATGCTGGCCGACTTGCGTTTCAAATGGCGGCAGCGTTCGGCCCATGAGCTGTGGCTGGTGATCGTCGATGCGTCGGCCTCGACCCGTCGCCATCGGGCCTTGAGTGACGGCAAGGGCCTGCTCGCGCAACTGTTCGACGACGCCTACCGGCAACGCGCGCGGCTAGCGTTGTTGACCGCCAGCGGCGCCGCACCGACCTGGCAAGTGCAGGGGCTCAAGGCCTCCACCGGCCTGGGGCACTGGCTCGACGCGCTGGGCGCCGGCGGCGGCACGCCGTTGCTGGCGGCGATCGGCGAGGCGCAGCGCTGGCTGGCCGCCCGGCGCAAGCGCTTCCCGGCGGAGCGACAGCGAGTGCTGTTGATGACCGATGGCCGAGTGAAGGAAGGGCACTCCCTGCCGCCCCTCGATTGCCCCAGCCTGCTGATCGACATCGAGCGCGGCCCGATTCGCCTGGGCCGGGCGCGGCAATTGGCGGGGCAGTTGGGGGCTGAGTATCGGCATATCGATGAAGGCACTTGAAATGTGCTGTGGCTGTCTGGGCCCTATCGCGAGCAAGCTCGCTCCCACATGGGTTTCGCTGTGAGCACATAACTGCTGAACACCCCAGCTCCCTGTGGGAGCGAGCTTTCTCGCGATGGCATCACCGCGGTTTCAATGCTCTGCCCACCCAACCCGCATCACTGCTCTATGCTCAAGCAACCCTCAAAGGAATGAACCCATGCGCGTACTCGTCACCAATCCCCAGGACGATTTCCGGGTCAAGGCCTACGCCGGCACCAACGGGGTGCTGCTCGCCATGGACCTCGCCGAACCCCGGCGCAAGGGGCTGTTGGGCTTTGCCATCGAGAAGCAGGCGGGCGACAAGCCCTGGCTGTTCCTGTTCAACAGCCTGACCTTTCCCGACAAGGCCCACACCTTTCCCCAATTCCACGCCACGCCCAGCGACAAGGCACCGTTGCAGAAATTTCGCTGGGCCGATTACGCCGTCAATCCCGGCGTGACGATCCATTACCGCGTGCACCTGGCCTACGGCAGCCCCGATGCGCCGCAACTGGGCGAAGCCCTGGAAGTGAGCGTCACCAGCGACGACGGTCAACCGGCCAGCCAGCGGGTCATGTTCAATCGCGCGGTGGCGGCCAGCCAGGCGTTCCAGCGCAAGTTTCCGGAAGTGGATGCGCTGATCAGCGCCAATAAAAAGTTGTCCATCGAGGAATGGCCCGACGCGCCACGTCGCTGGCTGGAAAACGGCTTGCTGGGGCGCTTGATCGGCTTCATCGACCGGGCCCTGGATGCCAACTGGGCGCTGGACGTGGCCATCTATGAATACGAACTGCCGGTGATCGTCGCTGCGGTGAGCGCCGCCCATGCACGCGGCGCGCAGGTCAGGGTGCTGTACCACTCCGAGCCGGATGACGACACGACACTGCGCAACGAAGCCAGCCTGGAAAACCTTCCGGCCGCCAACAAACGTGGGCGGGTCACACACAATATCTTTCACGACAAGTTCATCGTCCTGAGCCGGGTCGAAGCAAACGGCACGTTGACGCCCGAGGCGGTGCTGTGCGGCAGCACCAATTTCACCGCCAATGGTGTTTATCGCCAGGCCAACGTCATCCATGTGCTGGATGATTCGCGGATCAGCGACAGCTACCGCCAGGTGTTCGAGCAGATCTGGCACGCGCCCGCAGATGTCGACGCCACCCGCGATTGGTTGACCCAATACAATCCCATGAGCGCCGATGACAAACTGTTCGCCGGATTTTCGCCCCGCAACGGGCGAGGTGATCTCGATCGCTTCGTCGACATCATCAGGTCCGCGCGCAAGGACCTGCTGTTCGTCACGGCATTTGCCTTGCCGGACACGATTCTCGATGCCTTGCTCGGCCAGCCGAATGACGATGTGCTGCGCTACGGCCTGCAGAACTCTGCCAGCCGCATCACCGGTTTCCATGCCGATCGCACCGCGGAGTTCGCCGCCACCGCGTTACTCAATACCGGCCTGGAAGGTTGGCTCCGGGAAAACATGAAGGGCCAGAAGGGCAACCTGCTGGTGCACACCAAGGCGGTGGTCACCGACTTCACCAGCGATGCCCCGACCATCATCAGTGGCAGCCATAACCTGAGCGCTGCGGCCAGCAGCGGCAACGACGAAAACTACCTGATCATCCAGGGCGACACCGACCTGGCCGACCGCTACGGGCTGGAACTGCTGCGCTTCTACGAGCACTATCGGTTCCGCTACTTTGCGAAAAAACTCGCCCTCAAGCAGGTCAAGCCCTTGGCGCCGAACGACAGCTGGACCGACGACTACTACCGCGACGGCGATCTGCGGATGTTGTCCCGGCTGAGGTTCAGCGCCCGTTAAGGGATTCAAGGCGCGACGTGGTAGGGATTGCGCGGATCGTGGTTCCAATCCAGGAACGGCTTGCCGGTGTCCACTGTCACCATCTCGATGCAATCCTGCACCGGACAGGTGATCTGGCAGAGGTTGCAGCCCACGCATTCCTCTTCGATCACCTCGTAGGCATGGGTGCCGTCCGCCAGCTTGAGGCTGGCGATGGCCTGGTGCGAGGTGTCTTCACAGGCGATGTGACAGCGCCCGCAACCAATGCAGGCTTGCGGGTCGATTTTCGCGATGACCTGGTAGTTGATGTCCAGATACTTCCAATCGGTGGTGTTGCCCACCGCGCGGCCGGAGAAGGCTTGCAGGTTGGCGTGACCGTGCTCGTCCATCCAGCGCGACAGGCCGTCCTTCATCTCCTCGACGATGCGAAAGCCGTGCAGCATCGCCGCCGTGCAGACCTGCACCGCGCCGCTGCCCAAGGCGATGAACTCCGCCGCGTCGCGCCAACTGCCGATGCCACCGATGCCGCAGATCGGCAGGCCCTGGGTCTGCGGGTCACGGGCGATTTCCGCGACCATGTTCAGCGCAATCGGCTTGACCGCCGAGCCGCAGTAACCGCCGTGGGTGCTCTGGCTGCCAACGATGGGCAGGGCGACCATGCGGTCCAGGTCGACGCTGGTGATGGAGTTGATGGTGTTGATCAGCGACACCGCGTCGGCCCCGCCGCGATGGGCGGCCCGGGCGGCGACGCGGATATCGGTGATGTTCGGCGTGAGCTTGACGATCACCGGCAGCGAGCAATAGGTCTTGCACCAGCGCGTCACCTGCTCGACGTACTCTGGCACTTGGCCCACCGCCGCACCCATGCCCCGTTCCGGCATGCCGTGGGGGCAACCGAAGTTCAGCTCGATGCCATCGGCGCCTGTGGCTTCCACCAGGGGCAGGATGTTCTTCCAGGACTCCTCGACGCACGGCACCATCAGCGACACGATCAGCGCCCGATCAGGCCAGTCCTTCTTTACCTGGGTGATTTCCCGCAGGTTGATCTCCAGCGAACGGTCGGTGATCAGCTCGATGTTATTGATGCCCAGCACCTCGCGATTGGCACCGTAGTGAGCCGAGTAGCGCGAGGACACGTTCACCGCCGCCGGATCCTCCCCCAGGGTTTTCCAGACCACGCCACCCCAGCCCGCCTCGAAGGCACGCACGACGTTGTACGCCTTGTCGGTGGGCGGCGCGGAGGCCAGCCAGAACGGATTGGGCGCTTTGATGCCGGCGAAGACAATCGACAGATCGGCCATTACGCAGCCTCCACATTGAGCATGAGATGAGCATTGATTGCCTCGGCGGCGAGCTTGCCGTGCTGCACGGCCTGCACGGTGAGGTCCTGGTCGAGGCTGGTGCAATCACCGCCGGCATAGACACCGGGGATGCTGGTGCGCAGGTGTTCGTCCACCAGGATGCGTCCGTCCTGGCGCTTGAGCTCCCGAGCCAGCGGGTCCACCAGCGCGTCGTCGTCGAAGGCTTGGCCGATGGCTTTGAAGATGGCATCGGCGGGCAGGTCGAAGGTCTCGCTGCCGATCACCAGCCGACCGCTCTCCAGATGAGTCCGGGAGAAACGCATGCCGCGCACCACGCCGCTGTCGTCCAGCAGTACTTGCTGCGGCTGGGCCCAGGTCAGCAGGCGGACCTGATTGGCCTTGGCGATGTCCTGTTCGTGCCCGGTGGCGCCCATGTCCTCCAGGCCGCGTCGGTACACCAGGCTGACGTCGCGGGCACCGAGGCGGGCCATTTGCACGGCCATGTCGATGGCGGTGTTGCCAGCACCGAGCACGATGCAACGGTCGGCCAGCGGCAACTGGCTGAGGTCGTCAGCCTGGCGCAACTCGCGAATGTACTCGGTGGCGGCCAGCATCCCTGACGCTTGTTCGTCGCTCAGGCCCAGCTGTTTGCTGGCAGCCAGGCCGAGGCCGAGGAACACCGCGTCGAATTGCTGGTGCAGGTCGCTCAGGCTGAGGTTGTCGCCGAGCTTCTGGCCGTGACGGATCTCGATGCCGCCGATTTCCAGCAAGAAGTCCAATTCACGTTGCGCGTAGTCGTCCACCAGTTTGTACTTGGCGATGCCGTATTCGTTGAGGCCGCCGGCCTTGTCCCGGGCTTCGAAAATCACCACGTCATGGCCGTGCATCGCGCTGCGGTGCGCGCAGGACAGCCCGGCGGGACCTGCCCCGACCACCGCGATGCGTTTGCCGCTGGCGGCGGCGCGTTTGAACGGGTGTTCGCTGAAGTGGGCATTGTCGACGGCGTAGCGTTGCAACAGGCCGATCAGCACGGGCGCGCATTCCTGGGCGTTGTTGCGCACGCAGGCTTGCTGGCACAGCACCTCGGTGGGGCAGACCCGGGCGCAACTGCCGCCGAGGATGTTCGCCGAGAGAATCCGCTGGGCCGCACCCTGGACGTTGTCCTGGTGAATGTTGCGAATGAACGATGGAATATCGATCTCGCTAGGGCAAGCGTTCACGCAAGGCGCGTCGTAGCAGTACAGGCAGCGGGACGCCTCCAGGTGGGCCTGGCGCGCATTGAGGGGCGGCGCCAGGTCACTGAAGCGGGCGGCGAGGGTGGTCGGGTCTTCCTGGGAATGGGGGAGATGGCTCAAGGGCTGGATCATGGAATCGGGCCTCACGGTGTTTGAGGTGCTGCCTCTGGTGGGCAGTGGTTTTTTCGTTGCCTGGGCTGACGCTTTCGCGAGCAAGCTCGCTCCCACACTGGATCTGTTGTGTAGACATATTTTGTGTTTGCCCCAGATTCAGTGTGGGAGCGGGCTTGCTCGCGAAGGCCGAAGGCCTCGATTTCAGCGTTTAACCGCAGTCGGCTTATTCAACTCAGCCCGCTTGCTCAGCAAATCGAACACCGCCGGATACGCCGGTCGTTCGATATAGCGCCCGTCCCCGCGTTCGGCCCGCAGGTCGCCGTCGGCCCAGACCAGCCGACCCTGGCTGATGGTGTGGCTGGGTACGCCGCGCACGGTCTTGCCTTCGAAGATGTTGAAGTCCACTTGCTGGTGGTGGGTCTTGGCGGAAATCGTCCGGCTGCCCTGGGGATCCCAGAGCACCAGGTCAGCGTCGGCACCGACGCGGATCGCGCCTTTGCGTGGGTAGAGGTTGAAGATCTTCGCGGTGTTGGTGGAGGTCAGGGCAACGAAGTCGTGCATCGACAATTTGCCGCTGTTGACCCCTTCGTCCCAGAGCACGGCCATGCGGTCTTCGATACCAGCGGTGCCGTTGGGGATCTTGCTGAAGTCATCGCGGCCGGCGGCTTTCTGTTCCGCGCAGAAACAGCAGTGGTCGGTGGCGGTCGTGTGCAGGTTGCCGGATTGCAGGCCATGCCAGAGCGCTTCCTGGTGCCCGCGCGGACGGAAAGGCGGGCTCATCACATAACCGGCGGCGGTCTGCCAGTCGGGATCGCGATAGACACTGTCGTCCAGCAGCAGATGCCCTGCCAATACTTCACCGTAGACCGGCTGCCCCTTGCCGCGGGCGTAAGTGATTTCGTCCAGCGCTTCTTTCGTCGAGACGTGTACCAGGTACAGCGGCGTGCCGAGGGTCTCGGCGATACGGATGGCCCGGCTGGCGGCTTCGCCTTCCACCTGGGAAGGGCGCGACAGCGGGTGGGCTTCCGGCCCGGTAATGCCTTGGGCCAGCAGCTTGCGTTGCAGGTGATAGACCAGCTCGCCGTTCTCTGCATGCACGGTGGGCACCGCGCCCAGTTCCAGGCAGCGTTCGAAGCTCGCCACCAAGGTGTCGTCGGCGGCCATGATCGCGTTCTTGTAGGCCATGAAATGCTTGAAGCTGTTGACGCCGTGATGGCTGACCAGCTCGCCCATTTCCTCGCGAACCTGTTCGCTCCACCAGGTGATCGCTACATGGAAGCCGTAGTCGCTGGCGCTTTTTTCGGCCCAGCCCCGCCATTGATGAAAGGCTTCCATCAGCGATTGCTGGGGGTTGGGAATCACGAAGTCGATGATCGAAGTGGTGCCTCCGGCAAGCCCCGCCGCCGTGCCGCTGAAGAAGTCCTCGCTGGCGACCGTGCCCATGAAGGGCAGTTGCATATGGGTGTGGGGATCGATGCCGCCTGGCATCAGGTATTGACCGCTGCCGTCGAGCACTTCGGTCGCGGCCGGAACATCGAGGTTTTCACCAATGGCCTTGATCACGCCGTCGGCGCAGAACACATCGGCGCGATAACTTTCATCATGGGTAATAACGGTGGCGCCACGGATCAACAGAGACATTCCGAGTTCCTCGCAGGGCATGACCGACTGTTGCCGGCTCTTTATGTTTTATCCATCACGGTAGGTTAGTCGCGCAGTGTTTTAATCTTGTCACGACTGTCAGGATTAGACGCTAGCTTGAGTTATTGAAATGAGCAAGATTATTTTTTATAAGCTTATTCGTTTTATAACCTATTGAATTTAAAGTATTAAATATTCAATTCACCAAATTGGTAGCATGCTCACCAATTTGACGCACTTGACAGGATCGCTATTTGAGCGAGATTTATCATGGTAAATCAGCCGCTTGAAAGCGCTTGTAGTGCGGTCTAGACACTTCGCGTGGATCAACGGCGCACCACTTTGAATCTCCCACTCGACAGGACGCGGAGGTCATCTAGCCTGAACATCGATGATCAGAGAGTGGAGCAGGACGACAAGTTGACCTTAAAGCGTTGAAGATCAAATGGTTGAAAGGGATATATCGATCACCCCGTCAGTTATTCAGGTCATCCGGCACGGTTATTGAGTGTCTTCGTGGTCTGGCGAGGTGATTGGCAGTACGTGTGCAAGTACTCCAGCCATCGCCCGTCGATGAGCAAAAAATAATGAAAACAGTGGAGCGGACATGACCAGATCAACAGTGACCGAGCGCGACGGATTATTCGAACTCGAAGCCGGCAGCGACGTCCTCGACAGCCCCCGTTACAACCACGACATCGCACCCACCAAGGTGCACGAGCGCACCTGGAACAAATGGCACATCACCGCACTGTGGGTCGGCATGGCGATTTGCGTGCCGACCTATACCTTGGGCGGCGTGCTCACGGCCTATTTCGGCTTGACGGTGGGCGAGGCGTTGCTGGCGATCCTGTTCGCCAACATCATCGTGTTGATCCCGCTGACCTTGAATGCCTTTGCCGGGACCAAGTACGGCATCCCGTTCCCGGTGCTGCTGCGCTCGTCCTTCGGCGTCATCGGTTCCAACGTGCCGTGCCTGATCCGCGCCCTGGTCGCCTGTGGCTGGTTTGGTATCCAGACGATGTTCGGCGGGCTGGCGATCCACCTGTTTCTCGGTTCGGTGTTCGAGGGCTGGAAGAGCCTCGGCGGTACCGGCGAAGTGATCGGCTTCATGGTGTTCTGGGTCATCAACCTGTGGGTGGTGTTGCGTGGCGCCGAGTCGATCAAGTGGCTGGAAACCTTGTCTGCGCCGCTGCTGGTTCTGGTGGGGGCCGGGCTCCTGGTCTGGGCGTTGCCCAATGTGTCGCTGACCGAGCTGATGGCGGTCCCGGCCAAGCGACCCGAAGGCGCTGGCGTGACTGGCTATTTTCTCGCCGGGTTGACGGCGATGGTCGGTTTCTGGGCCACCTTGTCCTTGAACATCCCGGACTTCAGCCGTTATGCCAAGAGCCAGAAGGACCAGATCGTCGGGCAGATCATCGGCCTGCCGTTGACCATGTTCCTGTTCGCCTCCCTCGGCGTGGTCATGACCGCCGCCTCGGAAAAACTGGTGGGCGTGACCGTCTCCGACCCGGTGTCTTTGATCGGGCACATCCAGAGCCCGATGTGGGTGGCGTTGGCCATGGTGCTGATCATTGTCGCCACGCTCTCGACCAACACCGCGGCCAACATCGTCTCGCCGACCAATGACTTCCAGAACCTGGCGCCGAAACTGATCGGCCGTACGAAGGCCGTGCTGCTCACCGGCCTGGTGGGGCTGGCGCTGATGGGTCACGAATTGCTGAAAAAACTCGGCTGGATCGTTTCCGACGTCAGCCTGGAGTCGGTTTATTCGAATTGGCTGCTGGGCTATTCGAGCCTGCTGGGGCCGATCGCCGGGATCATGGTGGTGGATTATTTCCTGATCAAGCGACAGCAGTTGGACCTGGCCGGCTTGTACCGCGACGACATCTACCCGGCATGGAACTGGAGCGGTTTCATCGCCTTTGGCGTACCGGTGGCGCTGACGCTGCTGTCCTTGGGCAGCGATGCGTTCAGTTGGTTCTACAGCTACGGCTGGTTCACCGGCTCGGCGCTGGGCGGAGTGATTTATTACGGGTTGTGCAGTATGCGAGCGAGCCCGTCCGTTGCTAAGACCGCGGTGTGAAAGAGGGCCTCATCGCGAGCAAGCTCGCTCCCACATTGGATTGGGGTGGATGAAAAATTTGTATGCGCAGCACATCCCTGTGGGAGCGAGCTTGCTCGCGATGGCGGCCTCAAGTACACCGAAAACATGCCAGAAAAAATGGAGATCCCCATGAACGCAGCCACCGACGTCCTGCAATCCACCCACCAGCACATCAACCGCGACCGCCTCTGGCAATCACTCATGGACCTGGCCCAGCTCGGCGCCACGGTCAAGGGCGGTGTGTGCCGGCTGGCCCTGACCGACCTCGATCGCCAGGCCCGCGACTTGTTCGTGCAATGGACCGAAGCGGCAGGGTGTACGGTCAGCATCGATGCGGTAGGCAATATCTTCGCCCGGCGCCCGGGGCGCAATCCGAACCTGCCGCCAGTGATGACCGGCAGCCACATCGACACCCAGCCTACCGGCGGCAAGTTCGACGGCTGCTTCGGCGTATTGTCCGGGCTGGAGGTGCTGCGCACCCTCAACGACTTGGGCATCGAGACCGAGGCACCCTTGGAAGTGGTGGTCTGGACCAACGAAGAAGGCTCACGCTTCGCCCCGTGCATGATGGGCTCCGGGGTGTTCGCCGAGAAATTCACCCTCGAAGAAACCCTCGCCAAGACCGACGCCGAAGGCATCACGGTGGGCCAGGCGCTGAACGCCATCGGTTACGCCGGCTCCCGGCAAGTGAGTGGTCATCCGGTGGGCGCGTATTTCGAGGCCCACATCGAGCAGGGGCCGATCCTCGAAGACGAGGGCAAGACCATCGGCGTGGTGATGGGCGCCCTCGGGCAGAAATGGTTCGACCTGACCCTGCGCGGCGTCGAGGCCCACGCCGGCCCCACGCCGATGCACCTGCGCAAGGACGCCCTGGTGGGCGCCTCGATCATCGTCGGTGCCGTCAACCGCGCCGCCCTCGGTCATCAACCCCACGCCTGCGGCACGGTCGGTTGCCTGCAAGCCTATCCGGGGTCGCGCAATGTCATTCCTGGCGAGGTGCGCATGACCCTGGACTTCCGTCACCTGGAACCGGCGCGCCTGGATTCGATGATCGCCGAGGTCAAGCAAGTGATCGAAGACACGTGTCGGCAGCACGGCCTGACCTTCGATTTGAAACCCACGGCAGACTTCCCGCCGCTGTATTTCGATCCGGGCTGCGTCGAGGCGGTGCGCGGCGCTGCACAAGGGCTAGGAATGTCGCACCTGGACATTGTCAGCGGCGCCGGCCATGACGCGATTTTCCTCGCGGAACTGGGCCCCGCCGGCATGATCTTCGTGCCCTGCGAAGGCGGCATCAGCCACAACGAAATCGAAAACGCCGCCCCCGACGACCTCGCCGCCGGCTGCGCCGTGCTGCTGCGCGCCATGCTGGCCGCCTCCCAGGCGATCGCCGAGGGGCGCATGGCGGCTTGAGGCTGGCGCACTATCCCAGAGCCATGTGGTCGTAACCTTCAACGCATCCATGCCTGAACGTGACGACCCATGGAGACCCAATGAATCAGGATGTCCCGAACACCGACACCAATCGCCGCCAGTTGCTGCAGATCATCGCCGGGCTGTCCGACGGCGTCATACTCGTCGAGGTCGACCAGACCATTGCCTGGGCCAACGAGGCTGCGCTGACCATGCATGGTGTCCAGGAACTGAGGGAACTGGGCACCAATGCCAAGGAATATGCCCGGCGTTTCAACTTGCGCTATCGTAATAATCATCCGCTGCCTGAAGAAAACTATCCCATCGCCCGCGTGGCCCGTGGTGATGAGTTCAGTGACGTGCTGGTGGAAGTCACGCCAGTGGCCGACCCCGATCGAACCTGGGTGCACCGCATCCGCAGCATGGTCCTGGCCGACCGCGCCGGCGAGCCGGAGTACCTGGTGCTGATTCTCAGCGATGCCACCGAGTGGGCCAGCGCCGAGCAGCGTTTCGAGAGAACCTTCGCCGCCAACCCGGCGCCCGCGGTGATCTGCCGTCTCAGCGACTTGCGCTACATCAAGGTCAATCCCGGCTTCCTGGAAATGACCGGCTACAGCCGCGAGCAGGTGATCGGCCGTTCGGTGTACGAATTGGATGTGCTGGAGGCCGCCGAGAAGCGCGATCTGGCCATCGAACGACTGGGGCAGGGCGCAACCATTCCGCAAATGCAGGCCGAAATGCGCTTGCCGGACGGTACGAACAAGCAGGTGATCGTCGCCGGACAGCCGCTGGACCTGCACGATCAAGACTGCATGCTGTTCTCGTTCATGGACATGGAGCCGCGGCGCAAGGCCGAAACCGCGCTGCGCCAGAGCGAGGAGCGCTTCGCCAAGTCATTCCGCCTGTCCCCGGTGCCGACCTTGATTTGCAGCGGCGAGTTGCAACTGTTGGAAATCAACGAAGCCTTCCTCCAGGCGACCGGTTACGCCAGCGAGGAACTGCTGGGCAAGACCGTGGACGAAATCGGCTTCCTGGACAAGGAGGCGAGCGCTGCGTTGTTTGCCCGGCTCGAGAAAGCTGCCGTCGTGTCCAGCGTCGATGTCAAGGTACACAAGAAAGGCGGCGAGCAGATCGATTGCGAAGTGGCCGCCGATACCGTGGCAATCCAGGACAAACCCTGCTATTTGCTGGTGCTGATGAACATCACCGAACGCAAGCGCTCGGAGCTGGAGTTGGTGGCGGCCATTGAGGAAGTGATGAAGGACGCCTCGTGGTTCAGCCGGACCCTGATCGAAAAACTGGCGAATGTGAAAAGCATCAACGCGCAATCACCCTCGACGTCGTTCACCGAACTGACGGCCCGGGAGCGTGATGTATTGGGGCTGATTTGCGAAGGCCTGGCCGACAAGGAAATTGCCGCGCGCTTGAAATTGGCCCCCAACACCGTGCGCAATCATGTGGCGACGCTGTATTCGAAACTGGACGTTCACAGCCGCAGCGAAGCGATCGTCTGGGCCCGGGAGCGGGGTCTTTTCGGGAACGAATGGCGGATGAAGGCACCATGATAGCTAGTGCATATGCACCTGGCATTCTGGTGCAAATTCGGGTTCTACCCAGGCGGTTACGTCCCTAGGCTGGTGGGGTGCGACATTTGTTGTAGGTGTCGCGTCCCCACGAAACAGTCAAGGAATACGTCACGATGTGCAGCAAACCCTTCAAAAGTGAGATCGACAGGACGTCTGCGGGAGCCAGGAGGCCGGAACGATTTTCCGGCCATTTGCGACTTCGAAGCTGAGGTGCGACCCATGACTCACCTGGCTCCGTTACGCGCCCGTCTCGAGAACAGTTTTGCGCCGCTGTCCTGCGACTGCAGCCTCAATGGCGACGGCACGCTCACCATTCGTTTGTATCACCAGGAAAGCGGCGAGGTCGACCTGGTGGTCAGCGGCATGAGCGTCGACAGCGTCCGCTCTGAAGAAAGTCTGGAAAAGCTGATCGATGAGTTGCGCTATGAGCTGCATAACACACCGTTGCATCGCAGTGATCCTGCCTGACTCCAAGGTCGACGGGAGTTAGTTGTGGCGAGGGGATTTATCCCCGCTCGAGTGCGAAGCGCTCGCCATTTGCTAGCGTTGCATCGATACGGGGCCTGCTGCGCAGCCCAGCGGGGCGGTGCGACGTTTCACTAAATCCCCTCGCCACAGGAAAGCAGTTCTCCAAGCAGATCAACGTTCTTACAACAACGTCGCCCGACAATCGAGCACCAACCGCGCGCCCCCCGACTCGCTGCGATCCACCTCCAGCGTAAACCCGTGCAGGCTGACAATCGCGGCGACGATCGACAGGCCGAGGCCGAATCCGCCGTGTTGGCTGCTGCCCTCGGCGCGATAGAAGCGTCGAAACACCGCCTTGCGTTCGGCCTCGGGGATGCCGGGGCCGGAGTCGAGCACTTCGATGCGGGTGCTGTCGCCCTGGTCCACGCCCCGCAGGATCACTTCGCCGCCCGGCGGGGTGAATTTGATCGAGTTGCTCAGCAGATTCGACACCGCTTCGAACAGCAGTGCCCGGTCGCCGTTGAGCAGGGGTAGGGCGTCGGGCACTTCCAGGGTGAAGACTAGCTCGCGCTCTTCCGCCAAGGGCAGATAGAAATCATGCAATTCCTGCAGTAGCTGCAACGGATCGAGGCGCACGAAACCTGAGCGGCGTTGCTGGTCCTCCAGTTCCGAAATCCTCAACAGACCACGAAACCGCGCCATCAGCGTATCGGTCTCGGCGATCACCTGATCCATCTGCAACGCTTCGGGGGAGCCGTCGGCGGCTTCCTGCTGGATGCGATAGAGCTGCGCGCGCAGGCGGGTGAGCGGGGTGCGTAAATCGTGGGCGATGTTGTCGCACACGCCCTTGACCTCGTTCATCAGCCGTTCGATGCGGTCGAGCATGGCATTGACGATCGCTGCCAGCATGTCCAGTTCATCGCGCCGGCTCGACAGCGGCAGGCGATGGGTCAGGTCGCCGGCGACGATGGCTTCGGCACTGGCCTGCAGTTTGCGAATGCGCTGCAACGGTCGGCGGCGCAACAGGTGCCAGCCAGCGATGCCCGGCAGGATGGTCAGCGAGACGCCCCAGAACAGCGCGTGCAGGATGATGCGCGTGACGGCGAACAGCGAACCGTTGTCCCGGGCCAGTACCAGCCAGCGGCCGTCCTGGGTCCGGGACGCCACGGCATCGCAACTGTCGGAAGGCACGTCCGGATCGTCGGAATCCACGCAGCCGCCGAGCATGTGGATCTTGCCGTCGAGCGGCAGGTCGGCGGGGATTCGCTGGATCGGCCCGCTCAGGTGACGCAGTTGCGGGTCGAACAGGCCATAGGCGTCGACGCCGCGTTCGTCCAGGGTCAGGCTGGCCATCAGCGCGTCTTCCAACTGATCGCCGTGGATGCGCGCGAACAAATGCTGGCGCTGCATCAGGGAGTGCTTGGCGAGGCTGTCGAGGTAGCCGAATACCTCGTAGTACATCACCCCCATCAGGATCGCGCTCCAGAGCACGAACAGCGAACTGTACAGCGCCAGCAGGCGGCTGCTGGAGGAGCGCCAGCCCTTAGCGGGGTTCAGCAATGACATAGCCGGAACCCCGTACCGTGCGAATCAGCGGTTCCAGGCCCGGCGGGTCGATTTTCTTGCGCAGGCGGCCGATGTGGACGTCGATCAGGTTGGTGCCGGGGTCGAAGTGATAACCCCAGACTTCCTCGAAAATCATCATGCGCGAGAGGATCTGCCCGCTGTTGCGCATCAGGAATTCCAGCAGTTTGTATTCGGTGGGCAGCAGGCTCAGCAACTGCCCGTTGCGGCTGGCTTCGCGGCTGATCAGGTTGAGCTCCAGGTCCGCTACCCGCAAGGCGGTTTCCGGTTCACGGGCGCCGTTGTTGCGTCGCAGCAGCACTTCGACCCGGGCGGCCATTTCGTCGGTGGCGAACGGTTTGGTCAGGTAATCGTCGCCGCCTGCCCGTAGACCACGGACCCGCTCATCGACATCGGAGAGGGCGCTGATCATCAGGATCGGCGTGGCGACGCCCATGCTTCGCAGTTGTGTGACGATCACCAAGCCGTCGAGCTCGGGCAGCATGCGGTCCAGGGTAATCAGGTCGTAGTCGCCGCTGACGGCACGTTCCAGGCCCTCGCGGCCGTTGTCGACCCAGTCGACATCCAGGCCGTTGCGGGTCAGTTCGGCGACGATCTCACGGGCGGTCACGGCGTCGTCTTCGATGGTCAGGATGCGGTTCATGGGCAGTACCGTGTGGGGAAGTTGGAGCGACTGCGCTGCATTTTGCCAAAGAATACCTGTCGGCTTTCTGAAAAAAAGTTCATCAGGCGCCAGCCTGCGCATTCAGTGGCCTGGATCAATACTTCGTCACAAATATTCCCTAACATCATTGCCCTGCGCACCATCATGCTGCGCCCGCTGCCCTGTTCTGGCGCGCTGTCGCCGATGGGCATTGACGCAAGGCAAAGAGTGGCGTGCCGCAAGGAGCCGGGACCGACTGAACTTTCAAGGAAGAGCTGCATGATGCAACCTCAAGACCCCATACACCGACCATTTGATATCCAACCCCTGGAACAGGCCGACATGACCGTGCACCTGGACGGCCAGGCTGTCAACGCCGCCCAGGGCGAAACCGTGCTCACGGTCATCCAGGCGCTGGGCCAGCGCCAGGTCGCGCGCAACGATCATGACCAGATCAGCGGTGCCTATTGCGGCATGGGCGTGTGCCAATGCTGCCTGGTCAAGATCGACGGTCGCCACAAGCGCCGCGCCTGCCAGACCCTGGTGCGACCCGGCATGCACATCGAGACCCGGACCAACCGCATTGCCGAAACGGAGGCGCCATGAACCACGATCCGGTGATTGTCGGCGGCGGCCCGGCAGGTATGGCGGCGGCCATTGAGCTGGCCGCCCATGGCGTGCGCTGCAGCTTGCTCGAAGAGGCGCCGCGCCTGGGTGGAGTGGTGTATCGCGGCCCTTTGCGCGATGGGGTACGCCTGGATTACCTGGGGCCGCGCTACAGCGAAGCCCTGGAAAAACTCCACGGTGAATTCCAGCGCCATGCCGGCCTGATCGACGTACGACTGGGCAGTCGGGTCATCGGCGCCGAAGGGTTCCGGGCCCTGATGCTGCTGGATACCGACGAGCGCTTGCGCGAGGTTGCCTACTCCCAACTGATCCTCGCGGCCGGTTGCCATGAACGCAGCGTGCCGTTTCCTGGCTGGACGTTGCCGGGTGTGATGATGCTCGGTGGCTTGCAATTGCAAATCAAGAGCGGCGTGGTCAGGCCACCAAGCCCGGTGGTGATTGCCGGCACGGGGCCGCTGCTGCCTCTGGTGGCCTGCCAACTTCACGCCTCGGGGGTCACCGTGGCGGGCGTCTACGAGGCCTGTGCGTTTGGCCGGATCGCCAAGGAGAGCCTGGCGTTGCTGAACAAGCCGCAACTGTTCCTCGATGGCCTGGGCATGCTCGCGTACCTCAAGCGGCATCGCATTCCGGTGCGTTATGGCTGGGGTGTGGTGCGTGCCGAGGGCGAGGGCGAGTTGGGCAGTGTGACCGTCGCGCCGTATTCCGCCGATTGGGCGCCGGACCTTCCGCGCGCCCAACAGGTGCCGGCCCAGACGCTGGCGGTCGGCTACGGTTTTATCCCCCGCACCCAGTTGAGCCAGCAGATGGGCCTGGAGCATGGCTTCAGCGATGACGGTTATCTGCGGGCAGTGTCCGATGCCTGGCAACGCGGCAGCGAGGCACATGTTCATCTGGCCGGTGACATGGGCGGGATTCGCGGAGGTGAAGCCGCCATGCTGAGCGGGCGTATTGCCGCGCTGTCAGTGCTGATGCAACGCAATGTCCTGGATGAGCCGGCAGCCCTGGAGCGGCGTGGGCGCTATCAGGCCCGACTGGAGCGGATCATTCGCTTTCGCGCCGCCGTCGATCGCTATACCCGGCGCGGGGCGGGCCAGACTGCGCTGCCCACTGCCGAGACGGTGATCTGCCGCTGCGAGCATGCCACCCGTGCCGACATCGACCGGGCCCTGGAGCAGGGTGTGCAGGACATGGCCAGCCTGAAAATGCGCACCCGCGTCAGCATGGGTGATTGCCAGGGGCGCATGTGCGTCGGTTACTGCAGCGACCGGTTGCGCGAGGCCACCGGACGCGCCGATGTGGGCTGGTTGCGGCCGCGGTTTCCGATCGATCCGATTCCATTTTCAGCCTTTCAGAATGTCGGCACGGAGGCCGCTTCCCATGACTAAGCACTATGACGTGGTGATTGCCGGCGGCGGCGTGATTGGCGCTTCCTGTGCCTATCAGCTGTCCAAACGCAGCCATTTGAAGATCGCCCTGATCGACGCCAAGCGTCCCGGCAACGCTACCCGTGCGTCGGCGGGCGGCTTGTGGGCCATCGGCGAGTCAGTGGGCCTGGGCTGCGGGGTGATTTTCTTCCGCATGATGTCGGCCAATCGCAAGCGCCAGGCCCAGGGCGCCGCCGTGGCGGTGGATGCGAGTACGCCACACATCCTGCCCGACTCGTTTTTCCAGTTCGCCTTGCAGTCCAACGCGATGTACCCGCAACTGCATCGCGAGTTGCTTGAGCGCCACGGCATGGATTTCAAGTTCGAAGAGACCGGGCTGAAGTTCGTGATCTATGACGATGAGGACCGCTTGTACGCCGAGCACATCGCCGCCTCCATTCCCCATCTGGCCGATCAGGTGCGTTGGCTCGACCAGGCGGCCTTGCGCGAGGCAGAGCCAAATGTGAGCCATGAGGCCCTCGGCGCGCTGGAGTTTCTCTGCGATCACCAGGTCAGCCCGTTCCGCCTCGCCGACGCCTACACCGAGGGCGCGCGGCAGAACGGCGTCGACCTGTACTTCAACACCCACGTGACTGAAGTCTTGCGCAGCGGCACGCGGGTGACCGGCGTACAAACCGCCGAAGCCGGAACGTTCAATTGCCGGATTCTGATCAATGCCGCCGGCGCCTGGGCGGCGGACCTCAGCGAGCAGGCCACGGGCGTGCGGATTCCGGTCAAGCCGGTCAAGGGCCAGATCCTGTTGACCGAACGCATGCCTAAGATCCTCAACGGCTGCCTGACCACCAGCGATTGTTATGTGGCGCAGAAAGACAACGGCGAAATCCTGATTGGCAGCACCACGGAGGACAAGGGGTTCGACGTGACCACCACTTACCCGGAGATCGAAGGGCTGGTGCAAGGCGCGATGCGTTGTATTCCGCAACTGGCCGACATCAATCTCAAACGCACCTGGGCCGGCCTGCGTCCCGGCTCACCCGACGAGCTGCCGATCCTAGGGCCGATGCGCGGCGTGGAGGGCTACCTCAACGCCTGCGGACATTTCCGCACCGGCATCCTCACCTCGGCCATTACCGGGGTGTTACTGGATAAACTGGTCAATGATGAGCCGTTGCCGCTGGACATCACGCCGTTCCTCGCGGACCGATTCGAGGTGGCGCCGATTGCAGAACCAAGGGAAATGGAACCGGTCTGAGCAAATCCTGTGATCAACCGGTCCCCTGTGGGAGCGAGCTTGCTCCGGGCGGCGATCCGACGATAGCGTCCGTTCAGCCAATATCAATGGTGATTGATACGCCGCCATCGCGAGCAGGCTCGCTCCCACACCGTTCTCGGCTGTCCGCGGAATTTCGTTCGCCAAAGAAGCTGTGGGAGCGAGCTTGCTCGCGAAGGCGTCATGTCAGTCGGCATCCATGGTGACTGATGCACCGCTTTCGCGAGCAGGCTCGCTCCCACACCGTTCTCGGCTGTCCGCGGAATTTCGTTCGCCAAAGAAGCTGTGGGAGCGAGCTTGCTCGCGAAGGCGTCATGTCAGTCGGCATCCATGGTGACTGATGCACCGCTTTCGCGAGCAAACTGAACTCCCACACCGTTCTCGGCTGTCCGCGGAATTTCGTTCGCCAAAGAACCTGTGGGAGCGAGCTTGCTCGCGAAGGCGTCATATCAGTCGGCATCCATGGTGACTGATGCACCGCTTTCGCGAGCAGGCTCGCTCCCACACGGGAATGTATCCAGCCGGTTATTCCACCGGTGTGCTGAGGAACGCTTCCAGTTCTTCGGCGTAGGCGGTGAATGCGCTGATCTGCGGGAAGGCTTTGCCTTCGACCTGGTCCGCGACCAGGAGGTTGGTGAAGGTCCAAGCCACGGCGACGGTAATGCCGGCCTGGTCGATGGAGCCATCGGTGGGCAATGGCTGTTTTGCCAGCGCTTGCTCCAACCCGCC
Organism: Pseudomonas alvandae; assembly: GCF_019141525.1. Classification (GTDB taxonomy): domain Bacteria; phylum Pseudomonadota; class Gammaproteobacteria; order Pseudomonadales; family Pseudomonadaceae; genus Aquipseudomonas; species Aquipseudomonas alvandae. The sequence continues at coordinate 2,669,637 of NZ_CP077080.1, forward strand.
GTATGCCGCCAGCAGTTGGCCGGAGATCCGCTCGAGCCACGGACCGTGCTGGATTTCCGTCGGCCGCAGGGTACGTTCGTAGTAGATCTGCACCGACTTCTCGCACGCCGCCAACGCCAATCCGATCAGTTGCAACGAGCGCAGCCGTTGTTCCGGACCGTTCGGCATCAGGCTGCGCGTTGGCCCGGCCAGGGCCTCCAGGTAATCGATGATCAAGGTGGAATCCATCAACACCGAGCCATCATCCAAGACCAGGGTCGGTGCCTTGACCACCGGGTTGATGCTCTGGAAGTGCTCGAATTGCCTGAACACCGACACCGATTCGTGTTCCAGGGCGATCCCCAGGCGTTTGGCGGAAATGGCGACGCGGCGTACATAGGGCGAGTCCAACATGCCGATCAGTTTCATGGCTTCTCCTTCAGCGGTTTTCAGGTCGGGCATCAATCCTCGAAGCCGACCTGTTCATGGATTTCATCAACCTTGAGTTCAAGGCGATAGGCCACGGCGATGAACAACGCCTGGCACAGGCACAGCGTGGCGCTCAACGAGCGGAACGCGAACGAGCTGCCTTCGTTGACCAGCAGCACCGCGTTGGCCCGCTTGGCCAGCGGCGACAGGTTGCTGTCGGTGATGATCAGCGTCTTGGCCTGGTGATGCTGGGCAATGCGCAGGCAATGCTGGGTTTCCTTGCCGTAGGGCGTGAAGCTGATGGCGATGACCAGGTCATTGGCCCGCACGCTGCGCATCTGCTCGCGATAACTGCCGCCCAGGCCGGACACCAGGTGAATGCGCTTGTTGGTGTGTTGCAGGTTGTAGACCAGGTAGTCGGCCACCGCGAATGAACGCCGCACGCCGACCACATAGATATTGTCGGCATTGACCACCAGGTCCACGGCTTTTTCGAACGCCTCGTCGTCCAGTTCCAGCCCCAGGCGCTCGATACCTGACAGGGTCGCGTTGACGCATTCACGGGCCAGGTCGCCGGCGCTGGCCTTCTGCGATTTGTTGGCGATCATGCTGCGGATGCGCTGCTGGTAGTTCTGCACCGGCGTGGTCTTGTGGGTATAGGCCTCGCGGAACAAGGCCTGCATTTCGCTGAACCCGCTGAAGCCGAAGCGCTGGGAGAACCGTACGATGGCCGAAGGGTGGACTTCGCATTCCCGGGCGATGTCGCTGATGCGATCCACCATGATCCGGTCGCTTTGCTGGCTCATGTAGCTGGCGATGCGCTTGAGCTGGCGCGGCAGGCTTTCGTATTCCTCGGTGATCAGTTGCAGCAGACGCTCGGCGTTGATCGGTGGGCTGGGGAGGGCGGCTTCGGACGCGCTCTCGGACGGCGCCGGCAGATCGGGGCGGGTCATAGGAAATCCTTCTGGCTTGTTCTTATAGGGCAGCCCGCGGAAACGGGCCGCCCTCGACAATAGGTTGGCTGGTCGCAGTCTACAGCGTAGGCGCCGGGAAAATCATGGTTGAGCGAAGTTGTCGCGCCTGCTGAAACGATGCACTGCGTCTGGCCCGGTTGAGCAGTAGCATATTGGAAAAAATATTCCACGATAAAAATTTATGGAAAAAATATTGATTATTGGCGCTGGCTCGTTTTAGTCTGCATCCACCAAAGCGCTGATGTCGGTTCCGACGACCAGCGCAGGCTGATAAAAATAACAGGAGCCAGCATGGGCCAGACTCGTTTTGCCAGTGGGCGTCAATTGGATGTGATCTGCCTGGGACGCCTGGGCGTCGATCTTTACGCGCAGCAAGTCGGCGCGCGCCTGGAAGATGTTTCAAGCTTCGCCAAATACCTGGGCGGATCATCGGCCAACATCGCCTTCGGCACGGCTCGCCTGGGCCTCCGGTCGGCGATGCTGAGCCGGGTCGGCGACGATCACATGGGGCGCTTCCTGGTGGAGTCCCTGGCGCGCGAAGGGTGTGACGTCAGCGGGATCAAGGTCGATCCTGAGCGACTCACCGCCATGGTCCTGCTGGGCATCAAGGATCGCGAGACCTTTCCCCTGGTGTTCTACCGGGAAAACTGCGCCGACATGGCGCTGCGGGCCGAAGACATCGACGAAGCCTTCATCGCCTCCAGCAAGGCGCTGCTGATCACCGGCACCCATTTCTCCACCGAAGGCGTCTACAACGCGAGCGTCCAGGCGCTCGATCATGCGCAAAAACACAACGTCAAGTGTGTCCTCGACATCGATTACCGCCCGGTCCTCTGGGGCCTGGCAGGCAAGGCCGATGGCGAAACCCGTTTCGTCGCCGATCGTAAAGTCAGCCAGCACGTGCAAGGGATCCTGCCGCGTTTCGACCTGATCGTCGGCACCGAAGAAGAATTCCTGATTGCCGGTGGCAGCGAAGATCTGTTGACCGCGCTGCGGACGGTGCGCGCGCTGACGACCGCAACCCTCGTGGTCAAGCTCGGCCCGCAAGGGTGCACGGTGATCCACGGTGATATTCCAAGCCGCTTGGAGGACGGCGCCCTTTACCCTGGCGTGCGGGTCGAAGTCCTGAATGTGTTGGGCGCAGGCGATGCGTTCATGTCGGGTTTCCTCGCCGGTTGGCTGGAAGACGCCAGTGATGAGCGCTGCTGCCAATTGGCCAACGCCTGTGGCGGCCTGGTGGTGTCGCGCCATGCGTGCGCCCCGGCGATGCCGACCCGGGCCGAGCTCGATTATCTGTTCAAGAGCCCGGTGCCCATTACCCGACCGGACCAGGATGCCGTGCTTCAACGGCTGCATCAGGTCAGCGTGCCGCGCAAGGCTTGGAAACAGCTGTTCATCTTTGCCTTCGATCATCGCTGGCAGTTGGTGGAGCTGGCGCAGAAGGGCGGTCGTGAGCTGAGCAGCATCGGCGAGCTCAAGCAATTGTTCATCCAGGCGGTGGAGCGGGTCGAAGCCGACCTGCAACGCCAGGGCATCGACGCCGATGTCGGGCTGCTGGCCGATCAGCGTTTCGGCCAGGATTCGCTCAACGCGGCCACCGGACGTGGCTGGTGGGTGGCGCGGCCCGTGGAGGTGCAGGGCTCGCGACCGCTGGCGTTCGAGCATGGGCGCTCCATCGGCAGCAACCTGATCGCCTGGCCGCAGGAACAGATCATCAAATGCCTGGTGCAATTTCACCCCGACGACGAGCCGCTGCTGCGCCTGGAACAGGAGGCGCAGTTGATGGGCTTGTATAAGGCGTCCCAGGCCAGCGGTCATGAGTTGCTGCTGGAAGTCATCCCGCCGAAGGATCATCCATCGGCCCATCCGGACGTGCTTTATCGCGCCCTCAAGCGCCTCTACAACCTCGGAATTTTCCCGGCGTGGTGGAAGATCGAAGCGCAGACAGCCGAAGAGTGGAAGCAGCTCGACGAGTTGATCCAGCAACGCGACCCGTACTGTCGTGGCGTGGTGCTGCTGGGCCTCAATGCCCCGGCCTCCGCGTTGGCCGAGGGCTTCCGCCAGGCCAGCCAAAGCACCACCTGCCGGGGGTTTGCCGTGGGCCGGACGATCTTCCAGGAACCGAGCCGGGCCTGGTTGGCCGGGGAAATCGATGATGAAACGTTGATCCGGGACGTGCAGGGGCGGTTTGTGGAGTTGATCGAGGCGTGGCGTGCTGCACGGGCCTGAAGGGTGTTGTGCCGGCTTTTGTGGCGAGGGGATTTATCCCCGCTGGGCTGCGAAGCGGCCCCAAAACCGGCAACTCGGTGTGTCAGGCAACTTGCATTAAGTCTTTAAGGGGCCGCTTCGCGACCCAGCGGGGATAAATCCCCTCGCCACAATAAGTATTCCAAACGATTTTCGTTATTCAGTTTGAAAAACAATAAAAGGTGCAGCCATGCCCGCAATCCGAATTGGCATCAACCCGATTTCCTGGAGCAACGACGACTTGCCATCCCTCGGCGGCGAAACGCCCTTGAGCACGGCGTTGAGCGAAGGCAAGGAAATCGGCTACGAAGGTTTCGAGCTCAATGGTAAGTTTCCCAAGGACGCCAAGGGCGTCGGCGACGTGCTGCGCCCGTATGACCTGGCGCTGGTGTCCGGCTGGTATTCCAGTCGCCTGGCGCGGCGTTCGGCCGCCGAGGAGATCGACGCCATCGCCAGCCATGTCGAGCTGTTGGCGCAGAACGGCGCGACGGTGCTGGTCTATGGCGAGGTGGCGGACTCGATCCAGGGCCAGCGCATCCCGCTGATCGAACGCCCGCGCTTCCACACTGACGAAGCCTGGCAAGCCTACGCCGACAAGGTCACCGAACTGGCGCGCTTCACGCTGTCCCAAGGCGTGCGCCTGGCGTATCACCACCACATGGGCGCCTACGTCGAGTCGCCATCGGACATCGACAAGTTGATGGCCCTGACCGGCAGCGAAGTGGGCCTGTTGTTCGACTCGGGCCATTGCTACATGGGCGGCGGCGAGCCGTTGCAAGTCCTGCGCAAGCACATCGAGCGCATCTGCCACGTGCATTTCAAGGACGTGCGCAAACCGGTGGTGCAGTTGGCACGCAACAACCTCTGGAGTTTCCCCGACTGCATCATCAACGGCACCTTCACCGTGCCGGGGGACGGCGACATTGATTTCGCCGCGTTGCTCGATGTCCTGCTCGCCGCCGATTACCACGGCTGGCTCGTGGTGGAAGCCGAGCAGGATCCGGCGGTAGCGCCGAGTTATGTCTACGCCAAGAAGGGCTACGACACCTTGCGTGCCCTGCTGCAAGAGAGGATGCCGGCATGAGCCTGTTGATCAAGAGCAATCCCGGCGGCCAAAAGCTGGTCGAACTGCCCCATGGCGCGTTGGAGTACGTGGGGTTCGCCGCCTACCGCCTGAGCCTCGGCGAAACCCTTCCGGTGATGGCCGGTGACAAGGAATTGTGCGTGGTCCTGCTCAGCGGACGCATCGACCTCAAGGGCGAAGCGCCCGGGCAGGGAGCCTTCAACTGGGACAACCTCGGTGACCGCCAATCGGTGTTCGAGGACAAATCACCCTTCGCGGCGTATCTCCCGCCCGGCAGCCAGGCCCAAGTCACCGCCCTGAACGATGTGCAGGTGGCGGTGTGCGCCGCGCCGGGGGCTGCCCAGCATACTTATGGTCCACGGCTGATCCGTCCGGACAGCATGAAACGCAGCGTGCGCGGCAAGGGCGCCAATACCCGCTACGTCTGCGACATCCTGCCGGACAGCGAACCGGCCCACTCTCTGCTGGTAGTGGAAGTGCGCACACCGTCCGGTCATTCGTCCAGCTACCCGCCGCACAAGCACGACACCGACGACCTGCCGCACCAGAGTTTTCTCGAAGAGACCTATTACCACCAGGTCAACCCGTCCCAGGGCTTCGTGTTCCAGCGGGTCTACACCGACGACCGCAGCATCGACCAGGCCATGGCCGTGGAAAACAGCGACCTGGTGGTGGTACCCAAGGGTTATCACCCGGTCAGCGTGCCTTACGGGTACGAGTCGTATTACCTGAATGTCATGGCCGGTCCGAAGCGGGTCTGGCAGTTCCATAACGACCCGCAGCACAGCTGGCTGCTCGACCTCTGAATTCCAATATTCCAACGGAGAACCAGGACAATGAGCGACACCCCGGTAATAGGCCATTACATCAACGGCCAAGTGCAGGACAGCGAAACCGCGCGCTCCAGCAACGTCTTCAACCCGGCCACCGGCGCGGTACAGGCGCGGGTGGCCCTGGCCGAGCCGAGTACCGTCGACGCGGCGGTGGCCTCGGCGCTGGCGGCGTTCCCTGCCTGGTCCGAGCAGTCGTCGTTGCGCCGTTCGCGGGTGATGTTCAAGTTCAAGGAACTGCTCGACCGCCATCACGACGAACTGGCGCAGATCATCAGCCGTGAACATGGCAAGGTGCTGTCCGACGCCCACGGTGAAGTCACTCGCGGCATTGAGATCGTCGAGTACGCCTGTGGTGCACCCAACCTGCTCAAGACCGATTTCAGTGACAACATCGGCGGCGGTATCGACAACTGGAACCTGCGCCAGCCGCTGGGTGTGTGCGCCGGCGTCACGCCGTTCAACTTCCCGGTGATGGTGCCGCTGTGGATGATTCCGCTGGCATTGGTTGCCGGTAACTGCTTCATCCTCAAACCTTCGGAGCGCGACCCGTCCGCCAGCCTGCTGATGGCTCGCTTGCTGACCGAAGCCGGCTTGCCGGACGGCGTATTCAACGTCGTCCAAGGCGACAAGGCGGCAGTGGATGCGCTGTTGCAGCACCCGGATATCGAGGCGATTTCCTTTGTCGGCTCCACGCCCATCGCCGAATACATCCACCAGCAGGGCACCGCGCATGGCAAGCGCGTGCAGGCCCTGGGCGGGGCGAAGAACCACATGATCGTCATGCCCGACGCCGACCTCGACCAGGCGGCGGACGCCTTGATCGGCGCGGCCTACGGCTCGGCCGGCGAGCGCTGCATGGCGATTTCCATTGCCGTGGCGGTGGGCGATGTCGGCGATGAGTTGATCGCTCGGCTGCTGCCGCGTATCGACCAGTTGAAGGTCGGCAATGGCCAGCAGCCCGGCACCGACATGGGGCCGCTGGTCACCGCCGAGCACAAGGCCAAGGTGGAAGGTTTTATCGACGCCGGTGTGGCCGAGGGCGCTCGGCTGATCGTCGACGGTCGGGGCTTCAAGGTGCCGGGGGCCGAGCAAGGATTTTTCGTCGGTGCGACGCTGTTCGACCAGGTCACCGTCGAGATGAGCATCTACCAGCAAGAGATTTTCGGCCCGGTGCTGGGCATCGTTCGTGTACCGGATTTCGCCACCGCGGTGGCGCTGATCAACGCCCATGAGTTCGGCAACGGCGTGTCGTGCTTCACCCGTGACGGCGGCATCGCCCGGGCGTTCGCGCGCAGCATCAAGGTCGGCATGGTGGGCATCAACGTGCCGATCCCGGTGCCGATGGCCTGGCATTCCTTTGGCGGCTGGAAGCGTTCGCTGTTCGGCGACCACCATGCCTATGGCGAGGAAGGCCTGCGTTTCTACAGTCGCTACAAGAGCGTGATGCAACGCTGGCCCGACAGCATCGCCAAGGGCCCAGAATTCAGTATGCCCACTGCCCAATAAACTCATCTCATGAATGCCGGAGGGAGAACAACAATGAACCAGCCCCTGCGTTTTGCCTTGAACCGAATGGTTGCCCCACGCCTGTCACTGCCTGCTTTCATCGACTTGGCGCTGGCGTTGAAAACCGACGCCATCGAGATTCGCAATGATCTGAAAGGTGTCGAGATCGAAGACGGCATGCCCCCGGCCCGCGTCCGCGAGTTGTGCGAGGCACGCGACATCAAGGTGCTGTCGATCAACGCCCTGTACCCGTTCGACGTGTGGAACGAAGAGCGTCGCGCCCAGGCCGTGCGCCTGGCCGACTATGCCCGTGAGTGCGGTGCCGAAGGGCTGGTGATGTGCCCGCTCAACGACCGCGCGGACCCACGCAGCGAGGCCGAACGTGCGTCGGGGCTGCGCACGGCCCTTAATGAACTGGCACCGATCCTGCGCGCCTTCGGCATCTACGGTTTCATCGAGCCTTTGGGTTTCGAGGAGTGCTCGCTGCGGCGCAAACGCACGGCGGTGGAAGCGATCAAGGCCATTGGCGGGCTGGACGTGTTCCGCCTGGTGCATGACACCTTCCACCATCATCTGGCCGGCGAGCAGGAGTTCTTCCCTGAACTGACCGGGCTGGTGCACATCTCCGGGGTCGAGGATGCCAAGGCACCCTTGGCGACGATTCGTGACGGCCACCGGGTGCTGGTGGGCGAGGGCGATATTCTCGGCAATGCCGGGCAGATCGAGGCGCTGCTCCGCGGCGGCTATGACGGTTACCTGTCCTTCGAGCCGTTTGCCGAAAGCGTTCATGAGTTGGCCGATATTCGCCAGGCGTTGGGGGCGAGCATGAATCACTTGCAAAGCTCCCGGGCCTGACACGATTTGCTGAACGATGGAGCCTCCCCTGTGGGAGCGAGCTTGCTCGCGATAGCGGTATGTCAGGCGACATTAATGTTGGATGTATGGTCGCCTTCGCGAGCAAGCTCGCTCCCACAGTTGACCGAGTTGCGTTTGAAAAAGGTGCAAGCATGACCACAACACGACTGACCATGGCCCAGGCCCTGGTGAAATTCCTCGATAACCAGTACGTCGAGGTCGATGGCGTCCAGAGCAAGTTTATCGCCGGGGTGTTTACCATTTTCGGCCACGGCAACGTGCTGGGCCTGGGCCAGGCGCTGGAGCAGGACAGCGGCGACCTGGTGGTCCATCAGGGCCGCAACGAGCAGGGTATGGCCCATGCCGCCATCGGCTTTGCCAAGCAGCACCTGCGGCGCAAGATCTACGCCTGTACTTCGTCGGTTGGTCCCGGCGCGGCGAACATGCTGACCGCTGCCGCCACCGCGACGGCCAATCGCATCCCGCTGCTACTGTTGCCGGGTGATGTCTACGCCAGTCGCCAGCCGGATCCGGTGCTGCAACAGATCGAGCAATTCCATGACCTGAGCATCAGCACCAACGATGCGTTCAAGGCCGTGAGTAAATACTGGGATCGCATCAACCGCCCCGAGCAATTGATGAGCGCCGCGATCCAGGCCATGCGCGTGTTGACCGACCCGGCCGAGACCGGTGCGGTGACCCTGGCGCTGCCCCAGGACGTACAGGCCGAAGCCTACGATTATCCGGATTACTTCCTGCAAAAGCGCGTGCACCGCATCGACCGCCGTCCGGCCACCGAAGCGATGCTCGGCGACGCCCTGGACCTGTTCAAGGGCAAGCGCAAGCCGCTGATCATCTGCGGCGGCGGGGTGAAATACTCCGGGGCCAACGCGGTATTGCAAGCCTTCGCCGAGCGCTTCGACATTCCTTTTGCCGAAACCCAGGCGGGGAAAAGCGCCATCGTCTCCAGCCATCCGCTGAACGTGGGCGGCGTCGGCGAGACCGGTTGCCTGGCAGCGAACCTGCTGGCCAAGGAAGCGGACCTGATCATCGGTATCGGCACCCGCTACAGCGATTTCACCACGGCGTCGAAATGGCTGTTCCAGCACCCCGACGCGCAATTCCTCAACCTCAACATCAGCCCGTGCGATGCGCTGAAACTCGACGGCGTGCAACTGCTGGCCGACGCCCGTTCTGGCCTGGAGGCGCTGGCCGACAAGCTGGGGGATTTCCGCGCCGAATGGGGCGGGCAGATCGCCGACGCCAAGGCCCAGCTCGACGCCGAAGTGGACCGGATCTACCAGGCGGATTTCCAGACCGAGGATTTCGTCCCGGAAATCAACGATCACATGGACCCGGCGGTGTTTCGCGAATTCATCGAACTCACCGGCTCCTGCCTGACCCAGAGCCGCGTGCTGGGCACGCTCAACCAAACCTTGGCGGACGACGCCATCATCGTCGCTGCCGCCGGCAGCCTGCCTGGCGATTTGCAACGCAGTTGGCGGAGCAAGGGCGTGAACACTTACCACGTCGAATATGCCTATTCGTGCATGGGCTACGAGGTGAATGCGGCGTTGGGGGTGAAGCTCGCCGAGCCGGACAAAGAGGTCTACGCGCTGGTGGGCGACGGTTCCTACATGATGCTGCATTCGGAACTGGCGACCTCGATCCAGGAGCGGCGCAAGATCAACGTGGTGCTGCTGGACAACATGACCTTCGGCTGCATCAACAATCTGCAAATGGAACACGGCATGGACAGCTTCGGCACCGAGTTCCGCTTCCGCAACCCCGAGACTGGCAAGCTCGACGGCGGCTTTGTGCCGGTGGACTTCGCCATGAGCGCTGCGGCCTACGGCTGCAAGACCTACTCGGTCAAGACGCTGGACGAGTTGCACGCGGCCCTGGCCGATGCCCGGCGCCAGACGGTCTCGACGCTGATCGACATCAAGGTCCTGCCCAAGACCATGATCCACAAATACCTGTCGTGGTGGCGGGTCGGCGTGGCGCAAGTCTCCACCAGCGCCCGCACCGATGCCGTCGCCAAGACCCTCAACGAACGACTGGCCAAGGCCCGTCAATACTGATTGCGCCAACACCTACATTAAGGAGTTCCACATGTCTTTGAAGCTGGGCGTCATCGGCACCGGGGCCATCGGCCAGGACCATATCCGTCGTTGCAGCCAGACCTTGCTCAACAGCCAGGTGGTGGCGGTGACCGACATCAACCTTGCCCAGGCGGCGAAAGTGGTGGCCGACCTGAAACTGACCGCCGAGGTGTATCCGGACGGCCACGCGCTGATCAAGGCGCCGGACGTCGAGGCGATCCTTGTCACGTCCTGGGGACCGAGCCATGAAGAATTCGTGCTGGCGGCCATCGCGGCAGGCAAACCGGTGTTCTGCGAAAAACCCCTGGCGGTCACGGCCGAAGGCTGCCGCAAGATCGTCGAAGCCGAAGTGGCCCACGGCAAGCGCCTGGTGCAGGTCGGTTTCATGCGGCCATATGATGAAGGTTATCGAGCGCTCAAATCGGTGATCGACAGCGGCCAGATCGGCGAGCCGCTGATGCTGCATTGCGCCCACCGCAACCCGAGCGTGGGCGAAAACTACAAGACCGACATGGCGATCACCGACACCCTGATCCACGAGCTGGACGTGCTGCGCTGGCTGCTGGCCGATGACTATGTGTCGGTGCAGGTGGTGTTCCCCCGCAAGAGCAGCAAGGCCTTGGCTCACCTGCGCGATCCGCAGATCGTCCTGCTGGAAACCGCCAAGGGCACGCGGATCGACGTCGAGGTGTTCGTCAATTGCCAGTACGGTTACGACATCCAATGCGAAGTGGTGGGGGAGACCGGCATCGCCAAGCTGCCGGAACCGTCCCAGGTGCAACTGCGCAGCGGCGCCAAGTTGTCCAATGCGATCCTGATGGATTGGAAGGATCGCTTCATCGCCGCCTATGACGTCGAGTTGCAGGCGTTTATCGACGGCGTGCGCGCCGGGCAGGTGGGCGGGCCGTCGGCGTGGGATGGTTTTGCGGCGGCGGTGGCGGCGGATGCCTGCATCGAAGCGCAGCAGAGTGGGCAGATCGTCAAGGTCGACCTGCCGGAGCGGCCACGCTTTTACGGCTGACCACATTCCCTCTGTGGGAGCGGGCTTGCTCCGGGCGGCGATCCGACGAAGACGGCGGCACATCCAACATGGATGTCGACTGACACTACGCCTTCGCGAGCAAGCCCGCTCCCACAAGGGGCCTGCGTTATTTCCAGATAAGGAGCCTTCATGCGAATCGGACTAGTCGGCTATGGCAAGGGTGGGCGGTTCTTTCATGCGCCACTCATCAGCAGTCTGCCCGGCGCTACGTTCGTCGGCGTGGTGACCCGCTCCGCCGAGCGGCGCCAGCAATTGGCAACCGACCACCCCGGCGTCCAGGCCTTCGACAGCCTGGCGCAACTGGTGGCGGCCGGCGTCGATGCGGTGGTGGTGTCAACGCCGCTGGAGGCCCGTCCGGCCGTGGTGATGGAAGCCATCGAGCACGGCGTGGCGGTGGTCAGCGACAAGCCTTTTGCCCTTGACTCCGCCCAGGCCGAAGCGATGGTGCTGGCCGCCGAACGCCGCAACGTGCCGTTGAGCGTGTACCAGAACCGTCGCTGGGATTCGGATTTCCTGACCGTGCGCAAATTGCTCGCGTCCGGCGCCCTGGGTCAGGTCATTCGCTTTGAGTCCAGCGTAGAGCGTTACTCGCCGACCTCGGTGGGCAAAGGCAGCGGCGGGGGATTCCTGCGTGACCTGGGCAGCCATCTGGTGGACCAGGCGCTGCAGTTGTTCGGGCCGGTGATACGGGTTTATGCCGAGCTGGATTATCGACAGCCGGGCCAGGCGTTCGATAACGGTTTCTTCCTTTCACTGACCCATGCCGGTGGCGTCATTTCCCACTTGAGCGGTAATTGCGTGCAAAACGCTCCACGCCCACGTTTCCGGGTCAGCGGCAGCGAAGGCTGCTATACCGTCGAAGGCCTCGACGGGCAGGAAGCCTTGGCATTGGCGGGGCGGAGCCCAGCCACCGAAGGCGAACGCTGGGGCGCCGAGGAGCACCGGCGCTGGGGTTGGTTCGAGCACGGTGCCGAGCGCGAACGTGTGGCCTCGGAGCGCGGTTGCTGGCTGGAGTTCTATCAGCGCCTCCAGGCCGCGTTGCAGGGCGACGGCCCTCTGCCGGTGGCGGCCCGCGATGCCTTGGCCACGACGCGTATCCTGGACGCTGCCAGGCAAAGTGCGGAGCAAGGCGAGGTGGTGTGTTTATCAGCGCCTGTAGGACATGGAACAAAAAACGAATAAAATTCTAAAATGAGTTGATATGGAAAATATTTTCCAATAAAGTCGATTCCAGGTTACCGACAACCCTGTCCGCGTTTATCCAGGCCTGCCCTGGATGGACGAAGGACGAAACAAAAACAAGAAACACAGCCAGGTACCGTCGATGAAAACCTTCAACCGCTCTGCGTTTCACTTGCCACCGTCCTTGCGCCTGTCCGCAATTCTTCCCTTGTTTGAATCCCTGTGCATCCAGCGCAAGGGCGCCGTGGTGTGCTGCATGCCCGGCGCCCCGATCGTGCGTTTGCCGCGTTCCTGAAGTCCGTCACGCCTTATCCATAAAACAAACAAAAAAGTGGAGAAAGAACGTTCATGAACACCAAGACTCGCATTGCCTCGCTGGCCCTGTCATTGATGTTCGCCAGCGGCGCTGCCCTGGCGGACCTGAAGATCGGCGTCAGCATGTCTCAGTTCGATGACACCTGGTTGACCTACCTGCGCGAATCCATGGACAAGAAGGCCAAGTCCCTGCCGGACGGCGTCACGCTGCAGTTCGAAGACGCGCGCAGCGACGTGGTCAAGCAACTGAGCCAGGTGGAAAGCTTCATCAGCCAGAAGGTCGATGCGCTCATCGTCAACCCGGTGGACACCGCCGCGACCCAGCGCATCACCAAGGCCGCCGTGGCCGCCGGTATCCCGCTGGTGTACGTCAACCGCCGTCCGGACGATCCGAAGCTGCCGCAAGGCGTGGTCACCGTGGCCTCGGATGACCTGGAGGCCGGGCGCATGCAGATGCAATACCTGGCCGACAAGATGGGCGGCAAGGGCGACATCGTGATCCTGCTGGGCGATTTGGCGAACAACTCCACCACCAACCGCACCAAGGGCGTCAAGGAAATCCTCGCCAAATACCCGGGCATCAAGATCGAACAGGAACAGACCGGCACCTGGTCCCGGGACAAGGGCATGACCCTGGTTAACGACTGGCTGACCCAAGGCCGTGAATTCAACGCGGTGGTGTCCAACAACGACGAGATGGCCATCGGCGCCGCCATGGCCCTCAAGCAAGCGGGCACCAAGAAGGGCAGCGTGTTGATTGCCGGGGTCGACGGCACGCCGGACGGCTTGAACGCCATCAAGAAAGGCGACATGGCGGTCTCGGTGTTCCAGGACGCCAAGGGCCAGGCCGATGGCTCCATCGACACGGCGGTCAAAATGGCCAAGGGCGAGAAAATGGAATCCGTCGTGGTGCCGTATCGCCTGATCACGCCGGAGAACGTCGACCAGTTCAAGTGACGCTGCGCCTGGCCCACCACAACAATAAGCAGGCAAGGTCGCCGCGCCGATCTTGCCGAGGGAGTACCTGACCATGTTCGCATCTGCGACTGCTTCGAGCGCCCCGGCGGCAACGTTCCGGCCGGACGTATTACCCGACGAACCGTACCTGTTGGAGGTCGTCAACGTCAGCAAGGGCTTTCCCGGCGTGGTGGCGTTGTCCGACGTGCAATTGCGGGTGCGTCCCGGCTCGGTGCTGGCCCTGATGGGCGAAAACGGCGCAGGCAAATCCACCTTGATGAAGATCATCGCCGGCATCTACCAGCCCGACGCCGGCGAGCTGCGCCTGCGCGGCAAGCCTGTCACCTTCGACACGCCCCTGGCGGCGTTGCAGGCCGGGATTGCGATGATCCACCAGGAACTGAACCTGATGCCGCACATGAGCATCGCCGAGAACATCTGGATCGGCCGTGAACAGCTCAACGGCCTGCACATGGTCGACCACGGTGAAATGCATCGCTGCACCGCCCGGTTGCTGGAGCGCTTGCGCATCAAGCTCGACCCGGAGGAGCAGGTGGGCAACCTGAGCATCGCCGAGCGGCAGATGGTGGAGATCGCCAAGGCGGTCTCGTACGACTCCGACATCCTGATCATGGACGAGCCGACCTCGGCCATCACCGAGACCGAAGTCGCCCACCTGTTCTCGATCATCGCCGACCTCAAGGCCCAGGGTAAGGGCATCATCTACATCACCCACAAAATGAACGAGGTGTTCGCTATCGCCGATGAAGTGGCGGTGTTTCGCGACGGCGCCTACATCGGCCTGCAACGGGCCGACAGCATGGACGGCGACAGTCTGATTTCGATGATGGTCGGACGCGAACTGAGCCAGTTGTTCCCGGTGCGGGACAAGCCCATCGGTGACTTGGTCCTGTCGGTGCGTGACCTGAGCCTGGACGGCATTTTCAAAGACGTGTCGTTCGACCTGCATGCCGGGGAAATCCTTGGCATCGCCGGGCTGATGGGCTCGGGCCGGACCAACGTTGCCGAGGCGATCTTCGGCGTGACCCCGAGTACCGGCGGCGAGATCCTGCTGGACGGCCAGCCGGTGCGCATCACCGACCCGCACATGGCGATCGAGAAGGGCTTCGCGCTGTTGACCGAGGACCGCAAGCTCAGTGGCCTGTTCCCGTGCCTGTCGGTGCTGGAGAACATGGAAATGGCCGTGCTGCCCCATTACGTCGGCAACGGCTTCATCCAGCAGAAAGCCCTGCGGGCGCTGTGCGAAGACATGTGCAAGAAGCTGCGGGTCAAGACGCCTTCCCTGGAGCAGTGCATCGACACCTTGTCCGGCGGCAACCAGCAGAAGGCCTTGCTGGCGCGCTGGTTGATGACCAACCCGCGCATCCTGATCCTCGACGAGCCGACCCGCGGCATCGACGTCGGCGCCAAGGCCGAGATCTACCGGCTCATTGCCTACCTCGCCAGTGAAGGCATGGCGGTGATCATGATTTCTTCGGAGTTGCCGGAAGTGCTGGGTATGAGCGACCGCGTCATGGTCATGCACGAAGGCGACCTGATGGGCACCCTCGACCGCAGCGAAGCCACCCAGGAACGCGTCATGCAACTGGCGTCGGGCCTGTCCTGATGGCCGTCAGTCCAGATAAAAAAGGTAAATGGCTATGAACGCAATATTGGAAAACAAACCCGCGGCCGCACCGGCCAGGACGCGTCGGCGGTTGCCGACGGAACTGAGCATCTTCCTGGTGCTGATTGGCATCGGCCTGGTGTTCGAGCTGTTCGGCTGGATCATGCGCGACCAGAGCTTCCTGATGAACTCCCAGCGCCTGGTGCTGATGATCCTGCAGGTGTCGATCATCGGCTTGCTGGCCATTGGCGTGACCCAGGTGATCATTACCACCGGCATCGACCTGTCATCGGGCTCGGTGCTGGCCCTGTCGGCGATGATCGCCGCCAGCCTGGCCCAGACCTCCGATTTCGCCCGGGCGGTGTTCCCCTCCCTGACTGACCTGCCCGTGTGGATCCCGGTGGTGGCGGGGCTCGGCGTAGGGCTGCTGGCGGGGGCGATCAACGGCAGTATCATTGCCGTGACCGGCATCCCGCCGTTCATTGCCACCCTCGGCATGATGGTCTCGGCTCGTGGCCTGGCGCGCTACTACACCGAAGGCCAGCCGGTGAGCATGTTGTCCGATTCGTACACGGCCATCGGCCATGGCGCGATGCCGGTGATCATCTTCCTGGTGGTGGCGGTGATCTTCCACATTGCCCTGCGCTACACCAAGTACGGCAAGTACACCTATGCCATTGGCGGTAACATGCAGGCGGCGCGAACGTCGGGCATCAACGTCAAGCGTCACCTGGTGATTGTCTACAGCATCGCCGGGCTGCTGGCGGGGCTGGCCGGTGTGGTGGCATCAGCGCGGGCGGCGACCGGGCAGGCGGGCATGGGCATGTCGTATGAGCTGGACGCGATTGCCGCGGCGGTGATCGGCGGCACCAGCCTCGCCGGTGGGGTGGGGCGCATCACCGGGACGGTGATTGGCGCGTTGATCCTCGGGGTCATGGCCAGCGGCTTCACCTTCGTCGGTGTCGATGCGTACATCCAGGACATCATCAAAGGCTTGATTATCGTGGTCGCGGTGGTGATCGATCAGTACCGTAACAAGCGCAAGCTAAAACGTTAACGCCCGCTTGATGCGACAAAGCGCCACGCCTGACCCGCGTGGCGCTGCCATTTGTCTTCTTAGTACAGCCATTGCAGCGAATTTCTTGTTATAAACGCACTTCGACGGCTGGCAGAGGCCCGTTAAACGGCATTTGAAGCACTTGTCGGACATTTTCCCCATGTTTTCGGTTGCTGACGCCCCAACTCGGCCTTAGACTGCCGCCCCTCGTAAATTGAGTGCCGGGTGGCGCTTGGAATAGACGGCGCCTTTCCGATGAGCGTGGCCGCTTGATGCGGGACGCTCCATAATTCGCCTTAATGCACGTTTTTTTATAGAGAAATCAATGACAAAGGAAAAGTTGCTGGCCATGCCGGCGGATGACTACATGAATGCCGAGCAACTGGCTTACTTCACCAAGCTGTTGCAGAACATGAAAGTCGAAACCCACGAGCGCATCGAACAGAACCGAATCGCCATTGAAAGCCTGGACAGCCCGGCCGACCCGGCGGACGCTGCTTCCGTAGAAGAAGAGCGAACCTGGCTGGTCAACGCCATCGATCGCGACCAACGCATGCTGCCGCAACTGGAGCAGGCCCTGGACCGCATCAACGATGAAAGCTTCGGCTGGTGCGATGACAGCGGCGAGCCTATCGGCCTCAAGCGCCTGCTGATCAGCCCGACCACCAAATATTGCATCGAAGCTCAAGAACGCCACGAGCAGATCGACAAGCACCAACGTCAGGCCTGATCCCCGTTTCTGGAAAAGATCGCAGCCCTTCATCCGAAGCTGCGATCTTTTTGCTTTCTGATCTTCACGCTTCTTGATCTGTAGCCGAAAACACGACTAATGGACCATGGATAATGGCTCGGTAGTGGCGTTTAATGCTGGCATAACAACGAGAAATGTGGGTGACGAAAAATGGCGACAGACGGATCTCTGGCGGCGACAGCGTCGGCCTCGGTGCCTGTGGCGCGCGGTACGGCGCGCTGGCTGGCGCCGACGTTGCAAAGCCTGGCGCTGGTTGTGTTGCTGTGCGGCGTGACGTTGGGCGGGTGGCCGTTGTACCTGGGCCTGCCCCTGGCAATGCTCATTGTCTGGTTGCCACGCCTGCGCTCGCGCCTGGCCAATGTGCCGGCACAAGCGGCAAACGACAGCCTGGCCGAGCTGACCCGCGACCTCTCCTATACCACCAGCCATAACGCGCTGTCCGCAGCTGGCGTGGCCTATTCCGTCAAGCAGTTGGCCGGCAAGGTCCAGTCGCAACTGGGTGCCGCCGCGCAGATCGTCAGCAATGCCGAATCGATGATCGCCACCGAACAGGCCACCTCGCAGCTCAGCCAACAGGCCTTGGGGGCGGCCAGCGAGGCTCATCGCAGCAGCGTGGCCGGGCGCAGCGAACTGGTGGAATCCATCAGTCGCATGCATCAGCTCAGCCAGCGCGCCAATGAAAGTCGTGAACTGATCGAAGCGCTGAGCGTGCGCAGCGATGAAATCCAGCGCGTGAGCCTGGTCATCCAGTCGATTGCCAGCCAGACCAATCTGCTGGCCCTCAACGCCGCCATCGAGGCAGCGCGGGCCGGTGAACATGGTCGTCGCTTCGCGGTGGTGGCCGATGAGGTGCGCGGCCTGGCCGGGCGCACCGCCGCGGCGACCGGCGAGGTCGGCGTGATGGTGGCGGACATCCAGCAGCGCACCGCGCAAGTCGTCGAGCAGATCCGTCAGTTGGCCGGCGACCTGGACAGCGGCGTGCAGCAAGTCGAGCACACGGGCCAGCACCTGGAAAATATCGCTCGCCTGGCGGCCGGCGTCGAAACCCAGGTCAGCGCCATCGCCCAAGGTACCGACACCAATCGCGAGCAACTGGACAGCCTGTTCCATGCCATCGAGCAGATGCGGGGTGACCTGGCCATCAGCGACCAGCAGACCCAGCGCCTGGCCGAAGCGGCCGTGCAGATGGAGGGCCAGGCCGAAACCATCAGCGAGCGCCTGGCCGAGGTGGGCCTGGACGATTATCACCAACGGGTTTATGACTTGGCCCGGGAAGGGGCTAGCCGGATTGCCGCGCAATTCGAGGCGGACATCGACCAGGGCCGCATCAGTCTGGACGATCTGTTCGACCGAAACTACCAACCCATCCCCAATACCCATCCAGCCAAGTTCCAGACGCGTTTCGACCGCTACACCGATCAGGTGCTGCCGGCGATCCAGGAGCCGTTGCTGGCACGGCATGAAGGATTGGTGTTTGCGATTGCCTGCACCCAGCAAGGCTACGTGCCAACCCACAACAACGCGTTCTGCCAGCCGCTGACGGGCGATCCCCAGGTGGACACGCTGAGCAACCGCACCAAGCGCAAGTTCTCCGACCGCACCGGGATTCGCTGTGGCAGTCACCAGCAGCCGGTGCTGCTGCAAACCTACACCCGGGACACCGGTGAGCTGATGCATGACCTGTCGGTGCCGATCATGCTCAAGGGGCGTCATTGGGGTGGGTTGCGGTTGGGCTATAAGCCCGAGAAGCCGCGCTGAGCCTGATCACCGGCAATATGACTAACCTGTGGCGAGGGGATTTATCCCCGCTGGGGTGCGCAGCGCCCCTCATAGCTATCGCTGCGCTACGTCAGTGGGCTGCATACCGGTTTTTCGAGGGGTTGCTCTGCAGCCCAGCGGGGATAAATCCCCTCGCCACAAAAACTTAACTGTCGTTGGCTCATGTAGGGGTTATTTCCCGTCGTGCAGGCGCACGTTCAACTGGTCCACCAATACCGCCTCTTCACCGTCGGCAAGCAGCCACTCCCGAAGCAGGTCTTGTTGCTGGTCTGACCAGAAAGGCGCATCGACCAGCTTGGAATTCGGGTCCAGCGGGTGCGCCATGATGAAATCGTCGATGGCTGTGCCGTCCGAAGGCAGGCCGAGTTGGTCAAAAAGGGTTTTGAGCTCGTGGGATGGTTGTTCCATTTCGTAGGACTCCTCTGGACTGCCGCCGTCATGGCGCCACGGTTGCTTCCTTCTATCTGAGGCAAGCAGTCGTCAGGAGTTCGATCGGTTTCAAGCTTTCAGCGCACCTTCGTCGATGGCGCGCTTGAGGGCCTTCGCCGCTTCCCTGGCTGCCTGGGCGGCAACTTCAGGAGTCTTGAACCAGCGATCCTTTTCCACCTGGTGGCAGGTGATGGCGGTCAACGGTGGTTTGGCGCGCATGACAATCACCGCTTGGAATTCGCCTTCGACCTCTCTGGCCTCGCCTCGAATAAAAAAATCACCGATATCAAGTTCCGTCACGTCGCGCTTCCCTTCTTCTTCTGCGAAGACCGCCAATGAGCGGCGGTCTTTTTTGGGCAGCCAGTATGGCAGCACTTGTCGTGGCACGGCTGAGTTAAGTCATGGACGGCTGATAAATGAGCTCAAGCGCGCTGTTCGAGGCTTCTGGCCAGATGGCAGGCTTCGTTGTGATCGGCGCGGAAACCTCTTACACGTCCAGTCGATGTTTCTTCGATGTGAAAAAAACACCTGCCGGCCAGGACAACCCTGTAACGCGGCTGGACCAACGCAATGGGCAGATAATCGCCATCGTCAGCAGCCCCACGGGCTTGGGCAATACTGGGGGTAACAGGGCGGATCAGGGTAGTGGAAGTTGCCATGCGAATTCCTTTTCTATGGTTTACCGACGAATTGCCGGTTATTTCGAGTAGTCTGCGCGCCATCGGCTGCTCTAGAATCGACTACACCGTGGGGGCGGCTGTGCTATCTAAAGCAATTTTTTTTGGCCTCGATGTCAGAAAAAAGCTTTTTTAAGTGAGAAATTTCCCTAAAGTTAGTAGTCCCACCTTTTCCGATGGTCACAGTGGCGTTTTCCTTCAGCCTCTGGTGACCGCCGGGAAAGACAGCGAGAGCGACAATCCTTTAGTCTTTTCTCGCCCCGGGCCTGGGCGCGCCGTTCACTTCGAATTCAACTACCGGTCATTGCGACCGTGCGGGTTCTCGTGGTCCATCCTCCAAGGGTGGCCGTATAAAGATGGGGATGTTTCCTTGGCAGTAAGTAATCTCGACATGCATGCGTTATTTGTACTGGGTGATCTGCGGGCAAAGCTGGTTAAGCTATTTCAGTCACGTTTTGTCTACATCACCGAGCAGACCGCCGAAGGCATCTATGTTGCCGAAATCGATACTGAGTCGGCATTGGTGGTTGATGACAAGCCGCGGCTCGAACTCAAGGTTGGTGATCATTTCCGCGCGGCAGTGTTGCCAAGTCGCGAGGGCGGCAAGTTTGAAATCAGGTTTCGCGAAATCAAATTGACCGTCTATGGCCTTGGCGATTATGCCTTCGTCACGACGGCCGACGGCCACGCCATCCTCTTCAAGGAAGGCCACAGCGTGGTCACCGTATTTGCCGCCAATGAACAATTGCAGGAAGGCTTGACCAAGACCCTGAAAGCGGTCACCGCCAAGGCTGCCAAATGGCGCAAAGGTGAACTTGTGACATTCAAGGCCAGTGAATAACAAGTGACCGTTGGTATAAGAAATGATGAATCGGGTTGATTGGCCTTCGCCTTTTCCCTGTTCGTGACAGTTTTAAAGGCTCTTGCTGGAACCTTGGCTACAGTCAATTGACTGAACTATTCAGAGGCTTGCGTCTGGTTCGCCAGTCCGTTCGGTTTATTGCTGTGTTCGGCATGAGGTATCAAGCATGAAACGAGTTCGACAGTGGTTGGCTGCCTGGGCCACCCTCGGTGTGTTGGTTTCACCCCTTCCGACGTCTGCTGCATCGGCGCCGATCCATTTCGCCGACCTGAACTGGGAAAGCGGCAGCCTGATCACCGATATGCTGCGAATCATTGTTGAAAAAGGCTACGGTCTATCGACCGACACGCTGCCGGGGACGACCATCACTCTGGAAACCGCCCTGGCCAACAACGACATCCAAGTGATCGGTGAAGAATGGGCCGGTCGCAGTCCGGTGTGGGTCAAGGCCGAGGCCGAGGGCAAAGTGGTTGCCCTGGGCGATACCGTCAAAGGCGCGACCGAAGGCTGGTGGGTGCCGGAATACGTCATCAAGGGCGATCCGGCCAAGGGCATCAAGCCCCTGGCGCCGGACTTGCGCAGCGTCGAGGACCTGGCGCGCTACAAGCACGTATTCAAGGACCCGGAAAGTCCCGACAAGGGCCGCTTTCTCAACAGCCCCATCGGCTGGACGTCCGAGGTGGTCAATAAACAGAAGCTCAAGGCCTACGGCCTTTCCGACAGCTACGTGAATTTCCGCAGCGGTTCCGGCGCCGCGCTCGACGCGGAAATCACCTCTTCGATCCGCCGTGGCAAGCCCATCCTGTTTTACTACTGGTCCCCCACGCCGTTGCTCGGGCGATTCAAGCTGGTGCAACTGCAAGAACCGCCGTTCGATGCCGAGGCCTGGAAAACCCTGACCGATGCCGATAACCCCAATCCGAAACCGACCCGGTCCCTGGCGTCGAAGCTGTCGATTGGTGTGTCCGCGCCGTTCCAGCAGCAACACCCGGACATCGCCGAGTTTTTCAGCAAGGTCGACCTGCCCATCGAGCCGCTGAACAAGGCCCTGGCCGACATGAGCGAGAACCGCACGCCGTCCCGCGAGGCCGCCGAGGCATTCCTCAAGGCCCATCCTCAGGTCTGGCAGGCCTGGGTCCCCAAGGAAGTCGCCGACAAGGTTTCCGCCGGGCTGTAGCGAGCTCCTGCGCCAGTCCGTTGAACAGTTGATCCTGGGCAAGTCGTCATTCGCTGGAAACTGGCAATCTTTGCCGGGTCCAGCGAAATGCCAAATTCGAGCTAGGATGAATGTTCAATCTTATTCAGGAGGCTGGCGAATGACGCTTTTATTGGCTCGGTCGCTGGTCGCAGTCTTTGCGACCATCAGCTTGATTCATTTGTATTGGGCGCTGGGGGGCCGCTGGGCTGCTTCAGCGGTCGTGCCGCAGGTTGCGGTGAAGCAGGGCGGTACGCTGCAACCGGCTTTCAACCCATCGGGTTGGCTGACGCTGTTGGTGGCCCTCGCGCTGTTGATGATCGCGGTGCTGGTGTGCCTGCGGGTCGGGTTGATCGCGCCGCCCGTGACCCACCGCGCCTTGCAATGGCTGATCAGCGCAATTGCCTTGCTGATGTTCGCCCGCGCCATCGGCGAGTCGAACCTGGTGGGCTTCTTCAAGGAGGTCAAGGATTCGACGTTTGCCCGGCTCGATACTTGGGTGTACTCGCCGTTATGCGTCGTGTTGGGGGCAGGGTTGCTGGCGGTGGCGTGGGCTTGAGCGCGTGCAGATAATCGCAAGTCCCGTGGCGAGGGAGCAAGCTCCCTCGCCACAAATGCTGTACCGGCTCGAGATGTTTGTCAGTCGGTACGGCGGCTGCTCACCTCCGCCGGCACATCATCCCCGGCCATGCGCTTGCGGAACAACGCCGCCCGGGCCAGCAGCAGGGTGGTCACCGGTACGGTGATGGACAGCAGGATCGGTATCAGCCAGGCATGCAGCACCGGCCCGGACTTGAGCGCCGAAAAGTAGATGATCGAGGCTAGCGCCACGCACCAGGTGCCCAGTGTCGAAGCCAGGGCGGGCGGGTGCATGCGCTGGAAGTAGTCCTTCAAGCGCACCAGTCCGATGGCGCCGACCAGGGCGAGCAGGCTGCCGGACACCAGCAGGATCGCCACCGGGATTTGCACCCACATCGACAATTCCCCGGTCATTCGATCACCTCGCCACGCAACAGGAACTTGGCCAGCGCGAACGAGCCGACGAAGCCGAACAGGGCGATCAACAACGCCGCCTCGAAATAGGTATCGCTGGCATAACGAATCCCCAGCACCAGCATCATCAGCATCGCGATGATGTACAGATAGTCCAGGGCCAGGACCCGATCCTGTGCCGAAGGGCCCTTGAACAGGCGCACCAGGGTCAGGACCATGGTCAGCGAGAACAGGAACAGGCTCAGCAGGATCGCGTTGGACAGCAGCGGGCTCATTCGAAAATCTCCATCAACGGGCGCTCATAGGTGGACTTGAAGTGCGCGATGAACGCCGCCTCGTCCTCCAGATCGAACACATGCATCAACAAGAGGCTGCGATCGAGCGCCAACTCCGACCAGACTGTCCCGGGAATCACCGTGGCGATCATCGCGAGTGCCGCCAGGCCGTTGGCATCGTGCAGGTCCAGCGGCACCTTGATGAACCGTGAGCGAGGCGGGCGGCGTCCCGCGTTGATTACGCCCCAGGCCACCGCCAGGTTGGAAGCCAGTACGTCGCGGCCCACCAGCAGGAACAGCCGCAGCATGACCCACGGTCGACGGATACGGATGGGGCGCGGTCGCAGCGGTCGCATCATCAATGGTGCGAGGAAACCCAGCGCCGCGCCCAGCAACAGATGGCCGGCGCTGAGGGACAGGTTCAACAACAGCCAGAGCAACCACAACGCCAGGGACAGCCAGGGTGCGGGAAACAGGCGCTTCATGGCTGCACCGCCTGTAATGGCGCGCTGGCTGGCGGGTTGGGGACGGCGCGGGTAGCCAGCACCGCCATCACATAGTGTTCAGGCGCGTTCAACGCATCGGCGGCGGATTGGGTGTAGCGCAGCAACGGCTCGGCCTTGAAACTCAGCACGATGCCCAGGCCCAGCAGCGCGATGATCGGCACGCATTCGAAAGGTCGCAGCAGTGGCGAAGGTCGCTCTTGCGGCGTCCAGAAGCGCTGGATGCCCAAGCGCGAGAAAGCGATCAGCGAAGCAAACCCGGAAAGAATCAGCAATGCCAGCAGGCCCCACGCCTGATTGGACACCGGCACATCACCGCTCGCCCCAAGCCCTCCGGGATTGAGCAGCGCGCTGAGCAGGCTCAGTTTGCCGATGAAGCCCGACAGCGGCGGCATGCCGATAATCAGCAGCGCACAGGCGATGAAGCTCAGGCCCAGGAACGCCATGGTCCAGGGAATCACCTGGCCGACCACGGCTTTCTGCTCGTCATCGAGGTTGCTGCCCTTGGGTGGCTGCAGCGACTCAAGCGGTCGCGGCAGGCTATCGAGGTCATCTTCAAGCGCCAAGTCATTGGCCGAGCGCGATCGCTCGATCAACTCGGCCAGCAGGAACATTGCGCACAGCGCCAGGGTCGAGCTCACCAGATAGAACAGCGCCGCGCCCACCAGGTTGGGTTGGGCGAAACCGATGGCCGACAACAGGATGCCGGCCGAGACCAGGATGCTCAGGCTGGCCATGCGCTCCAGGCGCTGGGCCGCGAGAATCGCAATCGCCGCGCAGGTGATCGTCGCGATGCCGCCGTAGACCAGCCAATCGGCACCAAAATACGCCGAGGCGCCGGCCTGCCCGGAGAACAGCAAGGTCCACAGACGCAGGATCGTGTAGACACCGACCTTGGTCATGATCGCAAACAACGCCGCCACCGGTGCACTGGCCGCGCTGTAGGCCGGCACCAGCCAGAAATTCAGCGGCCACATGCCGGCCTTGGCCAGGAACGCCACGGCCAGGATCGCCGCGCCGGCGTGCAGCAGGCCCCGGTCGGCTTCCGGCACCAGCGGGATTTTCAGCGCCAGGTCCGCCATGTTCAGCGTGCCGGTGACGCCGTAGATCAGGGCCGCGCCAATCAGGAACAGCGACGAAGCCAGCAAATTGATCGAGATGTAATGCAGCCCCGACGAGACCCGTGCCCGGCCCGAGCCGTGCAGCATCAGGCCATAGGACGCCGCCAGCAGCACCTCGAAGAACACGAACAGGTTGAACAGGTCCGCCGTCAGGAACGCCCCGTACAGGCCCATCAATTGAATCTGGAACAGCGCGTGGAAACTCGCCCCGGCCCGGTCCCAGCGGGCCATGGCGAACAGCAGGGCGCAGGCCCCGATGATGCCGGTCAGCACCAGCATCAGGGCTGAGAGACGATCGACCACCAGCACGATGCCGAACGGCGCCTGCCAGTTACCCGGCAAGTAGACGCCGATGGAGGCGGGCAAGGGCTGGTCCTGGGTCCAGGCCAGCAACAGCACGGCGATGCCCAGGCCCAGCAGGGTGGAAAACAGATTGATCCGCGCCTTGAGCGGTCGATGTTTCTCGCCGAGCATCAGCATCAACGCGGCGGTCAGCAACGGAAGCAGGATGGGCGCGGCGATCAAGTGAGGTGTCAACATCATTCCCTGGGCTCCCGGCCGTCCACATGGTCGGTGCCGGTCAGTCCCCGGGACGCGAGCAAGACGACGAGGAACAGCGCGGTCATGGCGAAGCTGATCACGATGGCGGTCAGCACCAGCGCCTGGGGCAGCGGATCGGTGTAGTGCAGCAGGTTCTGCGGTACGCCGTCCTTGATGATCGGTTCCTTGCCGATGAACAGGCTGCCCATGCTGAAAATGAACAGGTTGACGCCGTAGGACAACAGGCACAGGCCCATCACCACCTGGAACGTCCGTGGGCGCAGCACCAGCCAGACACCGGAGGCGGCCAGCACGCCAATTGCAATCGCGATGACTTCTTCCATCAGGCGTTGGCTCCTTTGAGCGGGGCGACGGGTCTGGCGTGCAGGCCCGGTTTATGGGCCCGCACCGACTGGTGGGCGAGGGCGGTGAGGATCAATAGCGTCGAGCCGACCACCACGGCGTAGACGCCGATGTCGAAGAACAGCGCGCTCGCCAAGTGAATATCACCCAGCAACGGCAGTTCGAAATGCCAGGTGTGCGTGGTCAGGAACGGATAACCCACCGCCATCGCCCCCAGGCCCGTGGCAGTGGCGAAAAACAGCCCGGTGCCCATCCAGCGCAGCGGTCGCAGGCTCATCTGGGCCTCGACCCATTGGGTGCCGGCGACCATGTATTGCAGGATGAACGCCACCGACATCACCAGGCCGGCGACGAAGCCACCGCCGGGTTGGTTGTGGCCGCGCATGAACAGGTAGAACGACACCACCAGGGCGATCGGCAGCAGCAGGCGCACCAGCACCGACGGCACCATCATGAAGCCCAGCGCGGTGTCGCTGGCGTGGCGCGGGTTGACCAGGTCGGTGACCACGTCCGGCGCCAGCAGGCGCTGTTGCGCCGGGAGTTGCATGCTTTCCTTGGGCGGTCGAAAACGCCGCAGCAGGGCGAACACCGCCAGGGCCACCGCCACCAGCACGGTGATTTCCCCGAGCGTGTCGAAGCCACGGAAGTCCACCAGCATGACATTCACCACGTTGCTGCCGCCGCCTTCGGGCAGGGCCCGGCTCAGGTAGAACGATGAAATGTCGTTGGGCGTCTGGCGCGTCAGCATCGCATAGGACAACAGCGCCATGCCGCCACCCACCGCGACGGACAGCAACAAGTCCCGCAGGCGCCGGACCCGCGCCCGGCGTTCGCTGTTGGGCAGGGGAGACACGTCCTCGATTCGCCGTGGCAGCCAGCGCAGGCCCAAGAGGATCAGTACCGTGGTGACCACTTCCACCACCAATTGAGTCAAGGCCAGGTCCGGAGCCGAGAACCAGACGAAGGTCACGCAGGTCATCAGGCCGCAGACACTGACCATCGTCAGCGCCGCGAGACGGTGATACTTGGCCTGCCAAGCGGCACCCAGGGCGCAGCCAATCGCCAGCACCCACAGGACGACGAACACCACCGAACCGGGGATCTTCGGTCGATCACCCCAGACCAGCGTGCTGTTCATCATCGGAATCAGCCCGGCCAATACCGCCGCCAATACCAGCCAGAACAACTGGGCTTGCAGGCGCCGCGTGCTGATCTTGCGTTCCAGGCGCCGACCCTGGCGCATCATCAACACCAGGCAGCGCTCGAACAAGCGCTTGCCGCTGAGGCGACCGATCAACGGCGGATGCTTGATGCGGCCTTGCTTGAATTGTTTGCGCAGCAACAGGTACAGGACGATGCCGCCGGACATTGCCACCAGGCTCATGATCATCGGCGCGTTCAGGCCATGCCAGATTGCCAGGCTGTACTCGGGCAGCGGGCCGCCCACCACCGGCAGTGCGGCGGCGGCCAGCAACGAGCCCACCACCTGGGCAGGAAAGATGCCCACCAGCAGGCAAGTGAACACCAGCAGTTCCACTGGCGCGCGCATCCAGCGTGGCGGTTCGTGGGGTGTCAGCGGCAGGTCGCTGGCGGTCGGACCGAAGAACACATCCACGGTGAAGCGCAGGGAGTAGGCGACGCTGAAGGTCCCGGCGATGGTGGCGATGATCGGCAGCGCCAGCTCGACCCAGGCCGTGGCGGAAATGAACACGGTCTCGGCGAAGAACATTTCCTTGGACAGGAAGCCATTGAGCAGCGGCACCCCGGCCATCGCCGCGCTGGCAACCATCGCCAGGGTGGCGGTGAACGGGATCAGCCGCACCAGGCCGCTGAGCTTGCGGATGTCCCGGGTGCCACTCTCATGGTCGATGATGCCAGCGGCCATGAACAGCGAAGCCTTGAAGGTGGCGTGGTTGAGGATATGAAACACCGCCGCCACCGCCGCCAGTGGACTGTTCAGGCCGAGCAGCAAGGTGATCAGCCCGAGGTGGCTGATGGTCGAATAGGCGAGGAGGCCCTTGAGGTCGTTCTGGAACATCGCGCAATAAGCGCCCAGCACCAGCGTGCACGCCCCGGCCCCGCCGACGATGTAGAACCATTCTTCACTGCCTGACAGAGACGGCCACAACCGCGCAAGCAGGAAGACGCCGGCCTTGACCATGGTCGCCGAGTGCAGGTACGCCGACACGGGCGTGGGTGCGGCCATGGCGTGGGGTAGCCAGAAATGAAAAGGGAATTGAGCGCTTTTGCTCAGCGCACCGATCAGGATCAGCGGCAGCAGGATGGGGTAGAGGGCGTGGTCACGGATCAGGTTGCCGGCGGCCAGGACCTTGTCCAGGTCATAGCTGCCCACCACATGGCCGAGCAGCATCACCCCGGCCAACAGGCACAGCCCGCCGGCGCCGGTCACCATCAAGGCCATATAGGCACCGCGTCGAGCGTCAGCGCGGTGATGCCAATAGCCGATCAGCAAGAATGAAAACAGGCTGGTCAGCTCCCAGAAAAACACTATCTGGATCAGGTTGCCGGAAATCACCAGGCCGAGCATGGCGCCCATGAACGCCAGGAAAAACGCGAAGAAACGCGGCACCGGATCGTCCGGCGACATGTAGTAGCGAGCGTACAACGACACCAGCGTGCCGATGCCCAGCACCAACAGCGAAAACAGCCAGGCGAAGCCGTCCAGGCGCAGCACGAAATCCAGGCCCAGGCTCGGCAGCCAGTCATAGTGCTCGCGAATCACGCCGCCGTCGGCGATCTGCGGGTACCACAAGGCCACCTGTACCGTGCCGACCAGGGCCACGAGGCCGGCCAGCAGGGATTCGGCGTTACGGGCGTTATGCGGCAACAGCGCCGCGACACAGCTGCCGATGAAGGGCAAAAGCAATAGAACTATCAGTGACATAGGTTTCTATTCGGCAAAGGTTGTCCGGGATCATACGTGGCGTATTCCCGATCACCAACCGCGAGGGTGTCGCAGAATCCTACAAGTTAGGTGGATTTTTCCTGTTTAGGGTTGTTTCGGTCAGTGGCGGGCTGTGGGGATTGGTCGCGGATATCGAAGCGCTCTTAGCTCAAAAACGGAATCCGGGTGCGGTACCTATGTACCGCACCCGGGCATCGCTCCATCGCCATGCTGCGCCATACAGAAAAGGAGAACTGTATGGCAAAGGAAACATCAGGAGATGGATCGGACGGCTCTGTCGTCATCCGGCCGGGACGTCCTTCATCGGGCGGCGGTTCCGGGGGCGGCTATGGCGGCGGCTTCGGGGGAAACCGCGTCGGCGCGACAGGCGGCCCAAGGCGTTCAGCCAAGGGGATGGCAAAGAGGCGGCAAGCGACGCTCAAACGCCAGGCCGAAGCAGCGAAAGCCGCTGCGAAAGCCAAGGCCGACGCTGCAAACGCCAAGGCCGCTGCGGCCGCGAAGGCTAAAGAGCAGGCGCGTCAACAGGCGTTGGCAACCATGGTGCAGCGCCACACCACCACCCGGGCCGAGGTGGATCGAAGCTTCGCGAGCAAACGGTCACAACTCGACGCCGCGTTGCAAAAAGAAATCTCGGCTGCAAAACGACCGCCCACCTCGAACTCAACCGAGCGCTGGCTGCTTTACACCATTACCAAGGAAAAAAATGAGATTGACGGGCTGATCGCCCGCAAGTCCCAAGAATTCAACGCGAAGAATCTCGCCGCCCGTGTCTTTGACGGACAGGATCCGCTGTCCCGTTCGGTCGATGACTACCGCGCGCGACTGGATCAATTCGGTGCCGCGCTGGATGACGGTCACCGACTCTGGGAACAGGCTTACGTCGCAGGCCAAGAAGCTCGGTTGCTTTCCGAGCAAATCAAGGCCTTGAGCGAAAAATCCAACGCCCTGGCCAGGCACCATGCCGAGCAAACTGTCGTTTGGCG
This sequence comes from Pseudomonas alvandae, assembly GCF_019141525.1. Classification (GTDB taxonomy): domain Bacteria; phylum Pseudomonadota; class Gammaproteobacteria; order Pseudomonadales; family Pseudomonadaceae; genus Aquipseudomonas; species Aquipseudomonas alvandae. The sequence goes on from NZ_CP077080.1 coordinate 2,699,226, forward strand.
TGAACGGGACGCGGTCAGTGAACGCCAGCGGCAATACGCTGAGCAACGGGCGGAGCGCATCCGCTTCAAGCAGCAAGTTGACGAAAGCACTCGATACCAGCGTTTCAAGCAAGCGCATACCCTGAGCGTGCCCACCTCAGCCCTGGCCGCAGGTGGGATGGTCCTGACTCGCGAGACGGTTTTCGTTGCCCAGCAAGCCGCAGCGATACTGGAGAAATCCATCGAGGCCGGCGTCGCGGAACTCATGGCCTATGGACGGATCCTGGCCCGCACGGGACCGGTCTTCATCACGGCCATGGTTTATTCGCCGGTGCTGGGCGACGCTGAACTGACACCGGAACAGCGCAGGCGCCTCTTTCAAGGAGTTGGGATACCCGCGCAGGCCTTGGGCCTTGCAGACGACCAGGCGTTGCAGCGCGCGGCCGATGCCGGTGGCTCGGTTGAAGTGGCCTACAGGCTCAAGCCTGAAACCACGGCGCAAGGTACCGCTATCCATGCCGCCAGCGTTGGCGAGGGCATTGGCGCGCGGGTGCCGGTCATCAACGCCGTGCTCGACCCGTTGACCGGTCTGTACAACGCTGAAGTGCCCGGCTTCCCGACACGCCACTTGCAATTCACTGCCGACACGGTTGCGCAGGTTGCCCCCGCGAGCCCGCCTGGGGTGACTTTGCCGGCGCCCCAGGTACAAACCCTGCCCGTGGGCGTGGACCTGCGCATCCAGGACTGCATCGTCTGCGTGCCTGGCATGCCGCCGACCTACTTCTCTTTCGCAGCGCCACCGTTGGGCTCGGGGATCGTCACCGGCACTGGCAAACCGGCAGCGAACGATTGGTGGAACGGTGCTAGCCAGGCACAAGGCGCGGCCATCCCCGAGCCCATCGGCCACTCGATGCGGGCGCAGGAGATCAAGTCGTTCAGCGCCTTCGACCAGGCGTTATGGCGCACGCTCGCCGAGCATCCGACGCTGTGGGCAAACGCAGACGAGATCAACCAGAAACGCATCGAACGCGGCTTTGCGCCCTATGCGCCGAAAAGCACATGGGTGGGTGAGCGTCGCGAATTCGAACTGCGTTACCAGGAGCGGGCGGAGCTGGGCGAAAACCCATTCAACCTCGACCGCATCAGCGTTACCACGCCCAACAGCCTGCATGGCAGGCCGGGCATCGTCCCGGCGGTCATCCCCTGGCCGGCGCCTCCCATCGACCACGGTACCCGAACGCCTTTGGTTCCGCCGGGCATCGAACAGCTCGGCCCGACCACTCTGCCGGTCACGCCACCGCTTTCGCAGGAATATCCCGGCAAACCCGTAGTCCCCGTCCTACCGGAAAACCAGACGTTTCCGGCTGTTGATCCGGTGCAGGCCGGTGCGAGTATTCCGGGGTACCCGGGGGATATGGAGTTGCCCTCGCCGGATGCGCTGTTTTATGACCGGCGGGATGACCCCGGGATGGCCCTCGGTTTTGGGCAGCCAGTTTCAGGCATTTGGTTGGGGGAGGCGGCGAGAACGACTGGGGCGGCGATTCCTGATCGGATTGCGGATCAGTTGAGGGGGAGGGCGTTTGCGAATTTCCATCGGTTCAGGGAGGCGTTTTGGAGGGCGGTGGCGGCGGATGAAGAGTTGAGGCAACAATTCACTAGAGGCAATTTAGACCGCATGCGGGACGGAAGCTCGCCGTACGCAATAGGGAAGGATCAAGTTGGAGGTCGGAAAGTTTTCGAGCTCCACCATGAGATCACCATCGCCAAGGGTGGCGATGTTTATGGGCTGAATAATATTTATGTTCTTACGCCGAGGCGTCATATCGAACTTCACAAGGAGAATTTATGAGTGCCATTTTTAAAGAAAAATTAGAGGACTATACCGAGGCAGAGTTTCTAGCGTTTCTTGGTGAGTTCTTCCATCAAACAAGTGGCCTAAAAGGGGCAGCACTGGAAAAATATAGAGATGAACTTCTTCGTCACTTCGAACAGATCACTGAACATCCAAGTCGTTCGGACGTTATTTTTTACCCCAAGGAGGGGCAGGAAGACAGCCCTGAAGGCATCCTGAAAGAAATCAAGGAATGGCGAACCCGCAATAACAAACCTGGCTTCAAACCAGAATAATTCAGCCGGGGGACGCATCTGCTCAATCCGCCGCGAGCAGGTGCGTCATCAAGGATGATCGCTTAAACAAGGAACAACAAAGATGGAACTTAAACCCAAACTCCAGGATTACTCCGAGTCCGAGTTTCAAACGTTTGTCGAAAAAATATGGAACGCCGACATGCGCAAGGAAACGCACGATCAACTAATCAACCATTTTGACCGTATCGTAGGTCATCCCGAGGGCGCGGATCTGCTTTTTTATCCGCAGGACACGACGAACCGCAACTCCCCGGCAGGCGTTGTCCATGAGGTTAAACACTGGCACCACAAGAAAAACATCATTGCGTTCAAGGGCGGAGCGCTTCCCGTGCCGGCCAATCCTGCGCCCACGTTGAGCCATGTTGGACGCGCCACGGCGAGAGCCACGCAAGAACTTGCCAAGGCGCGGCGGATGGCTGGGGAAATTGCCGCTGCGGAGCAGAAGGTAGAATCGGCCTTCACACTGCTTGGGAGCGCTATCCGGTCGCTGGCGGAACAGAGTCCGAACGCGACGCTGGGCCCTATGGAGAAAGACATTCGTCATATCGAGCACGCTCAACATGAGCTGCTCATGGCCGTACGTACATTTGAGCGCGATAAGATGACCGTTGAATTCGCCAAGAATTGGGCCCAACAGAATCTCGCCCACAACCAGGCGGATAAGACCATCTGGCAAGCCAATTTGCAGCAGGCCATCGCCAACCACAGTCATTATGTCGCACGTTTGGCGCTTATCTCCCAGCGTCATGCTGAACTTCATCTCAAGGCCGAAACCGCGCTGGATAACGCTTGGGAGCACTTGGTGCGTTCGCGGGCAGCGGACGTTGGTCCCGCTTTATTTCGTGTGCCCGCAGCCGACAATCTGGAATGCCCGAAACTATTGGTCAGTAACGCGCAGCCTTTGGTCCCCTTACAGCGAACGGCCCTGCAAAAGGCGCTCCGTTCCGCAGTCGCCGAGTTCAATTGGTCGTTGAGTGACGGAGCGCCGGAGCATTCAGGGCAATATGCCGGAGTGCTGAGCTTCAGGTTCGCCAGCCGAGCGAAGGCCGTGCGTTTTGGCTTCTGCGCCGCGCTGAACGAACTTGCTCTGATCGATCCCGATTGGCAGGTACTTGCCGCCCAGCGTGGCAACGTGGAGTTACCGCTGCGGATGAGCACCACGACGGTTGCCGTGAAACCCGCCAGCCTGTCGTATGGGTTAAAAGCAATACGCGAGCTTTTCGAGGTCTATATCACTCCCTGCGGCGGTTTTTTGCCCGGGAGGGTGCGCGTCAGGCCGGCCGTCTGGCATGAGGACGAGAGGGCCTATCGTTTTACAACGGATGGCCCGCAGCCCGACATGATCGAGTGGACGTACCCCAGTGGCCTGGAGGCGTCGACGGCATCGAAGCAGGACAGGCTCGATTCCACGGGGTCTGTCCGTTCATCACCGGTGCCGGAATTGGCCTCGTTCGACTCCGTCGAAGAGGTGCGATTCGATGACTATGTCGTGGTGTTTCCACCGAAGTCCGGCCTGGAGCCGGTCTATGTAATATTCAATGACCGTCGGGATGGTCCGGGTGCCGTGAGCGGAGAAGGACGCGCGGAGGCTGACGACTGGCAAACGCAGGCCTTGAGCAGCCAGGGCGCTTCGGTCCCTGCATCGGTCGCCGACCCATTGCGCGGGCAAGTCTTCGAGCGTTTCGATCTGTTCAAGCGTGCGTTCTGGAAGGCCGTTGCGGCCGTGCCGGCGTTGAACGCCCAATTCAACATCGACAACAGGGCGTTGCTACTCAGCGGTTTGGCGCCCCGCAGTGAGTTGCCTGAAGACAACCGTGCGCTGCGCATTGTGCACCGCGTCGACGTCACACAGGGCGGTGGCGTCTACGATCTCGATAACCTGATTATTCAATATTGAAATCCGAGGGGCTTGGGCATGAGCGGCTCAGCCCTC